>NZ_JADNQM010000010.1:0-293910 GCF_046269425.1 Amycolatopsis sp. cmx-11-12 | reverse complement strand
CTTCCCCAGCGTCTCCTGGTTCCGCTGCCCTCAGCTATCACCGCTATGATGCGACATAACAATGGTGCAGGTCTTTCACCTCCACATTGATTGACAGCGCCTCGTGGCGCACGCCGGGTCTTCGGCATTCACGGTCCCGGACCCGGACGTAGTCGCCGAGTCCCGTGGTGGGCCGGTATCGGTCCCGGCCCAGGTCCAGCACCTGCCCGGACAACGGGTCGGTGACGATCCTCCGCAGCACAGTGTTCGGGCCGGTCGCGATATGCCGGGCGAGTGCGGCCGGGAGGTGGCCGTGTCCGGCGAGTTCCGCAGGGTCGTCGTTGAGGCCGAGGTAGGTGAACAGGTCCATGTAGAGGAACACCTCGGTGCGTTCACTCACCCCGCCCTGTCCGCCGAGCAGGAGATCGAGCGCGACATCGGCGCGCAATTGGTCCAGGGTGCGGGTTTCACCCCCGGTTTTGAGGGCCCGTGCTTCACGGTCGATCCGCGTGTAGGCGGCGGTGACCTTTTCGGTGGGGCCGTCTTCGATCTCGATCGACGCCACCCCTGTCTCGCCCTGCCGCAGGGCGAGTCGGCGGCCGCCACGATGGTGCTCGGACCGCTTGTCGGCGCCTTCCGGGTCGACCGTCGTCGCCGCATAACTCGCCGCTTTCCGGATCTGCTCGGAATTCTTCCCCGGCAGGCGCTCTTCCAACAAAGCATCAGCGGCGAGGGCGTTCTCGTCGGACAGCCACGCGGTGGCCGCGGCGACTTTCATCGTCCCGAACCCACTCACCTTCCCCTGGTCCATCAGGTTCAGGGTGCGGGGAAGGCGGGTGGTCAACGCGTCGGCGGCAGCGACCATCTCACCCGCATAACTGTCCACAAGAGACAGTGCGAAGGCGACTTCCTGTGTCACGCTTCTCGCGCCGTCACGGTGGCGATTCAGCTGGGCCAGGGCACGGAACCGGATCGCCTCCAGGCGGGCGATGCCCGCAGACGCGGCCTGCGCGACAGCGACGGAATCGTTGTCGTCCAAGAGACTTACCGAAGCGTTGGCGTCCTCCAAAGATTTCGGGTCTGTTATATCGTTGAGTAGTGCCACAATGGCGTTGCGGGTATCCACGCAAGAACCGTACAACCGACCACCGACACTTTTTGGATCCTGCGGTGCCGTCGCCCCATTACCGATTTTCGGCAACGTCAGGGCGCTTCGTCGGGCCGTGGCGGCGTGGCCGCGGTGGCGGGGTTGACGGGCGTGTCATGCCAACTGTGTAAGTCGGAGGTGTACCAAGATCGACTTGCCTGTTGGGCAGTCGGAGGGGACACCGGGTGACACGGAACACATCGTCTCGTCGTGGTGACGAGACGGCGGCGCGGCAGCTGGCGGAGGCCTTCTCGCCGGAGACGATTGACGCGTTGCTGAGGGATGCCAAAGCGGCGGGAACGCCGATCGATGGTGTGGACGGCCTGCTGAACCAGATGACCAAGGCTGTGCTCGAGCGGGTGCTGCAGGCGGAGATGACCGATCATTTAGGTTATGACGCCGGCGACCCGGCAGGTCGGGGGTCCGGTAATTCACGGAACGGTAAATCGACCAAGACGGTGTCGACAAGGAATGGTCCTGTCGATATCGAGGTGCCACGTGATCGGAACGGGTCGTTCGAACCGGCGATCGTGCCGAAACGGGCGCGGCGGATCGGCAATATCGACGATATGATCCTGTCGTTGTATTCGCGTGGAATGACGACCCGTGATATCGAAGCGCGCCTGCGGGAAGTTTACGGGGTGAACGCCTCGCGGGAATTGATATCCAATATCACCGAGGTTGTGGTCGACGAGATCAAGGCATGGCAATCGCGTCCACTCGACGAGGTCTACCCGATTCTCTATGTCGATGGAATCCGGATCCGGGTCAAGGACAACGGCGTGGTCACCACCAAGGTCGCTTACCTGGCCATCGGGGTCGACGTCGACGGCCGCAAGCACGCCCTCGGCTGCTGGATCTCCGACACCGAGGCCGCGAAGTTCTGGCTGAAGGTCGTCACCGACCTGCGTAACCGTGGCCTGAAAGACATCCTGATCGCCTGCTGCGACGGCTTGACCGGCCTGCCCGACGCGATCAAGACAGTCTTCCCTGACACCGTCGTCCAGACGTGCGTGGTCCACGTGATCCGCAACGCCTCGAAATTCGTGTCCTACAGCGACCGCAAGAAGATCGCCGCATCGATGCGTGAAATCTACTGCGCACCCACACTCGACGGCGCCGAACTCGCACTCGCCGAATTCGACAAGACCTGGGGAACCCAATACCCTGGAGCCATCGACGTGTGGCGCAACGCCTGGAACGACTTCATTCCTTTCCTTGACTACCCGGCCGAACTCCGCAAAATCGTCTACACAACCAACGCCATCGAATCCATCAACTTCCAGCTACGTAAAATCACCAAGAACCGCGGACACTTCCCCGACAAAGACGCGGCCATGAAACTGCTCTACCTCGGACTCCGAAACATATCCAGCCAACGCGGAGGCACATCAGGAACCGGAACACACGGCTGGAAAGTGGCACTCAACACACTCGCCCGACTCTTCCCAGGAAGACTCCCATTCTGATTACCTACAAATGTAAGTAATCACCTCTGACTTGCACAAAAATCGTGACAGGCTCCGGTTGGCGGCGTCAATGACACGCCCGCCAGTTGGCCGGGGTGTGCTGCAACTAGGGCTGGCTCATCGCCGATTTTCGGCAACGCCAGGACGCGCCGTCAGGCAGCGGAGATGTTGTGGCCAGCTGCGATCGACACGCTGGTAGGACCCGGACACCGCGAGCATTGCCGATTTTCGGCAACACCCCAACCTCAGTAATAGTGTCGCATCCTCGCCCACAACTCCGACCAAGGCCGAGAAGTCCCCGCACACAAGGAAATCCGCACCCCTTGCTCCTCGTTCTCCACCCCGAGCCCATTGTCGTGCACCGCCACCTCGCGGCATCCCGTGAACCACTCCGGAAGGTACGGACCCACCACGACCACCGGGCCGGCGTCGTCCGGGGGAGGGCCCCAGTCCGCATAGGACATATGCCCCGAGTACACCGCCGGAAGCCCGTAGTGCTCCAAAGCTCCCGCCTGACCGTAGTTCCGTGTGAAGATCACCGCGGTCGGGGCCTGTGATCGAACCCGGGCGACCGTCGAAGCCAGCTCGGGCCAGCCCGCTTGTTCGCCGAGTTCCTTGTTCACCACCAGAACCGGCTCCAGTGCGGAGACCGGGAGCAGGGGCAGCCCGACGACGAGCGAGACCGCCGCGCCGATCAAGGCCAAGAACGCGGCCAGTGCCCGTCGCCAGGTCCGGTTCAGCCAACGCAGGCAGGGATCCGCGCCGGCGGCGGTGAGCAGCAACAGAAAGGGCGCCGAGTAGTACGGCTTTCCGCCCAATACCACCAAGATCACGCACAGGATCGGATAGGCCAGAGCTATCGAGCGGGCCCAGCGCAGGTCCGGATCGCGCCAGAGCCGGAGGGCGCCCGCGATCCAAACCGGTACGACCACCGGGGAGAGGTAGAGCAGTTGCATAGGCACGAACAGGATCCGATTCTCCGCGCCGTCGTCCTCGCTGATCCCAGAAGCCACTGTCAGCAAAGGGAAATCGTGTGACGCCTGCCAGATCAGCCCCGGCGCGGCCAGTGCCAGCGCGAGCGCGATCCCGGCGGCGAGCCAGCCGCTGCGGAAGACCGTACGCGGGCCGACAGCGAGTACCGCCAGGCCGATCGAGGCGACCATCAGCAGGACGAGCCACTTGCTCTCCAGTCCGATGCCGATGACGGCGCCGATCGCGAGCCACCATCGTCCGTCGCCGGTGCGGAACAGGCGCAGGACCACCAGGCCCAGTGCGCTCCAGACCAGCAGGTCGACCGTGGCTGTCGACAACATGTGCCCGTCGACCACGACGAACGCCGACAGCGCGGTGATGGCGGCGGTCAGGACCTGTGCGCCGCGGCCGCCGCCGAACTCGCGGGCGACCAGTGCCAGTAGGACGACGGTCCCCAAGGCACACAGGGTGGCGGCCACGCGCAGTCCGGCGGGTGTGGCGCCGAAGACGTCGGTCGAGAGCCTCGCCAGCAACGGTGTCAGCGAGGGCTGATCCACATAACCCCAGGCAAGCCGTTTGCCCGCGGCGAGGAAGTACAACTCGTCCCGGTGAAAGCCGTAGCGGCCGGAGAACAGTGTGAGCACCACTGCCTGTGCCGCGACGACCAGCCCTACGGGACCCCGAGCGAACCGATTCAAGCTCATGGCGCCTCCCCAGACGAGGCAACCTTACTGCGGGGGAGGGGCCAATTCGACGCGATTGCGGCCGCCTTGCTTCGCCCGGTAGAGCGCGGTGTCGGTGGCGACGAGGAGGTCGTCGACGCTGGTGATGTTGGCCGCCGGGTACAGGGCCCCGCCGATCGACACCGTCAGGTCGGTCAGCACCGTGTCGCGGTCGGGCAGCGCGACCGCGACCACCGCCACCTGGTGCCGGATCCGTTCGGCCACCTGGCGCAGTGTCTCCTCGCTGTGCACGTCCGGGATGACGATCGCGAACTCCTCGCCGCCCCACCGCCCGCAGACGTCCTGTTCCCGGATCTCGGCGCGCAGCGCGTCGCCGACCGCGCGCAGGACGAGGTCGCCGTTGGGGTGGCCGTAGGTGTCGTTGATCGTCTTGAAGTTGTCGAGGTCGAGGAACAGCACGCCGAGTTTGCGGCCGGCGCGCGTCCGGCCGAGGTGTTCTTCGGCCAGCTGGCGCCAGCGGCGTTTCGTGACGAGCCCGGTGGTGGCGTCGGTGTGCGCGTCGCGCCGGTACTGCGTCAGCAGCAGCCCGCGGTGCAGCGCGACCAGCGCGATGACGACCCCGATCAGCACCAGCGGGTTGGCCTGGACGAGGACGACGGCCGTCACCAGGCCGAGGCCGAGCGCGCCCGCCTCGAGGATCTGGTCGCCGAAGCCGGAGAACAGCTCGCCGATCGACTTCGGCGGCGACGAGAGCGCGATCGCGATCATCACCAGCACGGTGTTGATCGCCCAGCGCAGCGCCGCGGCCACGATGATGACGGCGAGATCGCCCAGTCCGGCGAGCAGTCCGGAGTCGGGCGCACCGGGGTAGTTGCGCATGCCGAGGCTGAGGACGACGACGGCCGCCTGCGTGCCGCAGAGCACCGTCGCGGCGGAAAAGATCCACCGATGGGCGAGAACCGGCCGTTGGTGTGGCCAGATCCTCAGCCATGCGATGGTGTAGGTCACCACGACCATCGCGGCGGCGAGCACCGGCGGCAGCGCGATGACGGCGGCGACGCTCCAGACCGCCTTGGTGTCGACGTAGGCGACCGACGGGGCTCTGTCGTACTCCCGTTGGCGTTCGATCTGCCGGGTGCCCTCGATCGCGATGGCCGCGCACAGCGTCAAGACGCCGAACCGGATCAGATCGGTGCCGGTGACCGGGACCAACCGGGCGGTGGCGGCGGTCGAGAGGACTGCGATGAGATTCACGACCAGGACGTAGGTACGCACAGATCGCGGCAGGCTCCACAGGTGCCAGGCCCTGAGCCGTCGCCGCGCGCCGCCGAGTCGTCCGTCCACGCACCCTCTTCCGTCGGTGATCTACACCGTAATCGAACCGGGACGGCGACGAACGCGTTGTCTCCGACGATAAGAGGCGCGGACGCGAATTCCCCCGGACAGCCCAACCAAAACGAGGGAGATGCACCGATGCAGGACAACAACTGGTGAGTGTTTTGCCGGATAGATCGCTATTTCGAGGGAGGTGAACGGCATGCGTGACAACAACTGGACTTGAGTGATCTGGCCCACGAGCGTGCGGATTCGTGAAGGGAGGTGAACGTAGTGCGTGACAACAACTGGACCACTCGGCGTGACAACAACTGGACGTGATCAGGAACCGTGCTCACCAACGGGTGTCGTCCCGCCGACCGGATTCACCGGATCCCCGTGGCGGGACGACACCGCACGTGACCAGCCCGCGCCGGCGACGCAGGCGACCACCAAGCCCGCGACCGCCGCGACGGTGATCGCGGTGGTCGGCGCGACGACCTGGGCCAGCAGCCCGCCTGCCGCGATGCCCGCCGCCTGCGCCGCCCGCAACGCCGCGATCGCCACACCGATCACCTGACCGCGCTGGTCCGGCGGCGCGGCGAGGCTGTACTGCGTCTGGGTGATCATGTCGTGCGCGGAGAACAGCCCCGAGATCGTCCACAGCACGACGATCGTGACCAGGCCGGGCGCCCAGCCGGTCGGGATCAGCACCAGGCTGCTCGCCACCGTCAGCGCGCCCAGCAGCCGGACCTGCCGTTCCCGCGGGATCCGGCTCAGCAGGATCCCGCCGAGCACCGAGCCGACCGGGTTCGCGGCCAGCAGCCACGGCAGCGCGCCCGCCCCGCCCAGTTCGGCGGCGACCGGGACGGCGAGGCCTTCGGGCACGACGTAGAAACCGCAGCAGCAGGCGATGAGCAGCAGCCATCGCAGCTTGCGATCGCGGGCGACGAGGCGGCAGCCCGCGATCAGGGACGGGCGCCGGTGGTGGCGTGGCGCCGACGGCGGGTACCGCTTCAGCCCGAAGCGGAGCATGACTGCCGACAGCGCGAACGTTCCCGCGTCGATCAGTAGCGCGCCGGGGACGCCGAGGCCGGTGACGACGGCGGCGCCCGCGCCGAACCCCACCACGAGCCCGGCCTGGTACGTCGAGGAGATGACGGCCTGGCCGACGACCAGCCGGTCCGGGTCGAGCAGGTCCGGCAGCATCGCCTGGCGTGCCGCGTAGAACGGCCCCGCCATGAGCTGCACGACGAACAGCAGCGCGGCCGCGGCGGGCAGCGGCAGCCCGGGCACCGCCATCAGCGCGATCAGGACCGCGCGGCCGACGTCGGTCACCACCATCACGGTGCGTCGCGAGAACCGGTCCGCGATGCCACCCAGCGCGCCGCCGAGGAGATCGGGCACGAACGTCAGCGCGTACGCCGCCGAAGCCCATCCCGCCGACGACGTCCGGTCGAACACCAGCACCGTGAGCGCGACCCTGGCCAGCTGGTCACCGGCGACCGAGAGCAGATGCGCGAGCCAGATCCGGCGGAACTCGGCGACCGCGAACACGCTGCGGAACGACGCAGCCCTGGCTGGCATGCGTTTCAGGCTGTCGTGCGGCGGCCATTTCGCGCAACCCCCGAAGAAGTTCGAAAAATATCCGCCACCGTGTCGAACCACGGGGTATCCGTTCGACGTGTCAGTAAGAGAAGGAACGGAGAATCCGATGTCGCATTCACTGGGGCCGCTGGCGAACAACCTGGCCGCCTACGCCATCTATTCGACCGCGCAGACCGAGATGCGGCACGCCTACAAGCTGATCGAGGCGGGCGACTACCTCGGCGCCGCCGCGGAGATCGATTCCGCCGCGCACGCCGCCGAGGTGCTCGCCCGGGCCACTTCCGATCTGGACGCCGAGCGCTCAGAACGATGGCTCAGAGTCGTCGCCGCGCGAAGGCGGTTCGCTGAACAGGCCCGGATCCGGGCATCGGATACCGCGCTGCTGGCCGCGTGACCGGAGACCCGCTTGGTCCTTGGGCCGATCGATGCGAACATATGTTCTATGACGATCGAGGGTCCCATCCTGCACGCCGACCTGGACTCGTTCTACGCGTCGGTCGAGCAGCGTGACGACCCGAGCCTGCGCGGGCGGCCGGTCATCGTCGGCGGCGGTGTCGTGCTGGCGGCCAGTTACGAGGCCAAGGCGTTCGGCGTCCGCACGGCGATGGGCGGCGGCCAGGCGCGGCGGCTGTGCCCGCACGCGATCGTGGTCCCGCCGCGGATGCACGCGTATTCGGAGGCGAGCAAGGCGGTCTTCGAGGTCTTCGACAACACGACACCGCTGGTGGAGGGCATCTCGATCGACGAGGCGTTCCTCGACGTCGGCGGGCTGCTGAGGATCGCGGGCACGCCGAGCCAGATCGCCGCGAAACTGCGGAAGGACGTCCTGGAACAGGTCGGCCTGCCCATCACGGTCGGCGTCGCCAGGACGAAGTTCCTCGCGAAGGTGGCCAGCGGTGTCGCCAAACCCGACGGGCTGCTCGTCGTGCCGCACGACGGGGAACTGGAGTTCCTGCATCCGCTGCCGGTCGAGCGGCTGTGGGGCGTGGGCGAGGTGACCGCGCAAAAGCTGCGGGAGCGCGGCGTGACGACGGTCGGGCAGATGGAGGGGTTCGGGGAGAAGGAACTCGTCCGGATGCTCGGCCGCGGCGTCGGCGTCCACCTGCATGCCTTGTCCCACAACGAAGACCCGCGTCGGGTGCAGACCGGCCGCCGCCGTCGGTCGATCGGGGCGCAGCGCGCGCTCGGCAGCAGGCCGCGGACGCCTGCCGAACTCGACGCGATGCTGCTGACGCTGGCCGATCGCCTCGCCCGGCGGCTGCGCGCGGCGCATCGCGTATGCCGGACGGTCGTGCTGCGGATGCGGTTCGCCGACTTCACCAAGGCCACTCGCTCGCACACCCTGCTGGAGGCGACCGAACAGACCGGCGCGATCGTCGCGGCGGCACGTGACCTGCTCGCCGCGGCGCGGCCGCTGATCGACGAACGCGGGCTCACGCTGATCGGTCTCGCGCTGACGAACCTGACGAAGGACGACGCGATCCAGCTGGCCTTGCCGTTCGGGGCGAAGCCGAGGGACGCGCTCGATTCGACACTCGACACCGTCCGGGACCGCTTCGGTTCGAAGTCCATCACGCGGGCGGTGCACCTCGGGCAGGCCGAGGAGCCGTGGGTGCCACTGCTGCCGGACTGAACGCGTCGCTAGGGTGTGCCGGTGGCGGAATCATCAGTCGAGATCTACACCGATGGCGCGTGCAGCGGGAATCCCGGCCCCGGCGGCTGGGGTGCGGTGCTGCGATACGGCGACGTCGAGAAGGAGATCTACGGCGGGGACGCGGGGCCGACCACGAACAACCGGATGGAGCTGATGGCGCCCATCGAGGCGCTGGAAAGCCTGAAGCGCCGGGTCACGGTGAACCTCTACACCGACAGCACGTACGTCCGGAACGGCATCACCAGCTGGGTGCGGAACTGGAAGAACAACGGCTGGATGACCTCGGCCAAGACGCCGTCAAGAACGCCGATCTGTGGCGTCGCCTCGACGAAGCCGCTTCACAGCACGACGTCGAATGGCATTGGGTCAAGGGCCACGCCGGACATCCGGAGAACGAGCGAGCGGACCGGCTCGCCGTCAAAGGCGTGGAAGAGGTCATGGGACGACCCGTGGTCCAGCCCGGCGAGCGGTCCGCTCGGCGTCGTTAGCAGCTGACGCTGACCTTGGCGCTCTTGGAGAACGACACGTGGACGTGGTCCATGTGGTTGGCGGTCGCGCCGCCGCGGTCCTCCATGGTGTCCCAGCCGCTGCCGTCGTTGTAGCGCTGACGCCAGATGACGTAGCTGACGCCGAAGTCCTTCTGGTTCGCCAGGAGGTAGTCGGCGATGGCGTTGCCGGTGGCGGCGTCCACCATGAAGTCCAGCGCGAGGCCGGAGGGGTGGTCACTGGCGTTCGCGCGGCCGGCGACGCCGCCGACGCTCTTGACGCCGAACTTCGCCTTGACGTGGTTGCCGACCTGGGCCACGTGCGGCTTGGTGCCGGCGAGGTCGGTCGAGCACGACGCCGTCGCGGCGGGAACCGTCTTCTTCACCGGGGCGGGGGCCTTGGTCGACGTCGTCGGCTTCGGGGGAGCCGCGGTGGTCGAGGGGGGCGGGGTCGTCGTGCTGGAGGGCGGGGTGCTGCTGGTCGACGGCGGGGGAGTCACACTGGAGACCGGGGGAGCCTGCAGCGCGAGCGCGGCGCTGGCCGCTTCGACGTCGGGGGAACCCGCGGTGGTCAGCCACATCGACGCCGGGAGCGCCGTGGCGACCGCTGCCGCGATACCCGCGGGGAGCTTCCACTTCGGGGCGTGGGTTTTGCGATGTCTGCCGGCCATTTCTCTGATCACTCACCAATTCGGGGACGGGAGCTCGCGTCGGGGGCCGCGAGCTCCGGGCAACATTACGAAATGGACACGGCAATGTCACGCGCGAGTGTGCTCGCCCACAGTTACCTTGATCGGTGAACCAACAGGGGCTCACGTCCGTACAGACACAAGAAGTGCTTTTATGTGAGCACTGTGAGTGACGAGTTCAGCCCGCCTTGCAGGTTTGGTAGTACATGTCCCCATCCGGCGAGGTCAGGTTCATCCCCGGAGCGACCGGACCTTGTCCTGTCGACGGCGAGGCCGCTATCGCGGTGCAAACCAGCTGGTTGAGGGCTTGGCTCGACAGTTTTCGCGTGGTGAACGGCAGCACCATGGTCCCCGGCTGGCCCGAGTAGACCTCGACCCGCCCCACTTCGGGGGGAATGAACGTGGTGAGTCCCTGCGCGGCTTCCCGTTCCGTCGGTCCCTTCATGAGCAACGTGATCGCGCCTTCGGGGGAAATGAAGCCTTCGCTGGGCCGGGTCACCGGGATGACCCGGCCATCGGACACGAAGTACAAGGTCAGCCCGCCGCCGACGACCGCCGGCCCCGTGGTCGCGCGGATCGACGGTCCCGGTCCGGCCGGGATGACGCCGGTGGGCTGGACGCCGCAGCCCGCCACCAGCGTCGCCGCGGCGAGGGCGGCCAGAAGGGTTTTCCTCATCGTGTCCCTCCTTCCGCCCGGTGCGGCAGCCGCAGGACGAACCGGGCGCCCTGGCCGGTGTTTCCCGCCGTGATGTCACCGCCGTGCAGGCGGGCGTTTTCCAGCGCGATCGCCAGGCCCAGCCCGCTGCCTTCGGACCGGGCGCGGGAGCTGTCCGCCTTGGTGAACCGGTCGAACACGTGCGGTAGGACCTCGGGGTCGATGCCGGGGCCGTGGTCGTCGACCTCCAGGGTGACGTCGTCGCCGTCGGCACGCAGGTGGACCTCGACCGGGACAGCGCCGTGCCGGAACGCGTTGCCGACGAGATTGGCGACGATCAGGTCGAGCCGCCGCCGGTCGACCCGCGCGGTGACACCCTCGGGCAGGTCGGTGACCAGGTCTTCGCCGTCCCGCCAGCCCCGGGCGTCGAGGCTGTCGCGGATCGCCGTCGCGAGATCCCACTCGTCGAGCACGAGTTCGGCGCGGCCCGCGTCGAACCGGGAGATCTCGACCAGATCCTGGACGAGCCGGGTCAGCCTGCGGGTCTCGCCGGAGACCAGCCGCGCGGCGACCGCGGTGTCCGGCGGCAGTGCCTCCGCGTCCTCGTCCAGGACGTCGGTGACCGCGTTCATCGCCGCGAGCGGGGTACGGAGTTCGTGCGAGACGTCGGCCACGAACCGGCGGGCGTCGGCCTCCATGGCCCGCAGCTCGCCGACCGTGCGTTCCAGCTCGGCGGCCGTGTTGTTGAAGGTCGTGACCAGTTCGGCCAGTTCGTCGGACCCCTTGGCCGGCAGGCGGACGTCGAGCCTTCCCTCGCCGAGCTGGGCCGCGGCGGTGTTGAGCGCCCGCACCGGCCGCAGCACCTGCCTGGCGGCCAGCAACGCGAGCGCGGCGGCGAGCGGCAGGGCCAGCGCGGCCATCTGCCACGCGTACTTCGCGAGCTCTTCGATGGCTTGCTGCTGCTGGCCGAGCGAGGTGAGCGAGTACACCTGGAGCCCGCTGCGCCCCATCAATCCGTTCGGCTGCCGCGCCAGCACCGGCATGCCGACCAGGAGCTCGGGGGTGGTGTCGCGGTCGAGACGCTGGAACTGGATCCGGTCGTCGTCGGCGACGGTCTCCCGCAGTTCGGGGGAGAACGTGGTCAGATCCGGTCCGTTGACCGACCGCATGTCCCGGTAGACCGCGACGGCGTTCAACCGCAGACTGCCCGCGAAGTCGTTGAGCTGTTCCTGGGTCGGCGGCGTGGACAGCGGGCGGCCGTAGGCGGCGACCCGGTCCTTGAGCTGGTTCATCGCCGCGTCCTGGACCGCTTCGAGGATGGCGTTGCGGGCCGAGACGTAGCTGGCCCCCGCCGCGGCCGCCGCCCCGATGATCGTCATCACCGCGAAGGCGAGGATGAGTCGCGGCCGCAGCCCGGAGAGCAGCCTCATGAACGGCCGAACCGGTACCCGAAGCCGCGGACGGTCTGGACGTGGTCGGGTTTCGCGGGCACGTCTTCGATCTTCGCGCGCAACCGCTGGACACAGGCGTCGACCAGCCGCGAGTCGCCGAGGTAGTCGTGATCCCACACGGCGGAGAGGATCTGCTGGCGGCTGTAGACCTGCCCGGGCGTGCGCGACAGCTCCAGCAGCAGTTTCAGCTCGGTCGGAGTGAGCGAGACCGGCTCGCCGTTCTTCGTGACCACCAGCCCGGCCCGGTCGATGACCAGGCGGCCGTGCCGTTCGGCGGTGTCGTCGTCGGCGTTCGCGGGCTTCTCGCTCACCGCGCGCCGCAGCACCGCCCGGATCCGGGCGTCGAGCACGCGGGGCTCGATCGGCTTGGTCACGTAGTCGTCGGCGCCCGCCTCCAGCCCGGCCACGATGTCGAAGTCGTCGCTGCGGGCGGTGAGCATGATGATCGGCACCTCACCGGCGGCGCGGATGCGGCGGCAGGTCTCGAAGCCGTCGATTCCGGGCAGCATGAGGTCCAGCACGACGATGTCGGGCTGGAACACCCGCAGCTTCTCCAGGCCGAGCTCACCGCTTTCGGCGGTGTGGACGGTGTGCGCCTGACGGCGCAGCGCGAGCTCCAGACCCTCCCGGACGGACGCGTCGTCTTCGATCAAAAGGACACTTGCCACGCCGCCATTATTCGGATATCGCCGCGCGTGTGCGACTCGGCTCGATCTTGTAGCAGAACCATGACATTGTCCGGACCTCACCGCTAAACGGCGTGGGGACAGTGAGATGCATGGCCGTACTCACCCACGAAGCGAAGCCCGCACCCGCCCACCGTCCGCTGCCGGGACGGCATGCCGAGACCAGGCTCACCCTGTCCAGGGCCGTGTTCCAGCTCGCCACCGGACTGGGACTGGCTGTCGCGTTCGTCGTGACCTACGTGCTCTTCGTGCACACGTCGGCGGGGCAGCTCGCGGAGAACGGCGTCGTCCGCAGCGCGCAGTCGGGCCAGTGGTCCACAATGGACTGGGCTGGCCCGCTACGGGAGCAGGACATGGTACTCGTGATCGGCGCCGCCGGGATCATCCTGGTCGCACTGGCGTTTCTTCGCCGCAAACCCGGCCTCCTCGTCCCGGCACTGAGCGTCCTCGTGCTCCCGCTCATCACCGCGCAGCTGCTCAAGCTGTACGTCCTCGACCGCCCCGAACTGCCCGACGGTGGTTACGGACCGGGCCACAACAGCTTCCCGAGCGGACACGTCAGCGCCGCCATGGCGATCCTGATGGCACTCGCTTTCGTTCTGCCCCAACGGTTCCGCCCGGTGATCATCGGAACGGGCGGCGTCGCCGTCGCCTGGGTCGCGTCCTCGACCATCGCGCTGGGCTGGCACCGGCTGAGCGACACCGCGGGTGCCTGCCTGCTGGGGGCGTCGTTCGCCTGCCTCCTCGCCGCCTGGCTGACCACCCGGCGCCGGGATCTGCGCCGCACACCCGCCTGGATCGTGACGGTGGCCGCCGCCGGACCGACGATGCTCGTGCTGATCGGGTTCGCGGTGCTGAGCACGGCGACCGACGGCGCCGCCCAGTTCGTCGCCGCGCTGGTGCTGGCCGCGCTGGCCGCGGTGGGTGTCGTGCTGATCGCGCTGTGGCCGCTGCGCGGCTCCGCGTTCGAGCGGCGGGCCTTCGTGGAGACCCGGGTGGTCGACGACCTGCTCGAGACTCGCCTCGTGACCCGCCGCTGACGCGGGTCGTACGGAGGTGCCCCGAATGTCACGTATGGGACGGTTACGTCTCATACGTGACATCGGTGCTTGGATCGCTTCGGGGTGCGCTCGGTAGCGCCTCACTCGTGCAATGAAGGACGCTTTCATAGCAAAATTTGCTATGAAAGCGTCCTTCATCGCACGTTTCTCATCCCGGCCTTCACCACTCCCGCCGCGAGTCCCCCGCCCGGCTCAACGGCGACATCGGGGCCCGCGGCGAAGGAGGATCGACGGCCAAAGCCGAACGGGCCAGCACGACCCGGTTCCGCCCGCCCCGCTTCGCCTCGTACATCGCCGAGTCCGCCGCGCGGAAGAGTTCGCCGTAGTCCGTCGAGTTCTCCGGCGAGAGCCCGACGCCGATCGACACGGTGCACCCGTAGGTCGGTCCCACCGTCCGGGGTTCGTTGGTGGCGTGCCCGCTGGCGAGTTCCGTCAGCCCGGTGATCGCCGTGGCGGCGACGGCCGCTCGGATCCGCTCGGCGATCCGCATGGCCTCCATTCGCGTGGTGTCCGGCAGCAGTACGGCGAACTCCTCGCCGCCCCAGCGTCCGACGACGTCGGAGGCGCGCGTGTTCTGCCGAAGCACCGCGCTGACGCAGCCGAGGACGATGTCGCCGCCGGAATGCCCGTACTTGTCGTTCCACTGCTTGAAGTGGTCGAGGTCCAGCATCAGGAACGCCGTCGGCCGCCGATCGGTCTGGTCTTCGAGCAGCCGCAGGGCGGCCGGGGTGTGGAACGAGTCCTCGGTCAGCAGCCCGGTCTTCCGGTCGCGCTGGCTGCGCGCGATCGTGTCCGCCAGCGCCTGCGAGAGCCGGGTCGAGCGCAGTGCCACGCCGATCATCACCAGCGGCACCAGCGCGATGTTGACCGCGCCGAGGATCGTGGTGCACGCGGCGAGTTGCAGCGCGTAGACGAAGTCCGCGTTGTCGGCCCAGCTGCCGATCAGCTTCTGCCGCCGCCAGCCGCCCCAGGCCAGGCCGCGCGCGATGCTGATCAGGAGCGTTTGCGACCCGAAGTACCAGAGCGCGGTGCCCACCAGCACGACGGCGGCGAACACGATGTCACCCGTCCGCTGGGGGAGCGTGCCCGTCGCGAGCCAGGTGTGCAGCGACGTCAGTTCGGTGATCGTGTGCACGCCGAGGATGGACGCGGCGTGCGCGGCGGTAGTGAAGAGGAACGTCGTCATCGCCTTGTGCGCGATGGAGTACCGCTGCACACGCACCATCAGCAGCAGCATGAGCGACAACGTGGGCGGCAGCAGCACGGCCGCGCTGCCCAGCCAGACGGCGGTCTGGTCGATGTGCTCGCCGCGCCGGTCGTCGGCGCGCCGCTGTTCCTCGGGATGCTGGGTCTGGATGAGGTACCAGATGGCACAGCCCGCGATCACGCCGAAGCGGACGAGGTCCGTGGTCGTGACAGTGACCTTGAAAGCGCTGTAGAGGGCCCAGATCGCGACCGCGATTTCGGTGCCGAGCATCCAGACGACCGCCGCGGGCGGCAGCCGCCACAGTTCCCACCCCGCCGGATGCCGCAGGGTGTTCCAGGCGCGACCACGCAGCCGCCAGACGCGGGCGGAGGCGAGGCCGACGGTGTCGGCGAAACCCCGGAGCGAACCGGCCGGCCGCTCGGAGACCTGCTTGCCCAACTCGCTGACGGGGGCCACCTCCATCCGTTACGCACCGCACCCGCTTCGATCTTGCTGGTCACCACAAGAGGGTGACAGGGGGACCGCGTTGACGATCGCGTGAGACAGCCCAATGCCTGCGTTCGCCGGACGCGATACCGCCACAAGCTGGCAGGGTGGCTCGTATGTCCGATGCCGCATACGACGCCGACGCGGTCCCTGTGATGTTCGGTCCGGATTTCGACAGGGATCCGTCACCCGCCTACGAATGGTTGCGCGCGAACGCCCCGGCGTTCCGGCTTCCGCTGCCCGGCGACACCTGGACCTGGCTCCTGACCCGGCACGCGGACGTCGTTTCCGCGATGGCCGACCCCCGGCTGTCCAAATGCCCGTCCGTGGCCGCGGAACACTGGCGCAAGGCCAATCTCGGGTTGCCCGCCGACCACCGGCCGACGCTCATCGGGCATATGAACAACGTCGAGGGCGACGAACACGCGCGGCTGCGCAAGGCCTGCGCCGGTGCCTTCGGCCCGCGGCGGCTGCAACATATGCGCGACCGCACGCATCAGCTCGCGAACGAGCTGCTCGACCCGATCCTGGAGCGCGGCGAGGGCGACCTCGTCGAAGATTTCGCGTACCCGCTGGGAATCCGGTCGATCTGCGAACTGATCGGCATCCCCGACACCCTCCTGGACGAGGTCCGCCCGCCCGCACTGGTGGTCGCCGCCGGCGACGTCACCGACATGCCGTCGATGCTCAAAGCGACCGACGCGCTGGACGAACTGCTCGCCGACGTCGTCGCGCGGAAACGCGTCGAACCGGGCGCGGACCTGATCAGCGACCTGCTCACCCAGGAGGCCGACGGCAAGCTCACCGAAGAAGAGGTCGCGGCGACGGCGTTCCTGTCGCTGATCGCCGGGCACGAGACGACGATCAGTCTCATCGCCTCCACCGCGCTGACCCTCATCACCCATCCCGAGGAGGCGGCCCGCGCCCGCGACGACGGCTCCCATCTGACGCTCGTCATCGAAGAGGTCCTGCGCCGCGACACCCCGCTTCAGAACACCAGCTGGCGTTTCGTCACCGAGCCGATGGAACTCGCCGGGCAGCGGATGGAGGCGGGCGACCCGATCCTGTTGTCGTTGCTGGCGGCCAATCGCGACCCGGAGGTCCACCCCGAACCGCTCGCCTTCCGCCCGGGCGAGCGGCCGGTGCGGCACGTCGCCTTCGGGCTCGGTCCGCATATCTGCATCGGCGCCGCGCTCGCGCGGATGCAGGCGTCCGCGGCCTTGGAGACCTTGTTCGACCGCGCGCCGTCGATGACGCTGACCGTGCCCGAAGACCGGCTCGTGTGGTGGCCGAGCGCGATCACCCGCGGCCTGCACAACCTGCCGGTGAAGCTCTAGACGGCGCCTTCGAGGCGGCCCCGCAGCACGTTCGCCTTCCGGTCGTCGAGATCCATGACGAGCTGGAGCGCGTCGCGCCAGACCGTCATGGCCTCTTCGGTGCGGCCCAGCGCGGCCAGTGCGCAACCGCGTTCGTCGAGCGCGTCGGCCTGGCCCCAGACGTCGCCGCAGTTCCGGTAGGCGGTCAACGCCTGCTCGCAGTACCCGAGCGCCTGTTCCGGATCGCCGAACCGGCGGCAGGTCCTGGCGAGCGGCACCAGCGCGAAGCCCATGCCGTGCTGGTCGGCGTCCTTCGCATAGGCGTCGAAGGCGCAAAGCCCGTGGTCGAGCGCGAGGTCTCGTTCACCGAGGTCGCGGTAGGCGCGGCCGAGGTGGACCCGCGCGGTCGCTTCACCGAGCTGGTAGCCGATCCGGGCGTTCACCGCCACGCTCTGTTCGATCAGCCGCACGGCTTCGGCGTAGTCCTCCCGCTCGTGCGCGATGTTGCCGAGCCCCACCAGCGCCCAGCCAAGGCTCGGGTTCTCGCCGATCTCACCGGAGATGTCGACGGCCTGGCTGTACAGCTCGTGCGCGCGGTCGAGGTCACCGCGCCGCCGGTGCGCCTCGGCGAGGTTGATCGCCGACCACGCCAGCCCGCCGAGGTCGCCGCCCGCCTCCGCGGACTCGATCGCCACGTCGTGGCTGGAGATCCAGGTCTGCCACGGCCTGCCGAGCAGGTGGTAGTCGAACATCTCCACCGGCAGCCGCCAGCCGATCTCGTACAGCCCGTGGTCCAGCGCCAGCCGCGCGACGCCGGTGATGCTCGGCATCTCCGACGCGCACCAGATGTAGGCCTCGTCGAAGGTGTCGAACCGGATCGGCTCGACACCTTCGGGGGCGGGGCCGAGGTCGATGTGGTGGTCGCGGGCAGGCGTCAGCGTCCAGCTCGCCGCGTTGGCCGCGTAGAGGTACCAGTGGGTCAGTCGCGAAACCGCCGCCTGCCGCTCTTCCCGCCATTGCCCGGAGGCGGCCTCTTCGGCGGCGTAGACGCGGAGCAGGTCGTGGAACCGGTAGTACTGGGCGCCGACCTGCTGGACGAGATGTGCCTGCACGAGTTTGTCCACGAGCCGTCGCGCGTCGTGTCCCGGCAACCCGGCGAGCGCGGCCGCCGCGTCCGCGGTGAACCGCGGGCCGGGGTGGAGGCCGAGCAGCCGGAACATGCGGGCGGTGTCGGCTTCGAGCGCGCGGTAGGACCAGCTGAAAGCGGCCCGGACCCCGACGGCGTCGTCGTCGACCGCGAGCAGTTCCAGCCGCCGCCCCTCGGCGACGAGTTCGCGGGCGAGGTCCCCGACACTCTGATGCGGATGCGTGGCGACCCGTTCGGCGGCGATGTTCACCGCCAGCGGCAGCGCCGCGCACAGCCGGACGAGCCTGCCGACGCCTTCGGGATCGCTCGCCGCGCGTTCGTCGCCGATGAGGTCGGCCATGAGCCGTGTCGCTTCGAGATCTTCCAGCGGGTCCAAGGAAACTCCGACCGCGCCGCTGCCGACGACCAGCCCCGAGAGCCGTCGCCTGCTGGTGATCAGCACGGTGGTGCCGGGGGTGCCGGGGAGCACCGGCCGGACCTGATGCGAGTCGAGGGCGTTGTCCAGCACGACGAGGGTCTGCTGCCCGCGCAGCAGGCCGCGCAGGAGCGCGAGCCGCATGTGCTCCTCGGCGGGGATGCGGTCGGGACGGACACCGACGCAGCGGAGGAGATCGTCGAGGATGTCGGCGGGTTGCGCGGGGGAGCCCGCCGCGTAGCCACGCAGATCCGACCAGAGGACGCCGTCGAACTCCTCCTGCCGCCGGTTCGCCCATTTCAGCACGAGCGCGGTCTTGCCGACCCCGGGTGGCCCGGCCACGAAGACCACTTTGGCCGGTCCGGTGGGCACTCTTTTGTCGAGCAGGGTGTCGAGCAAGGCGAAGTGTTCTTCACGGCCGACGAAATGGCTCGGTGCCGGGGGAAGATGAACATACGGTTCCGCGCGGGCGGCTTCGGCGAGCACGATCAGTGTCCCGCCCGCCTCCAGCGCGCGATCGCAGGATTCGGCGAATTCCGCACTCGGCGGGGTGAGGCCGCGTTCGACCCGGCTGATGAGACTTTTGTCGACATAGGCGAGTTTCTGGAGATCGCGCAGAGCCAGCCCTTTGGCCTGTCGCCGTTGGCGCAGCGCGCGTCCGAAAGCCCCCGCGGCCGTCGAAACCGGCCTGGGTTCCGCCCGTGCTTTCCAGGTATCCCCGGATCTGGCCGAGCCGGAATTCTCGGTCACCAGAAGCACCTTTCTCCCTGCTCCGCGGCAGATCGTGCCACAGCGGCGCGACGGCTGGCAGGGCCATCTGCCGAATCGCCGCTGGGCGGAACGGCTCCACGTGCGACAACCTTCCCATTACATGGGTCACAACACGGCCACCGGGTGCGCGGAGGTGCGAAGACAGCCCCCAAACTGTGCGAGAACGCGCCCGTTCCCCACCGGTGCGCCAGTCGAAAGGGAGGTGGATCATGCGCGACCGCGAAATGTGAGCAGGCCCTGTTCCGCCTTGCGAACAACCGGGCGAGTAGTGATCTCCTCGGAAGCCGGTCGTGGCCGCCTTTCCCGGCGGCCACGACCGTGACCTTTCGGAACATGTAGGACCGCTTAACGTCGGTGTAGATCTTTTCACTTGTCCTGATGAGTCGTCCGAGGCAGCTTGGAGAGGTATCGAGCGGCCCGGCGAAAGGAACTAAGTGAGCATCGGCGCGCCAGGAACCCTGGTCCGGATGGGCGTTCTCGCCCTGTTGTGGGGATCGGGGTTCCTGTGGATCAAACTCGCGTTGACCGGGCTCTCGCCCATCCAGGTCACCGTCGTCCGCTGCGCCCTCGGCGCGGCCGTCCTTCTCGTATTGAGCCGCTGGGCCGGGCAACGCCTTCCGCGTGAGCGCCGGATCTGGGGCAGGCTCCTCGTCGCCGCCTTCTTCTGCAACGCCCTGCCGTTCGCGTTGTTCGGCATCGGCGAACTCACCGTGGATTCCGGTATCGCCGGCGTGATGAACGCGACGACCCCGTTGTGGTCGTTGCTGATCGGCATCGGGATCGGCGGCGAACGCCGGATCACCGCGATCCGCGTCGGCGGGCTGATCCTCGGTTTCGCCGGCATCGTGCTGATCTTCGCGCCCTGGCAGAAGAGCGGCCTGCTCGGCTGGGGGACGCTGGCACTGCTCGGCGCCGGCGTCAGCTACGCCATCGCTTTCGCTTACATGGGGCGGAAACTCGTCGGTCAGGGCGGGCCGATCGCGATCTCCGCCGCGCAGTTGCTGACCGCCACCGTACTGAGCGCGCTCGCGCTGCCGTTCGACGCGACACCGACCGGACCGCTGAACGTGACGGCGTTGGTCGCCGTCGTCGTCCTCGGGATCTTCGGTACCGGCATCACCTTCTACCTCAACTACCGGCTCATCGAGGACGAAGGCGCGACCTCCGCGGCGACCGTCGGCTACCTGCTCCCGGTCGTTTCGGTCGCGCTGGGCGCGCTCGTGCTCGGCGAGGAACTCGGCCTACGGGTGCTCGCCGGGATGGTGGTGGTGCTGATCGGAGTCGCGCTGACGCGCTACGTGAGGTCTTCGGCGAGCAAATCCATCAACAGCCCGTCGTGCCAGCCATCGCCGACGGTGTCGCGCTCGTAGCGGCGCATCACCCCGACCTCGCGGAAACCGACGGCCTTGTAGCAGCGGATCGCGGCGTCGTTGTCCACGGCGGGATCGATCACCAGCCGGTGATGCCCGCGATCGTGCACCAGATGGCGGGCCAGCGTGCGGACGGTGTCCGTGCCCAGCCCCCGGCCGTGCGCCGCCGGATCGAGGAAGAGGTCGATCGACGCGTGCCGGTACATCGGGTCCTCTTCCTCGCCGTGCTGGACGAAGCCCCGCACGACCCCGTCCTCCAGGACGGTGAAGCAGGCCGTCGTCGGGTCGTCGAACGGCCAGGTGGGGGAGTCCTCGACCGAACCCCAGCGCGCGCCGACCTCGGCCGTGCCGCGGATCCGCCGCAGTTCCGGGACGTGGGCTTCGGTGACCGGGGTCAGAATCACGATCTCCCCGCGCAACTCGGTGGTCAGTTCCCTGCTCCGTCCGTTAGTACGAATGGCGCCATTCTAGGGAGAAACCCACCCGGACCGCACGAAGGCAGAGGCCTTCTCAGCTCGGATCGGGTATCAACGACAGGGAAGACGGAGGTGGGTCATGGGGAACCCGTACGAGAAATTACGCCCGGCCGGGGAACTGGTCGACGGCGGCGCGACGGCCGTGCGCGCGGTGGTGCTGCGCAAGGCGACCGAGGCGGTGGTCGCGAACGCCCGCGACGCGACGGATTGCCGGATGCTGCTGGAGATGCTCGGGCTGCACTCCCGGCCCGCGGTCCGATCCGGCGAGGAGGCCGCCTGAGTCCATTCCGGACCAGGGGCTTCAGCGGCGGGGGAGTACGCAGAACTCGTTGTCTTCCGGATCGGCCATGATCACCCAGGGATCCCCCTCGGGGTCGTCGACGATCTTGGCGCCGAGTGACACGAGCCGGGCGACTTCTTCGCGTTGCTCGAGTTCGGTGGGGGAGACGTCGAGGTGCAGCCGGTTCTTGCCGGATTTCTCCTCGGGCACCGGCTGGAAGAGCAGGCTCGGGACGTCCGGGCTCTTCAGCTCGACATAGGTCACTCCGTGACTGTCCGTCCACCGCTCGGTTTCGGGGTAGCCGAGTGCTTCCTTCCAGAACGCGGCCAGCGCCTCGGCTTCACGGCAGTCGACGGTGACGGCGAGCATCCGGGTTCGCATCTCTCCACGGTGCCACGGAAGGGCGAGATCCGCCGATCAGGTGGGGCGCGGCGTGATCAGGAGTCGCAGGACGTCGGTGAAGAGCGTTTCGGGGACCGCGTCGGCGTCCACCCCGCGTTCGACGGCGAGACCGTTCGACAGCGCGAGGATCACCACCGCGAGTTGTTCGGCCGGGAGCGGCAGTTCCACCGAATGCGCCCCGGCGGCCTTGCGGATCGCGCGGGTGATGGCCTCCCGCAGCCGGGCGCGGCGTTCCGCGAAACCCGCGTGGATCGCCGGATCCCGCATCGCCAGGCCCCAGTACTCCAGCAGCAGCCGATGCCAGGTGGCGTCGGTGCCGATTCCGCTCAGCAAGCGGGCGCCCGCCTCGGCCGTCGCCTCCTCCAGATCGGCGATCTCGTCGAAGACCGCGGTGGCGGCACCCATCCGGTCGACGATGTGCTCTTCCATGATCGTCAGCACCAGGTCGTCGCGGCCGCTGAAATTCGAGTAGACGGCGCCTTTGGTGAGCCCGGCTTCGGCCGCGATGTCGTTGAGTGAGGTCCCCGCGATGCCTTGACGGGCGAACACGGCGGTCGCCGCGTCGAGCACGCGCCGCCGGGTTTCGGCCCGGCTCGGACGGGTGCGCGGAGGACGGGAAGCGGCCATGGATCCGGAGGGTACAACCCGCTGAACTCGGACTCCGGACCTTGACTGTGATCTGGCTCATATGGTAGTCAGGCAACTCGATACCGATCGGTATTGAGTTGGAGGTCCCGTGTTCGCAGTCACCGTCGACGTGCGCCGCGCAATGGCCGTCCTGGCCGCAGCCTTCGTCGCCCTCGCCACCCTGGTGGTCGCCGCACCACCCGTCCGTGCCGCCGATTTCCCGCAGAATCCCCGGAACGATCCCTTCTACGCCCAGCCGTCGCCGTTCCCCGACGTCGCACCGGGCACCGTGCTCGACTCCCGGCCGGTCACCGTCCGGGCGCTCGCCTTGCCGCTGCCGATCCGGGCCTGGCAGGTCAAGTACAAGTCCACCGACACCCGGGGCAGGCCGATCGCCGACGTCGCGACCGTCCTGCAGCCACTCGTCCCACCGCCGGGGCCGCGCAAGCTCGTCTCGTACCAGACAGCGCAGGACGGTCTCAGCACCGATTGCGCGCCGTCCTACGTGCTCCGGACCGGGCTGGCCCTGCCAGCCGAGGAACTCGCCCTGATGGTGCCGCTGCTCGCCGCCGGGCACACCGTCGTCACCGCGGACTACGAGGGCCCCGATTCACAATGGACGGCCGGGCTCAACACCGCGCACGGCGTCCTCGACGGAATCCGTGCGGCACAACGGTTCGCGCCCGCGCGGCTGAACGGCGCGGAGACGCCGACGGCGTTGATGGGCTACTCCGGTGGCGCGCTGGCGAGCCAGTGGGCCAACGAGATCCAGCCGTCGTACGCGCCGGAACTGAAGTTCGCCGGTGTCGCGGCGGGCGGGGTCCCGGCCGACATGGGGTACATCGCGCGGCAGATCGACGGCGGGCCGCTGTCGGGTGTCTACATCGGAGCGGCCGTCGGACTCAGCCGGGCGTATCCGGAGATCGATCTCGAGACCCTGCTCAACGCGCGCGGCAAAGCGGCGTTCGCCGAAGTCGGGAAGCAGTGCATCAACCAGTTCAGCGTCGGGCAGGCGTTCCGTCGCATGGCCGACTACGTGACCGTGCCGGAACTGCTCGACGTCCCGGCGGTGAAACAGGTGATCGCCCAGAACGTCATGGGCGGGCACAAGCCGGGTTCGCCGACGTACTTCTACCAAGGGATCTTCGACGAACTGACGCCGATCCCGCCGGTCGACAAGCTGGTCGCGAAGTACTGCGCGGCCGGGGTGAAGATCAAGTACGACCGGATCCCCGTCGGAGAGCACGTCACCGTGGCGGTCCAGGGCGCGCCCGGCGCGCTGGCCTACGTCAACGACCGGCTCGCCGGGAAACCGGTGCCGGGTTCCTGCTGATCACCGGCATACTCGCCGGATGGCTTTCTTCGACATCGAGGGTTACGAACCCGGGTGGCTCTCCGGACTCGAGACGATCCGGAGAGCCCACGGGGACCGGTTGCGCGCGCTGGTGGGCAAGCGGCTCCAGTGCGTCCACCTGACCTGGTTCGTCGAATACGGCGAATGGCTTCAGGACGCGCCGGTCGTGGTGGACTTCGGTGACGAACGGCTCGAGATCACGCACTGGAGGTTCGACGAGCTTTCCCTGACCTGGAACACGATCGACCCGTACGGCAAGTCCGAATGGGACTGGGGTGACCCGGCGGAACCGAGCCCGCTCCGGTGGCGGCAGGACATCTACCCCGAACTGTCCGCTTTGGACGGTCAGGTTCTCCAGGACGTCGAACTGCTCCAGTGCGGCACCCGGGACGTGGCCGACGGCATGGTGGCGCTCGGCTTCGTCTTCCCGAAAGGGCGGTTCACCGTTTTCAACGCCATGGACGAGAACGGGATCGAGTACACGGAGCCCGGTGCGGACTATCGGAAGCATTCCCTGGCGGGCTGAAAACCAGGTGCTTCGGCCGGCGATCTTCGCGATACTTCACGGCATGTCCCGGATCAAACTGGCCGAAGCGCTTGCTCTGCGCGCCGACGCGACGAAGAAAGTGGAGGCGTTGCACGCCCGGATCGTCGACAACGCGCGGCACCAAGAGGGCGAGGAGCCCGCGGAGAACGCGGCCGCCTTGCTCGTTGACGCCGAAACCGCGCTGGGCGAACTGGAATCGTTGATCCAGCGGATCAACCGGACCAACGCCGCGACCCCGCTCGGGGAAGGCACGATCACCGACGCGATCGCGCGCCGCGACGTCCTCCGGCTCCGGCATGGCGTCCTCACCGCGGCCGCGGACGCCGCGGCGGGCCGCAACCAAGGCGGCTACGGGCGTCAGCTCCGTTCGGAACTCCGGTATCTCTCCGCGCTCCCGGTCGCGGAACTGCGAACTCGCGCGGACCGGGTCGCGGGGGAGATCCGGGTGGTCGACGTCGAGATCCAGCGCACCAACTGGGAGACCGACCTCCTGGACTGAACGTGGAAAGCAGGTAGCCCTCCGGGAAGCGGGCACAAGCCGAGGGCCGGCGGTTCACCGGCCCACCTCCTGGCACGTGGCGGGCAGCGTGGGGTTCGACTCCCCGATCACAACTCCGCCCAGCACAGTGCACAGGTGACGGTGCAAACGGCACAGTTCATCACCACGTGCCGGTCCCGGAAGGCGAGGGTGGGCACGGGGCCTTTCCACGTTCCGCAAGTAGTCCTCTGGTTGCGGTGCGCCGCATTCCCGTCGGTCGAGTGGTGTTCCCGACACCCTTCACCCCGTCGAGGCATGGGCGGACCTGATCGACTCTGTGCCAAGGTGAAGAGCGGAACAACCCCAAGAGCCCAGGCGGTGACCCGGATGGCACTGAAGATCGGTTACAAGGCGTCGGCCGAACAGTTCGGCCCGCGCGACCTCGTCGAGTACTCCGTGCTCGCCGAGCAGGTCGGGCTGGACAGCGTGATGGTCAGCGACCATTTCCAGCCATGGCGCCACCAAGGCGGGCACGCGCCGTTCTCGTTCGCGTGGATGGCGGCGGTCGGCGAGCGTACCGAGCGGGTCGTTCTCGGCACCAGCGTGCTGACCGCGACCTTCCGCTACAACCCGGCCGTGGTGGCACAGGCGTTCGGCACCCTCGGCAGCCTGTACCCCGGCAGGGTGCTGCTCGGTGTCGGCAGCGGTGAGGCGCTCAACGAGGTCGCGGTCGCTCGCATCGAGTGGCCCGCGTTCAAGGAGCGGTTCGCGCGGCTGCGCGAGGCGATCGAGCTGATGCGCAAACTGTGGACGGAAGAGCGCGTCACGTTCGAGGGCGAGTACTACCAGACCACCGACGCGACCGTGTACGACCGTCCCGAGGGCGGCGTGCCGATCTACATCGCGGCGGGCGGCCCGGTGATGGCGAAGTACGTCGGCAAGCAGGGCGACGGCTTCATCTGCACCAGCGGCAAGGGCATGGACCTCTACACCGAGAAGCTGCTGCCCGCGGTCGCGGAAGGCGCGGAGCAGGTCGGCCGGAGCACCGGTGACATCGACAAGATGATCGAGATCAAGCTGTCCTACGACCCGGATCCGGCGCAGGCGCTGGAGAACACCCGGTTCTGGGCGCCGCTCTCGCTGACGCCGGAGCAGAAGGCGGGCATCGAGGACCCGGCCGAGATGGAGAAGGCCGCGGACGCGCTGCCGATCGAGCAGGTCGCGAAGCGCTGGATCGTCACCTCCGACCCGGCGGACGCCGTCGAGCAGATCAAGCCGTACGTCGAGGCGGGCTTCAACCACCTCGTCTTCCACGGCCCCGGCCACGATCAGGACCGCTTCCTGCGCTCGTTCTCCGAACAGGTCGTGCCGGGTATCCGCGAGCTGGGCTGAGCCGAAACGGGTAGCGGTGCCGCCCACTGCACGGCACCGCTACCCGTACCCCCAGATTTCTCAGACAGCCGACTGGATGTTCCTGCCTCCCTTGCCTGTCGGCTTCTTCGAAGCGGCCGGCTTCTTGGCCGCGGTTGTCTTGCCGATCCCGCGTTGGGTGTCGGCGCGGTCGATCTGTTCCTGTTTCCGGATGGCGCGTTCGCGTGGGGTGGTCACGTGCTTCTTGGCGGTCACGCCACGTTTCTGGTCGGTGCGATCGATCTGTTCCTGTTTGCGGATGGCGTCCTTGCGTGAGTAAACCGGCTTCTTGACCGGACCGCCGCGCTGGTTGTCCTCACGGTCGATCTGCTCTTGTTTCCGGATGGCGCGTTCGCGTGGGGTCGGGACCTTCACCGGGTACGTCCTGGCGATGCGCTCCTCCCAATCCGTCCGGATCGGGTTGACCGCCTTGACGTAGTTGCCTTTGCCGTCCGGCACGATCTGCGGCCGATAGGTGTTGCGCAGCGCTTCGAGGAACGTCTTTCGCTTGTGCGGGTCGGGCAGGACGTGCCGCAGGATCGAGCCCTCGACGGACTTCCTGTCCTTTTCCGTCGGCGCGTCCTGCAGTGCTTGGGCGAACGCGTAAGCGGTCGGCAGGTACTTGTTGTCGTGAACCTCCTTGAAGGAATAGGGCGGCGCCACACCCTGGAGGGGACCGAGTCCCGCCCGCACCTGACCGGCGCCGCGGAAAGCCTTCTCGAGGGCGGAGGTGGACGTAGGAACGCGGACCTTCCCCTGCTGCTTGACGGCAGGCGGTGTCGTGGTGGTCTTCTCGGCCCCTGTCGACGGATTCTTCGGCGGTTGCTTGGGGTCACCCCGTTTGGCCGGGGTGCCGCCTTCGTCACCGCCATCGCGATCCTCGATCGCCGTCTTCAGGTTCTCGCGGGCCTGTGCGAGCCGCTGCTCGATCTTCTTTTTCGTCGCCGCGCTCTGTTTGCCGCCGGTCTGCTGCTCGAGTCCCCAGATCGTCCGCTCGAGGTTCCGGATGTAGGCGTCCCGGTTGAACGGCTTGGCCTGGTGCTCGGCGTTCTTGAGAAGTTTGTTCAGGTCTTTGCGGCTGTTCGTCTCCCGCGTCAGCTTCGCGGTGGCCTTGTCCCGGGCCTTCCCGGTCTTCGCGTCGCGGACCTGCTGCCGCAGGTCCGCGATCCGCTTGTCCACTGTGGACATACGGTTTCGCAGGCCATCGACCGTCTGCCGGGACCGGCGGTGGATCTCGAAGGCGTCCGACACCAGTCCCTGGAGATCGCCCGCGGAGATGCTCACGCTGCCGCTGCCCAGCTTGGTGATGGCCCGGTTGGCCAGCACCTGCTTGTACAACTTCCGCTGGTAGTCCGGGTCCGCCGGGTCCAGCGGGGCGGCCAGGTCGAGCATCTGCGCCAGGATCTTGGCCTTCAGCTTCTCTTTCGCGCTCTTCGCGGGTGGCTCGTAGGCGACCTGCCGCACTCCCGTGTCCAGCGTGGATTCGAGACCGCTCGACAGTCCGGACGCCAGGACGGTGGCGGCCAGCAGGCCCGCGAAGGCGAGCGTGCCGGTTCCCAGTACTCGGGGTGGTTTCACCAGCGGGTTCATTCGGTCCCGCCTTCGACTTCGGGCTCCGCCGGTACGACGATCGCGTCGGCGGTTGTGGGCGCCCAGACCGTCGGCTCGGGAGCCGCCTCGGCATGGCGAATGATCGGAGCCGTGTCCTCTTCCGGCGCGACGCTGCTCTCTCGCGTCTCAAAGGCGACAGGCTCCTCTGCCATGACAGGTTCCGGCTGAGCGTCGGCCACCGGTTCGGCTTCCGGCTGTGTCGCGACTGCGGCAGTGGCCGGTTCGGCTTCCGGTTGTGCTGCGACTGCGGCAGTGGCCGGTTCGGCTTCCGGTTGTGCTGCGACCGCAACAGCGACCGGCTCGGCTTCCGGCTGTGGAAGGACCGGCGCCACGGCCTGGATCACCGGCTGCGGAACCCGAACGGGCGGAGCGATCGGCTCCGGCACGATCTCGACCGGCCAGACCTCCGCGCCGGTCCGCGTCGAGACGGGGGCCACCGGCACGGGTACCGGCACAGCGGGCGCGGGTGCCGGAGGAAGCTCGGCGGGAGCCGGTGGCGGCGGGGGAGCGGGCTCGGCCGGCCGGTACCCCTCCTCGTCGAGATACTCGGCGACGAGGTTCTTGAGCGCTTCCGGCAACTCGCCCGCGGCGAGCTGAGTGGCCGGCGGAGGTGGCTGCTCGTCGCTTCCGGCGATGAGTGTCGCCGCCAGCGCACCCATGGTCACCCCTCCCGCGAACCCGGCCCAAGCCAGCGGGCCGGGGTAGCGGCGTCGCCGGACAGGGCGGAATCGACGTTTCGGCATCGGCATCGTCCTCTCTCGTGTTCGGTGGACATCGCCGAATCAAGGCGTCCGCCCCGGCCAGGGCAACATTTCCGGACGGTTCCGGACGGTCCCGGACACCCCTAGACTCAGCCGGGTTCACCGACCTGGGGAGGAGCCGCACGTGGTGGAGGACTGGCCGGATCCGCGTGACGCCACTGATGCCGCGGAGTTCGTCGCGGCGATGCGCACCCTTCGCGCCCGCACCGACTTGAGCTACCGAGTCCTCGAACGGCGGGCCGCGAAAGCGGGTACGCCGTTGCCGAGTTCGACGATCAGCGGAGCGCTCTCGCGGGACACCTTGCCGAGAGCCGATCTGCTCGCGGCGTTCCTCCGAGCCTGTGGTGCCGACGAGGCCACGGTCGAACGCTGGCTGGCGGCGAGGGCCGACCTCGCCGCGTCCGGACAGGCACCGGAACCGGAGCCCGTCGCACCGGAGATCGTTCCCGAGGAGCCGCGGGGAAAGCGGCCGAAGTTGCTGTGGGCGGCGGCCGGGGTGGTGGCCGTCGTGGCGCTGGTGACGGGCGGGCTGCTCGTATTCGACGACCCGCCGCCGGAACCGCCCGCGGCGCTGCCGAGTTCGTCGGCACCGGCTCCCCTCACCACCGCCACGGAGGCCGCGAACGCGTCCCTTGGCACGCCGCCGACCGGGCGCGCGCGGGTACGGCTCGCGCATACCGGGCTGTGCGTCGGGGAAGGGCCGGAGAAGTTCGTGCGGGAGGAGCGGATCGTGCTCGGCCAGCAGGACTGCGCGACGGCGTCGCCGCCGATGTCGGTCGAGGCCGTCGAGGGCGGGTACCGGCTGCTGCTGCACAGCCCGGAGCACGGAGAGGGCTGCGCGACCGTCGACTATGGCGGCACGAGCGCGTCGACGTTGCTGGCCGGCGACCACTGCGAGCCAGGACGTCCCGATCAGCGGTTCGTCTTCGAGCCGGTCACGGTGCCGGTGCGGGGGTACCTGCTCAAATCGGCCGCGGGCGCGGAATGGTGTGTCGGCGTGTACAAGGGGAGCAGCGAGGCAGGCGTGCAGCTCATCCAGGATCGGTGCGACGGCACCGCCGCTCAGGTATTCCTCGTCGACTCGGTGGTCTGACTCCCGGCTTAGGCAGTGTCTCCCGGTTCGGTGGTCGTTAGTGGCGTTTCGGGTTGGCGCGTGAATCGTGGCAGCTGAGGCTGGCGTGCTTCGCGGTCACTGTTCCCAATGTCGCATTTGAGACGCTCAGTGTTCCCAATGAGGCATTGGGAACATCCACCCCGTGGTGCGGATCAACGCCAAGCACGCGTGTTCCGCCTTCAAGCACGCGAGAACACCCTGGTGAGGTGTGGATAGCCCTCGGTCGAGACCGCGATTGGTCCTCTGGTCTGACTCCCGGCTAGGTCCATCAGGACTCGGTGACGAGCTTGCCGATCTCCTGGTCGAAGTCGAACCATTCCGGCTCGGAACCGGCGGGCACGACGTCGTAGGTGAGGTCGAGGAACTCGGCCAGCTCCTGCGCCGGCGCTTCGAGCACCGCGCAGCCGTCGGGCGCACTGAGCGCGAAAATCACGATCGAGGCGTCGTCGGCCGGGCTGATGATCACGTCGCCCTCACCCGATGGTGTGAGGAGGCCGTCCGCGAGCAAGTCTCGGCCGAACATCCAGCGGACCGTGCCGCCGCCCGAGTGGTAGGCCACCACGACGGCGTAGGGGTCTTCCGGGTCGTACTCGAGATCGGCGTGGACGGGGAGGGGGTCCGCACCGAAAGTGCGCAGACCGAAGACGATCGTCCCCCGGATGAGGTCGCTTTCCTTGTCCAACGCTTCAGCCCCTTACGTTCGGTTGCTGTTGATCTTCAGCTATGGATAACGCAATGTGAAGCCTTTTCGTGACCCGAGTCGACAACTTTCACACGTTCGGCTGAGAGCTGTGTCTCATGTGCTCACAGACGGTTCCCGTCGTGCACGTGCGGTGAGCAAGCGGGAAGACGATCATTCGTGCAAAAGAAAAAGATTCCGCACGTGCATATTCCGGTGAACGAAAATAGCCAACCATTCGGCGGATGGAACCGATATTCTTCGAGGTTAGCATCACCATTGCGTCGTTCGCTATTTTCCGGAGTCCGGCGTGGCTCCGTCCTGGACCTTGGCGAGCTTGATGGTTGTGGGTCGGGAAGGAGATAGAGCAATGGGTGTGCGAATCACCGTCACCATTCCGAGGGCGGACCTTCGCCGGCGCGAGACGGTTCACGGGCAGCGGCGACGGGAGCTTCCAGGCTGCGTGCTGCCCCCGCCCCGGGCGGGCAACGGGACCGATCCGGCTGTGCCGAGGGTTCAGGGACGCCGCGGTGATTGAGCGGCTCCCGATGCGCGTCGGGCAGGCCGACATCGATCGGCTCGAGGGCGTCATCGGCACGCTTCGCGCGCGCGACTACCGGGAAGGCGGCGGGGCATGCCGCGAACTTCTGCGGGTGCTGGAGCCCTACGGCATGGCACTGCGGCGAGGGATGATGTCCGAGGGGCTGGCGCGGAGGCTGGCCGGCGTGGTCGCGGATCTGCACAATCTGGTCGGCTGGACGGAATTCGACTCCGGCCGCCCCGTCCGGGCGGAGCGGCACTTCCGTCGCGCGCTCGAACTCGCGGCGGAGGCGGGCAACGACGATCTCGCCGCCAACATCCACTACCGGCTCGGCCGGATGTACCTGCATCACCGCTCTCCGGTGGAGGCACTCGATCAGTTCGGTCAGGGGCAGCTCGCGGCGCGCCGGGCGGGAACGCCGCTGTCGCAGGCGATCCTCTCGGCGAACGAGGCATGGGCCTACGCGCTGCTCGGTGACGTCCCCCAGGCGCTGGACAAGCTTTCCCTTGCCCCGGAACAGTTCGCCAGCTCCTCGGCTGACGTCGTCCCGTCGTGGTCGGCTTTCTTCACAGCCACTGACATGGCCGCGATGATCGGCACGGTGCGCACCGAACTCGCCAGGCTCGTCGACGTCCGTCACAGCCGGGAGGCCATCCCCGCGCTGACCGAGGCCATCGACGGCTACGGCCCGGACATGGCGCGCAGCCGTTCGCTGACGATGATCTGGCTCGCCGTCGACCACGCACTGGAAGGCGACCTCGACCGTGCGGCGGAGGTCGGCCTCGCCGCGATGGAGATCGCGGACGGAATCCGTTCCGCGCGGACGCGGGATCGTTTACGGCCGCTGTCGGAATGCGCGCGGAGACGATTGGATGACATTAACGCGCGGGAACTCCTTGACCGGATCGCAACATTTCGTGCCAGCGCCTGAGCGCCGGAGAATAGGTGGAGGAATGACCGGATCAATTACCTCAGGCGTAGGCTCGCGGGCATGAAACGGACTTCGTTCGCGCAGTGGCCGTGCTCGATCGCGCGCACCATGGACCTGCTCGGCGACTGGTGGACGCCGCTGGTCCTGCGGGAGGCGTTCTACGGGATCCGCCGGTTCGACGAGTTCCAGCAGGAACTCGGCATCGCGCGGAACACCCTCGCCGACCGGCTGCGCCGCCTCGTCGGCGAGGGGCTGCTGGAAAAGCGGGCCTACCAGGCCGATCCGGTCCGTTACGACTACGTGCTGACCGAGAAGGGCGCCGATTTCTACGGTGTGCTCGCCGCGATGACGCGGTGGGGTGACCGCTGGCTCTCCGGGGAGGATGGGCCACCGATCACCCTCCAGCACGACACCTGCGGGCACGACACGCACGCCGAGGTCGTCTGCGCGCACTGCGCAGGGCCGCTCACCGCGGAGAACACCCGGGCGCGACTCGGGCCGGGCTACCCGTCGAAGCTCGCGAGCCGCCCCGACGTGGTGCGCCGCTTCGCCGCCCAGGAAGGTTTGACAACGTAAGTCTATCTACGCAACTATCGAGGTCACGAGCATGGAGAGGGGCCACGATGGAGTGGACCGGCGCCAAATACGCCGACCAGCCGACGGTCGAGGTCGAGGCCTGGGTCGATGCCGTCCCGGAGCGCGTCTGGTCGATCGTCTCGGACGTGCGGCTGATGCCGGAGATGAGCCAAGAACTCCAAGCGGCCGAATGGTGCGACGGCGCGGCCGGTGGCGCCGCGGTCGGCAGGCGGTTCGTCGGCCGCAGCAGGCACGACGCGCTCGGCGAATGGGAGACGACGTCGCACGTCGTCGAATGCGAGGCGCCGCGCGTCTTCACCTGGGCGGTTCACGACCCCGAGACGCCGACCGCGTTGTGGCGCTTCACGCTGGAGCCCGAGAACGGCGGTACGAAGCTCCGGCAGTGGATGCGGCTCGGGCCGGGCCGGTCGGGCCTTTCGCTGGCGATCGAGCAGATGCCGGACAAGGAGGAGAAGATCGTCTTTGTCCGGTTGCGTGAATTCGAGAACGCGATGACCGGGACCCTCGCCGCGATCAAGGAACGGGCCGAGGCGGCCGGCGCGTGATGCGGACGGCGACCACGGTCGAGGCCTCGCGCGGCTGGCGGGACACGCTGGATTTCGTGCTGGAGGCGGAAAAGCTCGGTCTCGACGACTGCTGGGTCGCCGAGGCGTGGGGTTCGGACGCGCCGTCCGTGCTCGGCTATCTCGCCGCGCGGACCGAGCGGATCCGGCTCGGCTCGGGGATCATCCAGCTCGGCACACGGAGCCCGGTCGCGATCGCGCAGGCGGCGCTGACGCTCTCGGAGCTGTCCGGTGGCCGGTTCGCACTCGGGCTCGGGGCTTCGGGGCCGCAGGTGATCGAGGGCCTGCACGGCGTTCCGTTCGCCCGGCCGCTGACGCGGATGCGTGAGACAGTCGCGATCATCCGCCAGGCGTTCGCGGGGGAGAAGATCTCGTTCACCGGCAAGGAGTTCGAGATCCCGCTGCCGGGTGACGCCAAACCGATGCGGCTGTCGACGACGCCGAATCCGGACATCCCGATCCACCTGGCGACGCTCTCGCCGAAGCTCCTGGAACTGACCGGCGAGATCGCGGACGGCTGGCTGGGCACCAGTTTCGTTCCGGAGGGGGCGGAGGCCTACTTCTCGCATCTCGACGCCGGTCTCGCGAAGGCGGGCCGGTCGCGGGCGGACCTCGAAGTCTGCCAAGGCGCCGAGGTCGCGTTCGCCCGGGACGAGGACGAGTTGCGCGGGATGGTCGCGGGCCGCAAGGCCGAACTCGCGTTCAGCCTCGGCGGGATGGGTTCGGCGAAGACGAACTTCTACAACAACGCCTACAGCAGACAAGGCTGGGCCGAGGTCGCCGCGGCGGTGCGGGAACGCTGGCAGGCCGGCGACCGGGAAGGCGCCGCCGCGCTGGTGACCGACGAAATGGTGCTCGGCACGACGCTGATCGGCACCGAACCGATGGTGGCGCGACGGCTGGCTGTCTGGCGTGACGCCGGGGTCGACACGGTCCGGCTGTACCCGGCGGGGGAGACGGTCGCCGACCGGCTCGCCACGCTCGGCCGCGCGCTGGACCTGGTCCGCGCTCTGGGCTGAATGCCAGCGCCGGTTGAGGTGACCGGCCGAGCGCGACCGGCCACGCCTGCTCCAAGCGGGTAGAACTTGTTTCACTTTTGCGCTCGGCTGGAGACCATGACCTCGCTCGATCCCCACGCGAGGAGGATTCATGAGTCCCGACCCCCGCTTGTCCCGGCGCCAGGTTCTGCGCGGTACCGCCGCCGCCGGTGCGGGGATCGCCCTCGCTTCGGGACTTCCGTTCGCCGGAACGGCTTCGGCCGACGCCGCGGTGATCGGCGAGTACGACGTCGTCGTGGTCGGCGCGGGAGCGGCCGGGATGACCGCCGCGCTGACGGCCGCCAGACGTGGGCTCAGCTGTGTCGTGCTGGAGAAAGCGGCGAAGTTCGGCGGTTCGGCCGCCCGGTCGGGGGCGGGGATCTGGATTCCGGGCAACTCGGTGCTGGCGGCGGCAGGCGTCCGCGACACCCCGGAAGAGGCCGCACGGTACTTGGCCGCCGTGGTCGGCCCGTCGATCCCCGCCTCACGGCAGCGGGCGTTCCTCACCAACGGCCCGGCGATGCTCTCGTTCGTGATGGCCAACAGTCCGCTGCGGTTCCGGTGGATGGAGGGCTACAGCGACTACTACCCGGAATTGCCGGGAGGGAAGCCGGACGGCCGTTCGATCGAACCCGATCAGCTCGACGGGAACGTCCTCGGCGCCGAACTGGCCAACCTGAACGCGCCCTATCTCGCCACGCCCGCGGGGATGGTCGTCTTCAGCGCCGACTACAAATGGCTCGCGCTGGCCGCGGTCAACCCGAAAGGCGCCGCGGTGGCCGCCGCCTGTCTCGCCCGCGGCACGGCCGCCGCGCTCGCCGGCCAGAAACCGCTCACCATGGGGCAATCGCTGGCCGCGGGCCTGCGGGCAGGACTACAGCGCGCCGGTGTCCCGGTGTGGTTGAACACGCCTCTGGCCGATCTCGTCATCGAGAACGGGAAGGTCACCGGCGTGACCGTCGCGGCAGGCGTGGTGAAGGCGCGGCGCGGTGTCATCGTCGGCTCCGGCGGGTTCGAGCACAACGCCGCCATGCGGGCGGAATACCAGCGTCAGCCGATCGGTACACAATGGACGGTCGGTGCCCGGTCGAACACCGGCGACGGGATCCTGGCGGGAAAGCGCGCCGGAGCGGCGTTGGACCTGATGGACGACGCCTGGTGGGGCCCGGCGATCCCACTGCCCGGCGAGCCCTACTTCTGCCTCGCCGAGCGGACGCTGCCCGGTGGGCTGATGGTGGACGCGGCAGGCAAACGGTTCGTCAACGAAGCGGCGCCTTACAGCGACGTCGTGCACACGATGTACGACCGGAACCCGACGTCGCCCACGATCCCGGCGTGGCTGGTCGTCGACCAGCACTACCGCAACCGATACCTCTTCCGCGACGTCGCGCCACTGCTGCCGCTCCCCGAAGAGTGGTACTCGGCAGGCGCGGTCAAGAAGGCGTGGACCGTGGAGGCGCTCGGCGCCGCGATCGGCGTCCCGTCCCAGGCGTTGCGCGCCACGGTCAACCGGTTCAACGGCCAGGCGCTGTCCGGTGTGGACAGTGACTTCCGCCGGGGCGCCAGCGCCTACGACCACTACTACACCGACCCGTACGTCCTGCCGAATTCATGTCTCGCCGCGCTTTGGGAACCCCCGTTCTACGCGTTCAAGATCGTCCCGGGCGACCTCGGCACCAAGGGCGGGATGCGGACCGACGCGCGGGCGCGGGTCCTGCGGGTGGACGGCTCGGTCATCTCCGGGCTGTACGCCGCCGGGAACGCCAGCGCGGCGGTGATGGGCAACAGCTACGCGGGCGCCGGGTCGACGATCGGCCCGGCGATGACCTTCGGATATGTCGCGGCGAACGACCTGGCGGATCACCCGGTGAGCTGAAGGGGAGATGCCGTCGTCATTCGTCTTCGAACGGCTTGTGTGGTCGCAGTTGAGAGGGAACAAAGGGGACGCCGTCCAAGGTCGAGTCGGTGAACCTGATGTCGCCGCTGAACGTCGCGCCGTCGAACGTGGTGTAGCTGCTGAAGATCACTTGGTTGAACCAGGCGTCGCCTCCGAAGGAGGCTTCGGTGAAGTACGACCTGTGCGCGAACGTCACATCCGGTAAGTAGGCTTCTTCGTAGAATGTGGCGCCGTCGAACTTCGCGCTACTGGTGAAGGTCGCTTTGCTGAAAACCACGCTTCCGGTGAACGTCGTGCTCTCGAACCGGGCTTCTCGAAGGAACATGGCCGAGCGGAACGTCGCGGTGCCTTTGAAAGACGCTTCGTCGAACCTAGCGTCGGCTTCGAAGGTGACGTGGTCGAACCGCACGTCCCCCGTGAACTGTGCTTCCGAGAACCACGTGTCGCCGGTGAACGTGGCCCCGTCGAATCGGGTCTCGCCGTCGAAGTGAACGCCCATGAGCAGTGTGTCGCCGCGGAATCGGGCGTTCGAGAAGCGGGCGTTGTCGAGCCGGCAGTCGCGGAACATGACATCGATCAGCAACGCGCCGCTGAGGTCCAGATCGATGTCCGGCCAGAACCGTTTGCCGTCCCGGTAGTTCGGATCGAGGTGGTCGGCCAGGATCCGCTGGGCGGTTGTTCGCACTTCGCGTTCTTGGATGGCGCTTCGGTATTCGTCGTGGCTTTCCTTTTCCGCACTAGGATCAGGAGGCTTTTCAGGAAGCTCGTAAGGCATGCGAAGGTAGGCGCTGATCACATTGACGATGGTCTGACGTTGGGCTGGGTTGTCCTGCGCCAGGCGATCGAGTGCGTAGAGTCCGGCGAGCCGGACTGGTGCCTTGTCCGCTCCCAACTGCTCGACCGCCTTGAGATAGAGGTCGCTGATCCGCCGTTCCGCCGCGTCGTGGCGCGCGTCGTCATTGGCCTGCTCACGTAACAAGAGGTCGTGCCGTTTGGTCACGAGGTCCTCTTCCGCTGTCTGTTGGCGTCGAGCGGCCAGTAGCAAGGCGATGGCGCCACCGGCTCCGAGCACGATCGTGCCGACGGTGCGCACGCCCTCCAACCGTGCCTTGTCGGCGTCGGTTCCCCGTCCGTAGAGAAAGAACAGCAGCCAGCAAGCGGCGATGGCGAAGGCGAGCAGGAGCCCGGCACACAGGGTGATGGTGCGATTCGACAGCGTGCGATGCTCCCTCCCAGAGGGCGAGGGAAGCCGGGTTCGAGACTTCTCCGGAGGGTGAGAGTCATCGGCCATCAGACCATGATCGCAGCGCGGCGCCGGTTTCGAATCTGGCGAACACGTGATAGCTCCAGTCGGAGGATGACCGGACCTTTCGCGCGTCACCGTGTGGATTTTGGGACATCTGACGTCCCAAAATCCACACAGTGACGCCTCGCGCGCCCTCACGACGTGGATATGGTGTCTGCGGCTCCACCGAGCAGCCCGCGGTTAAGGTGTGGCGTTCGCGTGGCATCAAGGGCTGGGGGGTCCGCCATGATCGTCAAACGTTCCTATCACCACGGGGATCTCCGTCGTGCGCTCGTCCTGGCCGCACGCGAGCTCCTCGTCGAGCGAGGTCCCGAGGGGGTGAGCCTGCGCGGCGCGGTCGCGAAGGTGGGCGCGTCCACCGCGGCGCCGTATCGGCATTTCCGCGACAAGGACGCGCTGCTGGTGGCGGTCGCGCTGGAGGGGCACGCCGAACTGCACGCCTGCCTGCGGGGCTGCGGCGCCGGTACGGTGACCGCGCTCGGGCATTCCTACCTCGGCTTCGCGCTGGAGAATCCCGCGTTGTACCGGTTGATGGCGGGCGCCGGGATCTGCGACCGCGGCGCGCATCCCGAACTCGGAGAGGCACACCGGGAGACCTGTGCGGTGCTGGCCGATCGGGTGGGCGAACGGAACGATCCTGGCGGGTTCGCCGTCACGCTCTGGTGCCTGCTCCACGGGCTGGCCACGCTCGTGATCGACGGCCATGTCGAGCGCGATTCCGTCGTCGCGGAGGCCGAGCGCAGCCTCGCGTTCCTGGTCGACGCCGCCGGGTGACGGTCGACAGGGTGATCTGGGCCACAATGTCTCCGGCGATGTCCGGAAACTCCCGTCCTGGCAAAGTCAACGGTGTTTGCATACATCGTATGAACGGATACGACTGGGAGCCGCCAACGGCTGCGGAAATGGCTGCCTGGGAGGCGCAGGCCGCGGAATTCGAACGTCTCGCCGCCGAACAGGCCGAAGAACGCTTCTCCGGTCGTTCGGACAGTGGCCTCGTCGAAGCCGAGGTGGACGGGAACGGACGGCTGACCGACCTCGACGTCAGCGCGGACGCGCTGCGTCAGGCCTACCCGCAGAACATCGGCCCGGACACGATCGAGGCCATCGCCGCCGCACGTGCGGCGGCAGGCGCCGCCGGTCGTGAAAAGTTCGCGGAGATCCTGCCGGGGGTGTCCGCGTGAGCCGCAGGCGCAGGCTGGAGAACCTGGTCAGCGAGATCGAAGAGCAGTACGCGGCGCGGACACAAGCGCTCGCGGCCGCACAGGCGCAGACCATCGAGGTCGACATCCCCGACGATCTCGGCGTCATCGAGGTCTCCGGTACCGGACGGCTGGAGCGGATCGAGATCGACCTCGAAAACCTGCCCTACACCACGGCCACCGCGTTGAGCGCGAGCCTGCTGGAGGCGATCGTCGCCGCCGAGGAGCACGTGCAAGAACTCAGGCAGCAGGCCCTCACGGCCACGCGCCCCCGCTGAACGGAGAACGACTTTGGCAGACATCGAAGGTACCGGCTACTACGTCGTTCCGGACGCCCTCCGCAAGAACGCCGACGCCTGGGTGAACACGGGGGACGCGTGGAACGAGTTCCTCAAGCTCGGCAGTGACTACGCGGTCATGGTGCCCCTCGACATGGGGTTGCTCGGGATGAAGACCAACTTCGACCGCGACTACAACGCCGCCCGCGAGGCCATCATGAAGACCACTCGGACCGGGATCGAGCAGATCGAGGACGTCAAGGCGGCACTGGACAAGGTCGCCAAGGAGTACGAGAACCGTGACGCCGAGTACTACGAGAAGTTCGGCTACATGGGCGGCGACGACGCGAACAAGCGCTTCTAGGCCTCCAGAGAGTTAAGGAACAGAGCATGGCGACACGCGAGAAGGCCGAATGGCCGGAGGACAGCGCGAACAAGGTCCGGGAGAAGGCTGAGAAGCACAAGCACAAGGGCGCTCTCGACGCCCTGGACATGATCCGGACCACCCTCTTCGGCAACGCCGACCGGATGGAAGAACTCGCCGTCTGGTGGGGCCAGGCCGCGTACATGGTCGACTCCGAGACCTACATCGACGACTCCCGCAACAACCTCGTCGCGTACTGGCAGGGTGGTGGGTTCGATTCGTACAACACGTACGCGATCAACGCCACCAAGCGGATCTCGCGCAACGAAGGCGTGTTCAACGAGATCGCCGGCACGATGGAGAGCTGCATCGACATCGTCTACGAGACCTACGGCGACGCGATCGGATTCATCAGTGAGTGCGCCAACCAGCTCGTCGAGGCTACGACGAACTTCATCGAGGACTGGTTCAACCCTCCGGGTGAGGCGGCGAACATGTTGCGCGCCCTGAACGGGTTCGCCCAGGCCGTCAGCGACCTGATCGAGGCCTCGGTCCGCAAGATGGGCGACCTGCGCCAGATGGGCGTCTTCCTCGCCCGGCAGGGGAGCGACTTCAGCGACGTCAAGGAGATGGCGGAACCGGCCGGGAACTCCGGCCTCTGGGCCGTCAAGCCGGTGCCGAAGGAACCCGCGGCCGCGCAGTGACGGACGAGCAGCCGAAGGAAGAGGACGCCGAAGGCCTGCTCGAGAACCCGTGGGATCCGGAGACGCTGGCCGCCAAACGCAAGAAGGCGGGCAAGCCCAAGGCCAGGATCAAGGGGGCGGGCAAGCCCGCCGAAGACCCGGAGTACCGCATCAAGTTCGGCAAGGCCTGGTAGGGGCGGGGGTCGTGAGTGGCGTTTCGGCCTGACACGAAACGCCACTCACGACCGACCCGTGGTCAGTTCGGTTCGGGATGAAGTACGTGAAGGTCCCCTTCCTTGCGTCTAGCGCAGTGATGGGGGCCTTCATGTACTTGGGGAAGGAGGCCTTCACGGACCCGCGCCAAGCCCGAAGCCCGACGGTAGGTACCTGGCCGATCACCTAGCCGATGGACGGGATGAACGTCGGCAGTCGCCGGACCTTCGTGTCCTGTTCGAAGGCGTAGGCGATGGCCAGCAGCGACGGTTCGCTGAACCGTCCGCCCATGATCGACAGCCCCAGCGGCAACGGCCCGGAGTACGCCATCGGGACAGTCATGTTGGCGTAGCCCGAAACCGCGGCCGGGCCGGACGAGTCGATGAGCAGCGCGCCGTCACCGGTCCCGAGTCGCGTCTTCCACGCGGCGTTGTTGGTCGGCGCCACGATCGCGTCCAGCTTGCTCCCGCGCAGCGTCTCGTCGAGTCCTCGCCGGGCGGCGCTCGTCGCGGCTTCCCGCATCGCGCGGTAGGCCGGATCGTTCAGGTCACCGGTGGTGGCCTGCGAACGGTCCCACAGATTTTGGGTCCAGTACGGCATTTCGACCGCCGCGTGGTCCAGGTTGTACTGGATCAGCGCGGCGAGGTCCGCGGGATGCTCGCCGCCGGTGGAGGCGAGGTAGGCGTTCAGGTCGTGTTTGAACTCGGTCCTGATCGCGGGGAATTCGTTGGCCGCGATGACGTCCAGGTAGGGGATGGTGATCTCCACCGTGGTCGCGCCGAGCTTCCGGAGCCTGCTCAGCGCCTGCTCGAACGCCGCCTTCGTCGCGTCGTCCGGGGTGTACACCTCGCGCCAGACACCGATCCGCTTGCCACGCAAGGCGTTGGGGCGCAAGAACTTCGTGTAGTCGTCGAGTGACTGCCGGGCGGCGTCGACGGTGATCGGGTCACGGCGGTCGGAGCCGTTGAGGGCCGCGAGCAGGATCGCGGCGTCGACCACGTTGCGCGCCATCGGGCCCGCGGTGTCCTGCTGCTTCGACACCGGCACGATCCCGCTCCGGCTGACCAGCCCGAGGCTCGGCTTCACACCCACGATGCCGTTGGCGCCGGACGGGCAACTGATCGAACCGTCCGTCTCGGTCCCGACGGCGACGGTCGCCAGATGCGCCGCGACCGCGACCCCCGGACCGGCCGACGAACCGCACGGATTGCGGTCGAGGACGTAGGGATTGGCGGTCTGACCGGCGAGCGGGCTCCAGCCGTTCGACGAACTCGTGGAACGGTAGCTGGACCACTCCGACAGGTTGGCCTTGCCGAGGAGCACCGCGCCCGCCTCGCGCAGGTTTTCGACGACGCCGGCGTCGCGGTAGGGGCGGGATTCCAGCATCGCGGTCGATCCGGCGGTGGTCGGCTGCCGGTCCGCGGTGTCGATGTTGTCCTTGAGCAGCACCGGAATGCCGTCCATGGGGCCCTTCGACTGATGCCGGTGCCGCCGCAGGTCGCTGGCCGCGGCGAGCCGGAGCGCGTCCGGGTTCGTGGTGAGCACCGCGTGCAGCGTCGGGTTCAGCTTGCGGATCCGTTGCAGGTAGAAGGCCGTCAGTTCGACCGAGGACAGCCGCCCGGAGCGCATCGCCCGTTGCAGATCGGGGATCGTGGCGCGCTCCAGGTCGATCCCGGCCACGACCGGGCGTCCGGAAAGGGACCCGGCCTGTGCCGGGACGGCCGTGGTCGCGGACGCGACGAACACCACGACGAGAAATGCGGACACGGACGCGAGAAGTCTTTGCAAGGAATTCCCTCCTTGGTCGAAAGAATTCCTGAACCGTACGTGTGCCGCTTCTGTCCGGAACCGCGAGGGAAAGGCGATTGAATTGTCTTGACGATGGTTGTCCGGTATGCGATCAGTCACCCAAATGACCTGATGGCAAGGGAATCCATGATTTTTCGTGCCAGGAGTCGTCGTCTGCGGACGCAGCGTGAGGTAAATGCGGGATCTCGTCGGAAATATTCCGCCCGAATTCGGTGGCTGGTCCGCTTTCCGCGTTGATCGGGAATTGTTCGGTGTTCGTCGATCATCCGGCCCGGTCCGGCCGTGAGTGCTCGGCGAGCGCGGCACTGAAAGAACGCGCGGTGCTCGCCAATCCCGTGACCAGCGAAACCGGGTCGCGCCGGACGGGCAGGACGGCGGCGAGTGCCGCGCCGACCCGGCCGTCCGGGGTCCTGATGGCGACGGCGGCGCAGCCGAGTCCGGCCGTGATGGTCTCCGACTCCGCCGCGTACCCGGCTGAACGGATCTCCAGTGCGTCGGCGTCCGGTTCCGCGAGCGCGTGATGGTGAGCGGCGAGAAGCCGTCCGGCGGCGGTCCCGGGCGGCAGCGGGCTGCCCGGCCACGCGGGGACGTCGTCGGCTGGCAGGACGGCTCCCGCAGCGACCAGCGCGCGGCCTTCCCTCGGGACCGCGAGTACGAGGCTCACCCGCATCCGCGCCGAAAGCGACGGCAGCCATTCCTTGGCCAGGTCACGCAGTTCGGGCTGCCAGAACCGGCCGAGCCGGAACACCCGTGAGCCGATCCGGTAGCCGCGGCCCGCCCGCTCGACCGCGCCGAGGTCGGCCAGTTGGTCGAGGAGCCGGTACACGGTGGTCTTCGGGAGCCCGGTGGCCCGCACGAGCTGGGTCAGCCCGGCCTGCCCGCCATGCTCGTTGAGCGCTTCGAGCAACGTGAACGCGCCTTCGAGCACGCCACGTCCGCCGATGGTTTCCCGCATCGCCGCCCTTTCTCGAGATCAGGCCACACCTGGAGAAGTAAAGTGCGCCCCAGGCCGTCCGGGATACGAACTTTCGGGCAGCCGAAGGGGCGGGGTTCCGCTGAACGGCCCAGCCCGCTACGTGACCGACACCGCGCCGAAAACCACCGTGCCGGGTCCTGTGCCCCGGCGCGTTCCTGGCATGCTGGCAAGGTTCACGCGAACACCACAGCTCCCAGGGGGACGTCGACAATGGAGGAGATCCGCCGCCTCGCCGACCGGTTCGATCTCATCGAGCCCGTCGGCGGCGGCTCCATGGGCACCGTGTGGCGGGCACGCGACGACAACCTGGAGCGCACGGTCGCGATCAAGGAACTCCTTCTGCCGCACGGGCAAGGGGAGCAGAAGGCCGACGAGGCCAAGAATCGCGCGCTGCGCGAGGCCAGGATCGCCGCGCGGCTGGTCCATCCGCACGCCATCACCGTCTTCGGGGTGATCGACGAGCAGGACCGCCCGTGGATCATCATGGAGTACCTCCCCTCGATCAGCCTCGCGGACAAACTGCGCGAAGGGCCGATGGAGGTCGACGACGTCATCCGCCTCGCCATCCAGCTGTGCTCGGCGCTGGCGGCCGCGCACCGGGCGGGCATCGTCCACCGTGACATCAAGCCAGGCAACGTCTTGCTCGGCGAAGACGACACCGTGAAGATCACCGACTTCGGGATCTCGCGGGCGATGGGGGACGTCCAGCTCACCGCGACCGGCGAGATCTCCGGGACGCCGGCGTTCCTCGCGCCCGAGGTGGCCCGCGGCGAGGACGCCACTTCCGCTTCCGACGTGTTCTCGCTCGGCGCGACGCTCTACACCGCGCTCGAAGGCGGCACGCCCTACGGCACGGCGGAGAACCCGATCGCGCTGCTGTACCGCGCGTCCAGCGGGGAGATCACCCCGCCGGTCAAATCCGGCACCCTGACGCCGCTGCTGAACCGGCTTCTCGACGTCCGGCCGGACAGCAGGCCGACGATGACCGAGACCGAGCGGGAACTGCGGGCGCTGGCGGCGGGGGAGCCGACGACACTCGTCGCCGAGGAACCGCCGCCGAAGGCACGCAAGGGAATGCTCATCGGCGTGCTCGCCGGGTTCCTCGTGCTCGCCGCCGTCGCCGCGGCCGTGGTCGTCATGCTCACGCGCGGCGAGGACACGCCGTCGGACGCCGCGCCGCCGCCTGCCTCGCAGTCGCAGGCCGTCACCCCGCCGCCGTCCTCTCCCGAACCGCAGCCGCCGTCCTCTTCGACGCCCCCGTCGTCATCACCGCCCCCGGCCACGTCGTCTTCCGCGCCGCCTCCGGCGCAGACGCCAGGGCAGGCGCTCGCGGCCTACTACGCGCTCATCCCGGGGAATCTCCAGGCCGGGTTCGCGACGTTGACCGACAACTTCAAGCGCAGCAGGAACCAGAGCTTCGAGCGGTACTCGGGCTACTGGAAGGAATACCGCTCGGTGACCGTGTCGAACGTGTCCGAATCCGGGAACACCGTGACGGCGACGCTCACCTACGTCACTGCCTCGGGAGGGACCAAGACGGGGAAGGAGACCTTCACCCTGGTCCAGCAGGACGGCCGGTACCTCATCGACTCCCAGCGGGCAGGCTGAGTTTTCCGGCGAGGCGCTGAAGCCAGGCCTCGACCTCGTCGGGGGAGCGGTCCGGGAGCCCGAAGATCGTCTCGGTGACTCCGGCGGCTTCCAGCTTGGCCAGGTTCTCCGGGTCCGGACGGACACCGAGAGCGGAGATCTCCGGTTCCCCGGAACGACCCGCTTCGTGCCAGATCTCGCGTAGCCGTCGTGCTTTGTCCTCGATGTCCGTGTCGCCGGGGGTGGTGAGCCAGCCATCGGCGGACTTCGCGATCCAGCGGAACGTCTTCTCCGTCCCGCCCGCGCCGACGATCACCGGGATATGCGCCTGAACCGGTTTCGGCCAGGCCCAGCTGGCGCCGAACGAGACGAACTCGCCGGCGTACGAGGCTTCGTTGTCCGTCCAGAGCGCGCGCATCGCTTCGACGTACTCGCGCAGGACCGTCCGCCGCTTGCCGCCGGGCACGCCGTGATCGGCCAGTTCGTCGACGTTCCAGCCGAAGCCGACGCCGAGGGTGACCCGCCCGCCCGAGAGGTGATCGAGGCTGGCGATCGTCTTGGCCAGCGTGATCGGATCGCTCTCGACCGGGAGGGCCACCGCCGTCGCGAGCCGGATCCGCGTGGTCACCGAGGCCGCGGTGGCCAGCGCGACCCACGGATCCAGGGTGCGCAGATAGCGATCGTCGGGCAGCGATGCGTCGCCGGTGCGCGGATGTGGAGCCTCCCGTTTGACCGGGATATGCGTGTGTTCGGGCACGTGGAAGGCATCGAAGCCCGCCGCTTCCGCCGCCCGCGCGGCGGCCGCCGGTGTGATGCCCCGGTCACTGGTGAACAGCACTATCCCGTGTCTCACAGCCGGTCACATTATTAGAACGTGTTTCAGTTCGCAACCGTCGCGTGCAGGGTGACCGGTAGCGCGTTCAGCCGCCAGGTGCCCGGATCCGGGATCCGCAGCAGTCCGTCCACGAGCGCCAGATCGGGGAAGCGGCGAAGCAGTGCGGTGAGCGCGACTTCGGTCTGCACCCTGGCCAGTGAGGCGCCGAGACAGAAATGCGGCCCGTGGGCGAACGCCAGATGCCACGCGGGCCCCGCCGCGCGCCGGATGTCGAAGACGTCCGGGTCTGTGAACGCCCTCGGATCCCGGTTCACCGCCGCGATCGCGACGGTAACCGGTTCTCCTTCGGGGATCAGGACATCGCCGATCCGGACGTCAGTCGTGGTGAGCCGGGGGACCGTCAGGAGTTGCGGGCTGCACCAGCGCATCAGTTCCTCGACCGCGCCGGGCATGAGGGCCGGGTCTTCGCGGAGTTCGGCCAGCTGGTCAGGGTGGGAGAGCAGGATCTCGACGGAGTTGGCGATGAGGTTGCCGGGCACCTGGCCGCCAAGGACCAGCTGCCAGACCAGGGCGACCAGTTCGGTTTCGCTGAGCCTGTCGCCATCTTCAGCCTGGATCTGGAGCAGCTGCGAGACGACGTCTTCGGCGGGCTCGAGCTTCCGGTTCGCGATGGCGGCCAGTGAGTCCTCGACGATCCCTGGAACCGCCTTCGCGAGCCCGGGGCCGTCGCCCGCCGCGACCATGGTGCCGTACTCGCGCCAACGCGGGCGGTCGGCTTCGGGGATGCCGACCAGCGCGCAGATCACGTCGACCGGCAGCGGGCGGGCGAAGGCGGTGACCAGGTCGATCCGGTCTTGTCCGGCGAGGCCGTCGAGGAGGTCGTCCACGAGCCGCTCGATCCCCGGCCGGAGCGCGGCGGCCTTGCGCGGGGTGAACGCGGGGGAGACGAGGCGCCGGAGCCGGAGGTGTTCCGGGCCTTCGACCTCCTGCATGGACCGCATGTACGGGCGGCAGTGCTCGGGGATCTCCATCCGCTGGTAGCTGGCCGAGCTCAGGGCGAAACGCGAGTCGCTCAGCATCTTCCGTGCTTCTTCGTGGCGCAGGATCGCCCACATCGAGAACCCCGGCGCGGAGAGCTTGGCGATGGGGGAGCGCTCACGGACCGGGCTGTACGCGGTGAACGGATCGCGCAGGACCTCGGGGTCGGTCAGGAGGATCTCGGGAACGTCGGACAAGGCAGGTCTCCCAGTTCGGATGTTCAAATCAGATGTTCTCATCATCTGAATGCTCAAGGTATCTTGATTACGGTCCGAGGGCAATCGTGCTGGACGACAGGAGGCCGATGGTCCGGCTGAGCAGGGCGGAGACGCAGGAGCGCAATCGCACGAAGGTGCTGGCCGCCGCGCGTGACGAGTTCGCGGACCGGGGCTTCCGGGACGCCAAGATCGACGTCATCGCCGAACGGGCGGAACTCACCCGCGGCGCGGTCTACTCGAACTTCCCCGGTAAACGCGCGCTGTACTTCGCCGTCCTGGCCGAACTGGCGGAACGGTCCGCCGGAGCGCCGCACGCCGTGCCGGGCGAGACGCTCCAGGACGCGTTGGGCGCACTCGCGAGGGCGAGGGTGGCGGCGCTTCCCTTGGGTGACGACCAGACGGGTCTCGCGCGCGATCTGATGCCGGAAGTGCTGGCCGACGAGCGGATCCGGCGTCCGTTCGCTCAGCTGGTGAAGCTCAACGGGCTGCTGCTCGGACTCGCGCTGGAACGGCTCGATCCGCCGGAACGTCCGGCGGGAGCGCCGATCCCGCGCCGTATCCGGCTCGCGGAAACGGTGCTGACCACGCTGCACGGCGCCGGCCAGCTGGCGGCCGCCGCGCCGGGACTCGTCGAACCCTTCGACGTCGTGAGTGCCTGCGAGCGACTGGCGGGGCTGGCCCTCAACGACTGGTGGGCGCCGCCGGTGATCGCGCCCGCCGCGCAGCCGGCCGACCGGCCGTGGTCACCGCCCGAGGCCGTCGACCTCGTGCGCGCCGAGACGTTCATCCCCGCCGACGGCGTCGTGATCGTCCTGGGCACCCATCGGCTGGTCGCCGCCGAAGAGGCCGTGCGGGCCTACGGTCGCGACGTCACCGTGGTCGTCGTGACCAGCGAGCCCGACGAGCTGGTCCCGCTGACCCGGCTGATCGTCGCGGAAGTGTGCGGCGGCCTGCGGCAGGCCTTCCCGGAGCGGGCTTGGCCGGGCGTGCGCGTGGTGTGCGACGTGACCGGCACGCTGGCGGCCGCCGGGGGAGTGCTCGCGGTCAGCGACGAGACCGAGGCCGCGGTCCGGGTCGAGCGGGGACGGATCGTCGCCACGGCGGACGGGCGCGGGGCGGGGCACGCCGTCTCGGTGGCTGGCGAAGTGTCCCGAGTGGACCGACGCGGCTAGGGCGTGTCTCTCAGGCAGTACTCGGTACAGGTGTCGTGAGTGGCGATTCGGGCTAGGTCAGTGCGGCTGAAGGACGCCTTCAGCTCAGACGCGCCCTAGATTACGTCTGTGTGCCTGACGCGGTACACCTGGAGGCGAAGTCCGTAGTACTTCTCGGTTTCGCCGACCCAGACCATCCCGAGCCGTTTCGCGGTCGCGATGGCACGTACGTTGTTCGGCCGCGCGACGGCGAAGAGTTCGTCCGTGTCCTGGGTGAACGCCCAGCCGAGCAGTGCGCGGGCGGCCTCGGAGGCGTATCCCTCGCCCCAGGCGTCCGGATGCAGCTGCCAGCTGATCTCCAGGTCCTCTTCGTACGGTGGAAGCAGGTGGATGCCCAGTCCGCCGACGACCGCGCCGTCCTCCTTGCGCTGCACCGCCCATCTTCCGCGCGGCGGCACGAGGTTGGGCTGAGCCTGTTGCCAGGCCTGGAGAACCGAGCGCATGGCCGCGGCGTCGGTCACCCGGTCCATCGCCGGGGTGAGCCAGCGGGTCACGTCGGCGGTGCCGTAGATCGCCAGCGCGGCTTCGGCGTCGTCCTCGGACCAGTCACGGACGACGAGCCTTTCGGTGGTCAAGTCCATAAGAGAACGCTACGCGCAAAGGTGGGGTGATGGGGTGTCCGATTCCTGTGTCGAAGACGACCCGGGCGGACCCGCGTACCTTGACCCCATGCGCGCCGATGCCCTGACCACTCCCGAGCAGGCCTGTCCGATCGCCCCGGTGGTCGACCTCGTCTTCAGTCGCTGGACCACGCCGATCCTGTGGGCGCTCAACGAGTTCGGCAGGCAGCGGTTCGTCGAACTCGAGCGACGGATCGGGACGATCACGCCGAAGGTGCTGACCCAGCGGCTACGGCAACTGGAACGCGACGGACTCCTCACGCGGACCTATCACGCGGAGGTGCCGCCCCGGGTCGAGTACGAGATCAGTGATCTCGGCCGGAGCCTGGCGCCGCTATTCGCGACCCTCGCGGACTGGTCGACGGAGAATCTGCCGAAGGTCGAGGAGGCCCGGTCGGCCTACGACTCGGGGCGGTAGCGGTTCTCTTTCTTGACTGATCGGTCTAGATACGGCTACGCTGCTCACGTGTCCCGGGTAAAGGAATTCGACGTCGACGCGGCCTGCGGTGCCGCGCTGGAACTGTTCTGGCGGCAAGGGTACGAGGCGACTTCGGTCAACGACCTGGTCGCCGAGCTGGGCATCGGCAAGGCCAGTCTCTATGCGACGTTCGGCACCAAGCATGAGCTGTACCTGACCGCCTTGAACCGCTACATCGCCCGGGGCAACGAGCGGTTCGTCGAGGACTTCGCCGGACCGGGGCCCGCGCTCGACGGGGTGCGGCGGCTCATCGACCGCTTTCTCGCCGAAGTACTCGGCGAATCGGGACGCAAGGGCTGTTTCGTCGTCAACGCCGCCATGGAGATGATGCCGAGAGATCCCGAGGTCGCGCGCGTGGTCGAGCGCAGCTGGGATGCACTCGAACTGGCCTTGAGGATGGCGTTGAGCCGGGCGAAGGCGCAAGGCGAACTCGACGCCGCCACCGACCCGGAAACACTCGCCGCCTTCCTGCTCACCGTTTTGCAGGGGATGCGGGTGCTGGGCAAGGGGCCGGATCCCGAGGCGCGGGCCCAGGGGACGGCGAAGCAGGCCATCGCGGTCCTCGAAGCCGCCCGTCCGCATTGATCCCGTCCGCATTGATGTTGTCATGCATAAATACTAGAACGATCGGACCAGAAAGTTGGGTACTGTGGAGAAGCGATTCAGCGGCAAAGTCGTCCTGGTCACCGGGGGAGGCTCCGGGATCGGCCGTGCCACAGCGGCGGCCTTCGCACGCGAAGGCGCGCAGGTCGTCGTTTCCGGCCGGGACGGCGAGAAGCTGCGTCAGACCGTGAAGGAGATCGAGGCCGAAGGCGGCGCGGCCGACGCGGTGGCCGCCGACGTGGGTGTCGGCGCCGAAGTCGAGCGTCTCGTCACCGAGACCGTGCGACGGCACGGCAAACTCGACATCGCGTTCAACAACGCGGGCGTCCTCGGCAGCCCCGCGCCGACCGCGGACCTCGACGAAGACGGTTTCACCGCCGTCGTGCAGACGAACCTCACCGGCACCTGGCTGTCCATGAAGCACGAGATCGCGCAGATGCGGGCAGGCGGCGGGGGAGTCATCGTCAACATGGCGTCCAACATCGGTTCGCACACCCGCCTCCCGAACATGGCCGCCTACGCCGCCTCGAAGGCCGCCGTGGACGTGCTGACCCGGACGGCCGCCCGCGACCACATCGCGGAGGGCATCCGGATCAACGCGGTCAGCCCCGGCGCCACCGACACCGGCATGTCGTTCCGGCCCGGTGAGACCGAGGCCGACCGCGCCGAACGGCTCGGCGCGGTCATCCCGCTCGGCCGGATCGGCAAGGTCGAGGAGATCGCCGCGGCCGTGCTCTGGCTGGCTTCCGACGAGTCCGCGTACGTCGTGGGGCACGACATCGTCCTCGACGGCGGCGCTAGCGCCTAACGCTTCATGCGCGGTAGTTCCGGGGAATCGGTGTCCAGCGGGACCGAGGCCGACCGCACCAGTCCTAATTGGACGGTCTGGCGCTTCGTCACCGCTTCCAGCGCCCAGTCGGTGGCGGTGCGCAGCCGGTTGCCCGGCATGGCCAGCAGGTGATACCCCCGCGTCACCGCCTTGGCGGCGAGCCCGGAAAGGGGGATGTGCAAGGGGTTCGCCGCAGCTTGATGCGCGCCGAGGTCGACGACGAAGCCGAGATCATGGTGCCGGTAGGTGCCGTGCGACCCGTACCCGAGCGACGCGGCCACATTCCGCCCGGCGAGTTTCCCTTGCCGTTCGGCGTGCTGGGCGGTCATCGGTGTGTATTCGCCGGGCCGGGTCAGATCCGGGACGGCGGCCGCGTCGCCGCACGCGTAGACGTCACGCCGTCCGGGGACGTTCAGTTGCGTGGTGACGACGAGCCTGCCCTTGGCCGTCTTCAAGCCCAAGTCCTCGATCAGCGGATCCGGCCGGACCCCGACGCACCAGACGAGGGTGCAGGTCGGCACGGCTTCACCCGAGGTCAGCGTGACGCCCTTTTCGTCGGCGTTGTCGACGGACGTCTTCATCAGCACCTCGACGCCGCGTGCCCGCAACACCTCGTCCGCGGTGGTGCCGAGCCGCCGGTCGAGTTCCGGCAGGACACGGTCGGCCACGTCCAGCAGCAGCCACCGGATCTTCTGGCCGTCCAGTTCGGGATGCCGGGCGGCGAGCGCCGTGGTGAACGCCGGACCCTGCGCGGCGACTTCGGTCCCGGTGTAGCCGGCGCCGACCACGACGAACGTGCAGCGCGCGTCGCGTTCGGCCGGATCCTTCGCGGAGGCGGCGAGTTCCACCTGCCGGGTGATGTGGTCCCGTAGGTAGAGGGCCTCAGGGAGACCTCGGAAGCCGTGGGCGTACTCGGCCACGCCAGGGATCGGGAGCAGCTTGTTGACGCTGCCCGCGGCGAGCACGAGACGGTCGTAACCGATTTCGTGTTCGCGGTCTTCAGGGTCGGTGTAGCTCACCCTGCGGCCGTCGAAGTCGACCGACGTCGCGGTGCCGAGCACCAGGCGCACGCCGCGCAAGGTACCGGGGATGGACACCGAGATCCGCCGTGGTTCGAGGATCCCGGCGGCGACTTCGGGCAGCAGGGGAAGGTAGAGGAAGTAGTCGGTGGGGTTCAGCACGACGATCTCCGTGTCGTCGCCCGCCGCCTTGCGGAGGGTTTTGGCGGCGTTGTAACCGGCGAACCCGCCTCCGATGATTACTACGCGCATCGTCAGTCCTCAGTGGGCCAGTCGCCGGTCGCCTTGCGGTAGCCGACCGCGCCCGCCCGTTCCGTCGCCGCCTTCACCGCGCCGAAGATCGCGCCCTGCGCGGCGCCGGCGACGATCACCTGAGTCCAGGTGAAGTCCCGGTCGGTGGCGTTGGGCGCGTCTTCCTCGCCGCTCACACGTTTCCAGATCTGCTTGAACGCGATCCCGGCGAGCACGCCGCCCGCGGCGCTCACGACCATGTTCAGCGGTTTGTAGAGCACCTTGTTCACGACGAAGACCTCTTTCGCATGATCAGCCGGATCGTCACGAGCAGTGCGAGAACAGCGGCGAAGATCGGCAGGGGATGGGCGCGGACGACTTCGGTGCCCTGGCGGAACTTGTCCGCCGCGGGTTCGGAAACCTTCTCGGAGATCTTGGCGCTGGCCTCATCGACCTTCGCGTCGAGGTTGTCGTTGACCCGGGCCTTGACGTCGAGCTTCTGGCCCAACGCGTCGAGGGTCTCGGTGAGTTCCTCGCGCGTCACGTCGCGATCGGCGCGGGCTTCTTCGGCGTTCTTGGGGAAATCGGTCATGAGCGCACTCCCTGTTTGACGATGTCGACATCCTCGCGGACACCTTCGATGGCTTCTTCCGGCACTGGCGGTGTCGCGCTCGCGATCTCCTTCTTGCCGACCACGGCCGACAGTCCGCCGATCAGCAGCAGCGCCGCGCCGGTCACCACGGCGGCCAGCCACGCGGGCATGACCAGGGCGAGTGCCAGTACCACCGCGACGATCAGGGTCGCCACGCCGAACAGGGCGAAGAGGCCCGCCGCGCCGAACAATCCGGCACCGAGCCCCATTCGTTTTCCTTTGCCCTGCAATTCGGCGACGGCGAGTCGCATTTCGTCGCGGACGAGACGTTTGACCTCGTCACTCAGGTCGGAGACCAATTCGCCGACCGACCGGTCTTCGGTCTTTTCGATCATGGGGGCACCTCCTCGGAGCGTTCTGCCCGCCGGGTACCCGGGAGTACCGGCGATCAATCACGGCGAGTTTCGGGCCGCCGGGTGCCGGGTAGCCGAGGGATTGCCGGCTCGAAAGCACCCAACAAACAGGAGGATGCATGAGCACGATCACCGAAATGGTCGATGTCGACGTACCGGTCAAGACCGCGTACAACCAGTGGACCCAGTTCGAGTCCTTCCCGAAGTTCATGGAAGGCGTCGAGGAGATCCGCCAGGTCGACGCGACTCACACCCACTGGGTGACCAAGTTCGGTGGTGTGAGCCGGGAATTCGACGCGACCATCACCGAACAGCATCCCGACGAGCGCGTCGCGTGGACGTCGGACTCCGGTCCCGACCACGCCGGCGTCATCACCTTCCATCGCCTGGACGACAACAAGACCCGTGTCACGGCGCAGATGGAGATCGACCCGGAGGGCTTCGCCGAGAACGTCGCCGACAAGCTCGGCGTGCTCGACCGCCGGATCAAGGGCGACATGAAGCGGTTCAAGGAGTTCATCGAAAGCCGCGGTCACGAGACCGGCGCGTGGCGCGGTGACGTGGATCGCCCCGGCAGCTGACCTTCGCCCGGGACCTTCCCCTGGAAAACGCCGTTTTCCAGGGGAAGGTCCCGGGTACTTCATGGGTGTGGTCCACAACGAAGGGAGCGTCCTGGCATGACTACCAACGCATACGTCGCCTTCCTCGTCATCGGGGTGGCGCTGGTCATGCTCGACGGCCTGATCATCTACCAGAGCGGTAAGCGTTACCTGCGAGGTTCCCACGGCGATCCGGCCGCCGGGGCGTCCATGACGTGGCTCGTCACGGTGCTGTTCCACCTCGCGACGCTGGGCGTGCTTGCGCTGCTGTCGACCGTCGACATCGGGGGCAGTGACCTGCCGGGTGTGGTGGGCAGGCTGGGCGTTCTGTTGCTGGTCCTGGCCATCGCCCACGCGATCACGCTCAGCGTGCTCTCGCGGATCCGTGGTGAGCAGGAGGCCGAAGCGGTGATCAACCGTCCGCGGGGGCGTGTCGAGCCTGAACGGCAGGGCACCACGGTGACCCCGGTGCCCGGTCAGGAAGGCCGCTTCCCGACCGCGAGCCCGTCGATCGAGCAGCAGGCGCCGTACACGACGCCTTAGTCCGACCGCTTTGCGCGTGAAGGCCCCTTCCCTCGGCTCAGCCGAGGGAAGGGGGCCTTCACGCGAGTCAGGCGCGGTCGGGTCTCGTAAGTGGTAGGAAGGATAGAGCCAACAGTGCTTTAGATATCTAAGGCGGGTAAGGCGGGGTCCGTGAAGGACTCCTTGAGGGACCCTGGGTCCCTCAAGATTCCCCTTGCTTAGGTGGCCGTGGCCGTTTCGGTCGCGCACGCCCCTTCGGCGCGAACCAAGGTCGTGAAGGCCTCCTTGCCTACCCTCAAGGTAGGCAAGGAGGCCTTCACGACCTTGGCGATGCGGACATAAGGCATCTAATCGGACGGTTCGACCTCGAAAGTGTCCTCTGTGGACGGTCAAAGTGCCTCCGCAGCATCACCAGCCACAGCGTCGGCTCGTGAAGGCCCCTTTCCCAAGTACATGAAGGCCCCCTTCCTTGCGCCTAGCGCAAGGAAGGGGGCCTTCATGTACTTCAGGTGACCGGGCGCCGTCACGCCGGTCTACTCCGAAAGCTTCCCTCGCAGCTGTTCCAGCGTCTGCGAAAGAAGCCGCGAAACGTGCATCTGCGAGATGCCGACCCGCTCCGCGATCTGCGTCTGGGTGTAGCCGCCGAAGAACCGCATCACGAGGATCGCGCGTTCCCGTTTCGGGAGTTCCCGCAGCAACGGTTGCAGCGCCTCGTGGGTTTCCACCAAGGCCATCTCGTGGTCCTCTTCGCCGATCGTGTCGGCGAGGGACAGGGCCTCGGTGGCGTCGTCGTGAACCGGCTTGTCGACCGACAACGTCTGATACGCCTGACCGGCGAGCAGCCCTTCGCGCACCTCGTTCACTTCGAGTTCGAGGTATTCGGCGAGTTCGGTCGGTGTCGGCGCGCGGCCGAGGCGCTGGGACAACGCGGCCGTGCCCTGGCTGAGTGAGACGTGGAGTTCCTTGAGCCGTCTCGGTACGCGGACGGACCAGCCGGTGTCCCTGAAGTGCCGCCGGACCTCGCCCATGATCGTGGGCACGGCGAAGGAGAGGAAGTCGTGGCCGCGGCCGGGGTCGAAGCGGTCGACCGCGTTGATCAGCCCGATCCGTGCCACCTGCACGAGATCCTCGCGAGGTTCGCCTCGCCCGGAGAACCGGGTGGCGATGTGCTCGGCGAGCGGCAGCAGTTCGGTGACCAGCCGGGCACGCAGGGCCTGGCGCCGGGGGGAGTCCTCCGGCAGCGAGAACATCTCGTCGAACAGCGGCTGGCAATGGGCGTAGTCGTCCGCCTGGCGGGTGGTCGACTTGCGCTCGGCGTTCACCCGTCGCTCGTTCCCGGTGTCAGGACGAGGTCGATCGTCGTCGTACTCCCCGCTTCGCCGGGGATCGGCTCGCAGCGAGCCACCGCCGACCGCGTCAGGGTCGTCAGAACGTGCCATCCGAACGTCGTTTCGCTCGGAAGATGCGGTTCTGCCGTCCGGGTGGAGATCGAAACGGCTATCCCTTCCGGGATCTCGTGAAAGACGCAACACAGAGTCGCTCCCAGTTCTGCGGGCTGGACCAGTTGGGAACAGGCTTCGTCGACGGCCATCTTCGCGTCTGAAATGGCATCCAAGCCGAAGTCCGCACGTGCCACCACACCGTGGGTGAGCGTGCGGACGAGGGGGATCTGCTCCGCCTCAGCGGGGAGGCGGAGTTCTACTCGGTCGAGATACCCGTCCTGCTCATGGCGGGTTTCGGGGGTGAGGCTGCCCCGTGCGTGTGAATCCATTGCGAGACCTATCCGTCCATGGCCGTGGGGCAACCGCGACAGGGACCCGCCGCGGGACAGGTGATCAACGGCCAAGTGCGCGCTGAAGCTCCTTTTTGGACATCTTCGACCTGCCCTCGATGTTGCGCTTCTTCGCGTCGTTGTAGAGCTGGTCTTTGGTGGGGCCGTTCGGGCCCTGCCGGTTTCCGGACCGCTTGCCGCCTCGCCGCTGCGGGGACATGTCCTGGGTGGAGGTCTTGCTCGCCTCCCGCGACTCGCCGGCCTGCGCGCGGTTCTTGTTCACCGTGCGCGCGGCGATCTCCTCCGCGCGGTCCGTGCTCGCTCCACGGTCCTTCGCCGAGTCCTTGATGTGCTCGTACTGTCGTTCGCGTTTGTCGCTCCAACTCTGTTGAGGCATGGCTGCTCCCTTCTCCTCAGCTCAGGTACCCCGATCGTTTCGCCGGATAAACCTCCGGTTGACACCCGAAGCAGACGGGTACGCGGAGGTCAGACGGAAGGAGGCGCCGATGCGGATCGGCTACACGCTCATGACCGAACAAACCGGGCCGAAGGACCTGGTCGGATACGCCGCCGGGGCGGAGAAGGCCGGATTCGACTTCGAGGTGATGAGCGACCATTACTCCCCTTGGCTGGACGAGCAGGGCCATTCGCCGTACGCGTGGAGCGTGCTGGGGGCGGTCACCCAGAGCACCGAACGGGTCGAGCTGATGACGTTCGTGACCTGCCCCACCATGCGTTACCACCCGGCGGTGGTGGCGCAGAAGGCGGCGACCGTCCAGGCGCTGTCCGACGGCCGGTTCACCCTCGGGCTTGGGGCGGGGGAGAACCTCAACGAGCACGTCGTCGGCCGTGGCTGGCCACCGGCGAACGTACGGCACGAGATGCTCGCCGAGGCCGTCCAGATCATCGGCGGGCTGTTCGACGGCGGGTATTTCAACTACGCCGGTGACCACTTCCGGGTGGACTCGGCGAAGCTGTGGGATCTGCCGGAGCAGCGTGTCCCGATCGCCGTCGCGGTGTCCGGGTCACAGTCGGTGACCCGGTTCGCGCCGATCGCCGACGCGATGATCGCCGTCGAACCGAACGAGTCGCTGAGCAGCGAGTGGGACGCCACCAAACCCGGCCCGCCGTCCAGGAAGATCGCCCAGCTGCCGGTGTCCTGGGGCGAGGACCGCGACGCCGCGATCCAGCGGGCGCACGAGCAGTTCCGCTGGTTCGCCGGCGGCTGGAAGGTCAACGCCGAACTGCCGGGGCCGGCGGGATTCGCCGGTGCCACCCAGTTCGTCAAACCCGAGGACGTCGCCGCGGCCATCCCCTGCGGGCCGGACGTCGACCAGATCGTGAAGCAGGCAGGCGAGTTCGAGGCGGCCGGATTCACCGACCTCGCCCTGATCCAGATCGGCGGTGACCAGCAGGAGGGTTTCCTTCGTTTCGCCGAGGAGACGCTGCTCCCGGCGTTGCGCGGCTGATTCACACGGACGGAGTACGTCTGCCCTGTCTCTGCGCGTCCGTACGGGGACACCTGTGTGCAAGTCGGCGATCGTGGGTACTAGAGCGGCAAGCCGGCCTTCACCGAAGGGGGAACTGATGAGCGAACTCGGGCTCCACCCGGTACCCGACCTGCTGCCGGAGGGCCAAGACTCGCCGGAGCAGGAAGCGATCCGTCGTAAGGCGGCCCTTGTCGTGGCTTCACGGGCGACGGACGCCGACGACTGCGCGACACTCCTGGACATGCTCGGTCTGCACGACGGTGGCCGCAGCACCGAAGTGGCTTGATTCAGCGGGTGCCGCGCGCCACCACGAGGTCCGCGACGAAGGCCTGATACGCCTCGTCGCGGTCGGGCGCACGCAGTACCGCGGACGGGTGAACGGTGGTGACCGCGGTGGTGGCGAACTCGGGGAGTTCGATTCGCTCACCGCGGCTGCGAGTGATGCGGAAGTCGTCGCCCAGCAGCGCCTTCGCCGCCGTGGCGCCGAGAAAGATCAGCAGGTCCGGATGGACAGCCGACAGTTCGGCGCGCAGCCATGGGCGGCACGCGACGATTTCGGTCTTCGAAGGCGTCTTGTGGATGCGCCGCTTGCCGCGTTCGTCGCGCTTGAACTTGAAGTGCTTGACGGCGTTGGTGACGTAGATCTTCCGGCGGTCGAAGCCCGCTTCGTCGAGGGCGCGGTCGAGCAACCGCCCGGCGGGGCCGACGAACGGGGCGCCCGCCTGATCCTCCTGGTCGCCCGGTTGTTCGCCGACCACCATGACCTCCGCCCCACGGGGGCCTTCACCGAAGACGGTCTGGGTCGCGTCGCGGTAGAGATCGCAGCCGCGACAGCCGGCCGCCGCCGAACGGAGCCTGCGCAGATCGACGGTCTCGGGCGGATCCGCCCCGGGTGCCTTGGTCGCCATTCCCCCGATTTCCCGGCTCGCCGCCCGGTCAAACCGAAGCGACGTCGGCTATCGGAGCGCGTTGGGGAAATCGCTCACCGCATTCGGTGAACGGGGTTGAATTTTCGTTGCGCGAAGGAATTCACCCGGGTGTAGTTCAGTCGTTGTCGCGTCCGGTGGCGTCTGCCAGGATGCTCGTGACTCGACCTGAAGGAGCGTCCAGTGGCTTCCCGTCTCAATCCCTACATCAGCTTTGCCGGCGATGCCCGGCAAGCCATGGAATTCTACAAGTCGGTGTTCGGCGGAGAACTGACGCTGAACACGTTCGGCGAGTCCGGTATGGCGGGTTCGCCGGTGGAGGACCAGATCATGCACAGTCAGCTCGACGCACCGAGCGGCTACACGATCATGGCGTCGGACACGCCGCCGGGAATGACGCATAATCCGGGCACCAATCTGTCGGTCAGCCTCAGCGGTGACGACGGTGAGGAATTGCGCGGGTACTGGGAGAAACTCTCCGCCGACGGTACCGTCTCGGTGCCGTTCGAAAAGCAGATGTGGGGTGACGAATTCGGTGCCTGCACCGACAAGTTCGGCATCTCGTGGATGGTGAACGTCATCCAGGGCTAGAGACTTCCGGCCCGATCCGCTCGGTGCCGAAGCTCCCGACTTCCGGGGCCTTGCGGCTCCGATCGCGGGAAACCTGTTACGCCGCCGGTGAAACCGCCGTTCTCCTCTCGTGAGGGTTCGGCGGTTCCATCGGAGGGCAAGGGTATGAACAGAATGGTCACGGCACTGCTGGTTTCGGCGGGTGCCGCCGTTTCCGTTGCGGCACTGGGTGGTTGCGGGACGCCGACCGCCGGGACACCGGTCACCGTGGTGCGGGAGATCGTGCCGCCGTCGACGACCACCGCGGTCGTCGCCCCGCCACCCACTTCGGTGGTCGTGGTGGAACCGCCGGTGACCGTCACGCGGGCACCCGTGGCGCCGAGTCTTACCTCGTGCCAGCGTCTGTTCGCCGAGGGGTACTCGTTCACCTACGCGTTCAGCGCCTGGGTGAACGCGGGGCGCCCGCTGAGCTGGGACGCCGATCGTGACGGATATCCGTGCGAGCAGTCGTACGGGAACCGGAACTGAACTCCGATGTCAGTTCGACGTGATCTGGTGGCCGTCGGGGAAGTCGGTGGAGCGAGACAGCTCCTCCCACTCGCGCAGATCCTGCTCGACCGCCGAGCGGCCGGTCGCGACCAGTCGCAGCGCGTCCGAGCCCAGTGCCAGGTGCACAGGGGGATTCTCTGCTTCGAGGACTCGCAGGACGGCCTCGGCGGCTTTGGCCGGATCGCCCAGCTGGTTGCCGCTCGCTGCCTGCCGGGCCGTGCGGATGGGCTCGAACAGCTTGTCGTAGTCCTGGATGGACCGTTCGGTGCGGACCATCGATCGGCCCGCCCAGTCCGTGCGGAACGAGCCGGGTTCGATGATCGTCACGTGTACGCCGAAGTCCGCGACCTCCTTGGCGACGGTCTCCAGGATGCCCTCCACGGCGTACTTGCTGCCGCAGTAATAGGCCAGCCCTGGCACGGTCATCAGCCCGCCCATGGAGCTGACGGCGAACACGTGCCCCGCGCGGCGTTTCCGCATGAACGGCAGAACGGCGTGGACGGTGGCGGCCACACCGAAAACGTTGACGGCGAACTGCGCACGCAGTTCCGACAGCGGTGACTCCTCGAACACGCCCTCGTGCCCGTAGCCGGCGTTCGCGATGAGCACGTCGATCGGTCCGACCTGTTCCTCGACGTCACCGACGACGGAGTACACCGCGTCGTCGTCGGTGACATCCAGCCGACGCGCGTGCGCACGTCCCGGCGCGAGCGCTTCGAACGTCGCGAGGTCGTCTTCCCGGCGGACCGTGCCGACGACGCTGTGCCCGGCGTCGAGGGCGCCTTGGGCGAAAGCGCGGCCGAGGCCGCCGCTGACACCGGTGATCAGGAAAAGCATGGTCACGCTCCAGGGAGGACGCGGCACCAGATCTCGACCATCGTCTCGGTCATCCGATCCAGGCCGCTGGGTTGTGCCGACGCGTGATAGAAGTTGCGTTCGGTCATCCAGCAGAGTGCGTTGGCGATGGCCGCGGCCCCGGCCGGACCGTCCTCATCGGACAGTCCGGCGGCGACGAGGACGCGGGCCATGGCCTCGGTGTTGTTGGCGATGGTGCCGTGCCAAAGACGGGCGATCTCGGGTACTTCGGCACTGAAGTCGACCGCCGCTCGCATCACGGTTCCGTGCTCGCGCCACGCGCGGGCCGTGTTCTCCACGGCCTTTCGTACGACGTCGCGCACGGGCGAGTCGAGGTCAGTGGACTGTTCGTCCATCTGCAACCGGGCGACTGTGCGCGCGACCAGTGCGGCGAGGACCTCCTGCTTCGATCCGAAGTAGAAGTACAGCGAGCCGCGGGAAAGGCCGGCGCCCTTGGCGATCGACTCGACGGTCATCGGTTCGGTGTGCTCCCGTTCGAGCAGAGTCTCGGCGGCGTCCAGGATCGCCTGTTCCCGCTGGTCGCCTTTGCTCGGTGTGTCACGACGTTTCGCTGCCACGAAGCCACTATGACACAGTGCAGAGAAAAATCTGCACAGTGTCGAAAACTTTCTGCGTGACGTAGAACTCGCTAGCGTCGCGCGTCAATCGTTGCTCCTGAGGTTGGTGGGGCTATTTACCGCTCACGACCTACTCGTCCGACCTGCCGCCGCCGCTCGCAGTCCTGTCAGGACCCGGATTCGCCAGCAGCGCCGGACCTGATGTGTCGCGAAAGCCACTTTCGGGACGTCAGATGTCGCGAAAGTGGCTTTCGCGACACGTGCTGGGCGGCTGGGCGCACGGTACGCCGAACAGCGTGACACAACACCGGAATCTGAGCACGAACCAACGAATCGCCACACTAGATGGGCTTGAAGCGGACGTCGACTTCGGCGAACGGGTCCGCTTTGCCGAGTCCGTGGAGGCGGATCGGCGTGCCGCCCGGGTTGTCGTACAGCCGGATGCCGTCGCCGAGCAGGACCGGCGCGATGTGCAGGTCGATCTCGTCGATCAAGCCGAGTCCGAGCAGTTGGCGGCCGATGTTCGGCGAGAACACTTCGAGGTTCTTCCCGCCTGCCGCCTCCAGTCCGATCCGGACCGCTTCGGCCGGGCCGCAGTTCAGGAAGGTGACGCCTTCGGTGGGGGTCGCGTCCTCGGGGTGGTGGGTGAGGACGAAGAGCGGCCCCTGCCAGGCGCCGCCGTAGATGCCGCTGGGGTCGGGGTAGGCGTCCCAGCCGTCGCGGCCGCCGAGGACGGCGCCGGTGGTCGACGCGTACTCGTCGGTCAGGCCCGGCCGGGACGTGGTGCCGCCCATCCAGTCCATGCTGTGGCCCGGGCCCGCGACGAAGCCGTCCAGGGACATCGTGAAGTGCCAGAGCACTTTTCCGCTCGCGGTCTGTGGTTCGAGCATCTCGTCTCCTACTGCTTGCGATGTGCAATCGGTTTGCTCACCGTAGAGTGGGTGATGGTAGTTTGCAACCACTTCTTCCGGAGGTGAGACGAATGGTGGAACCCGCCCGTTCGGGCTGCCCGATCAACGCCGCGGTCGAGGCGTTCGGCGACAGCTGGAGCCTGCTCGTCCTGCGGGACATCATGTTCGGCACGCGGCGCTATTTCCGCGAACTGCTCGCCGGATCCGAAGAGGGGATCGCCTCCAACATCCTCGCCGACAGGCTGAAACGGCTGGTCAAGGCCGGTCTGCTGACCCGTGAGGACGCCGGCCCCGGCAAGCGGGCCGCGTACAGCCTGACCGAGGCGTCGATCCAGCTGGTGCCCGTGTTCGCCCAGCTCGGTTCGTGGGGCTTGACCCACCGCCCGACCACGAAGCGCCTGAGGGTGCGGGCCGAACTGCTCGCCGCGGGCGGGCCGGAACTGTGGGCGGAGTTCATGGCCGAACTTCGGGTCGTCCATCTCGGCGAGCAGGCGCCGGACCGGGACGGGCCCGGTGTGCTGGAACGACTCGCCGCCGCCTACGACGCCGCCCTCTGACGAACCTCCGCAAGTAGTCGACTACTTGCGGTCGCCTGGTGCGACCCGGTGCCGCAAGTAGCCGACTACTTGCGGGGACAGCGCAATCCCCATAGCGCCCGCGCCCTCTCCGCGCATCTCGTTGATTGTTCTGCCCGAATCAAGGGTTCCGGTCAACCAATCCCCGGGATGTAGTAGCCCGCGACGAAGCGACGGGCTGGTGGGGAGAGGGAATGAGCTCAGCGGAGGGTGTTGTCCTGGTCATCGGCTGCGGGATGCGGCCGTACCGGGAGTACCTGTTGGCGTCGGCCGGGCACCGGCATCCCTTGTGGCTGTTCAACGGGACCGAGCCGACCTGGCAGGAGCGCTACATCACCGGCGCCACGGTGCTGGACTTGCCGGACCGCGACGCGGTGCTGGCCGCGGCCCGCACGCTGAACGCGGCCACCCCGGTGCTCGGTGTGGTGTCCTGGGACGAGGCGCTGATCGTGACGGCCGCGCATGTCGCGGACGAACTCGGCGTGCCGGGCGCCGGGGTCTCCGCGATCGAAGGCTGCCGCGACAAGTGGCTGAATCGGCGGACACTCACCGCGGCCGGGCTGGCCCAGCCGGACTTCGGTTTCGTGCACGACGAAGAGCAGGCCGTCCGCGTGGCCGAGCGGATCGGGTACCCGGTCGTCGTCAAGCCGCGAGGGGGCGGGGCCAGCATCGGCGTCAGCCTCGCGGAAGACGGCGAGGCGGTGCGGAAGGCGTTCCGGACCGCGGAGGACGCCAGTTTCGGCGGCTCTCCCGCCTACCAGGGCGGGGCACTGGTCGAGGAGTACCTGACCGGTCCCGAGATCAGCGTGGACGGCGCCGTCGTCGACGGCGAGTACACGCCGATGTTCGTCGCGCACAAGACGGTCGGCATGCACCCGTACTTCGAGGAACTCGGTCACCTGGTGAGTTCGAAGGACGAACTGCTCGCCGACCCGGCACTCCGGTCGACACTGGCCCGCGCGCACGGCGCGATCGATTTCCGGTACGGCATCACCCATACCGAACTCAAGCTCACCGAGCGCGGGCCGGTGATCATCGAGATCAACGGCAGGCTCGGCGGGGACCTGATCCCGTTGCTGGCGCGGTTCGCGACCGGGATCGACCCGGCCGCGGCCGCGGTCGACGTCGCGCTCGGCATGCGGCCGCATCTCCCGCACGAGGCCGAGCCCCGGTGGATCGGGGTGCGGTTCGGCTACCCGAAACAGGACTGCGTCGTCGAGTCCGTGTCCGTGCCGGATTCCATGCGGGACAACGGCGTTCTCGCCGCCGACGCGCTCGTCGAACCGGGGGCGCGGATGCGGCTGCCACCGGCGGAGTTCATCTCGCGGCACGCGTACGTGATCTGCGCCGGCCGCGATCCCGACGACTGTGAAGTGGTGCTGGACAAGGCCATGGCCCAGGTCCGGCTGACCGCGCACCCTCTGCTGCCCTCGGTTGCCGCCGGTGGCTGACCGCGCACCGGCACCGCAGAACACCTTCCCAGTACTCTCAACGATGGCGGAGCAAACAATGGCGAACCGTGATGTCGAGCTTCTCGCAGTCGGAGCAGGACCGTCCAACCTGGCACTCGCAGTGGCACTGGAGGAGCTCGCGCCCGGACTGGCCCGCGATTCGGTCCTGATCGAACGCGACGAGGAGGTCTCCTGGCAGCGGGGGATGCTCCTGCCGGAGGCGCTTTCGCAGGTCTCGTTCCTCAAGGACCTGGTGACCCTGCGCAATCCGTGCAGCCGGTTCTCGTTCCTCAACTACCTGCACGCCACCAACCGGCTCAACGAGTTCGTGAACATGGGCAGCTTCGTCCCGTACCGGGTCGAGCTGGCCGACTATCTCAAGTGGACGGCCGATTCGCTCTCGCTGGTCGATTTGCAGCGCGGCAAGGAATGCCTTGACATCACTCCTGTGTGGACGGACGGAACGCTCACCGGCTGGGAGACCAAGGTCGCCGACGGCGAGACCATCCGCAGCCGGTACCTGGTGGTCGGCGCGGGACGGGACGCGCGGATCCCCGACCAGCTCCGGACGGTGAACCAGGATCGCGTCATCCACAGTACGCAGTACCTGCCGAGGGTCGCCAAGCTGCGCAAGGACTTCCCGTACCGCGTCGCGGTGATCGGCGCCGGGCAGAGCGCGGCGGAACTGTTCTGCTCGGTGCAGAACGATCTGCCCGAATGCAAGCCGACCATGGTGATGCGCTCGATCGGCCTGAACTACTACGAGAGCAGCAAGTTCAACAACGAGCTGTTCTTCCCGTCCCATGTGGACACATTCTTCGACGCGCTGCCGGACGCCCGCGAGCAGATGCTCAAGGAGATGCACCACACCAACTACTCCGGGCTGGCTCCGGGGACGATGGACTCGCTCTACCGCACGGTGTACCTGGACCGCCTTTCCGGCCGCTCCCGGCTGCGGATGATCACGATGAACGACATCACCGACGCCCGCGACGACGGCGACGAGGTCGTGCTGGAGCTGACCGACCGCCGCACCGGCGAGGTCCAGGAACTGCGGACGGACCTCGTGCTGCTCGGCACCGGCTTCTCCCCGGAGATGCCGAGGATGGTCCAGGAGATCGCGAAATCGATCGGCCTCTCGGAGATCAAGGTGACGCGCGACTACCGGCTGGAGATCGACCAGCCCGCCACCGCGGCCGTCTACCTCCAGGGCGTCAACGAGGCGACGCACGGGATCGCGGACTCCTTGCTGAGCGTGCTCGCCCCGCGCGCCAACGACATCTTGCAGGACATCCTCGCCCACCGCGGCGAAATCCCCGCGGTGCCGCCGCAGCCGACGTCGGGCACCGCGCCCATCGTGGCCATCCCCTGATCACCGAGAGGGAAGAGAAAGTCATGGAGATCCGTCCGCTGGAGCGGGAAAAGATGGTCTTCGAGAACGGCGCCTACGGCCACCGGCTCCTGCCGTGGGCGGCGCTGAACGCGCCGTTCGAAGGCGCCTGGGTCACGGTGCCGGCACACGGCGCGACGGGTGCGCATTCCCACCACGAGTACGAGATCTTCATCGCCGTCAACGGTGAGGCGGTCGTCGAGGCCGGGGGAGAGCGCCGCACGTTCCGTCCTGGTGACGTCGAGTTCCACGCGCCCGGCACCGAACACCGCATCCTCAACGACGGCGCGGAGGACTTCGAGATGTACGCGATCTGGTGGGACCCGGACATGAGCGCGAAGTTCACCGCCCGGCACGAGGAGACGGCGTGACCACGGCCCCCGACACGAGACCGGTGGTGATCATCGGCGGCCCCCCGACGTCCAACGGGGACCTGCACATCGGGCATATCGCGGGCCCGTACCTCGGCGCCGACGTGCACCGGCGGTACCTGCGCGCGGCCGGCCGCGAAGGCGTGTTCGCCTCCTGCACCGACGACAGCCAGACCTACCTCGTCACCAGCGCGGCGCGGGTCGGGACGACGCCGCCCGAGCTGGTGAAGCAGTCGACCGACGCCATCCAGAGCACGTTCAAGGCGATGGGGGTCGAGGTCGACGGTTTCTCGCCGACTGACGACGGCTACAAGGCCCTCGTCCATGATTACGTCAAACGCTTGTACGACAAGGGAAAGCTTCGCCTGCGCAAGGTGCGGCTGCCGTACAGCGAGAGCAAGGGCGAGTTCCTGGTCGAGGGGTTCGTCGGCGGCGGCTGCCCGACCTGTCTCGCCGACAGTCGCGGTGGTTTCTGCGAGGGCTGCGGGCATCCGATCGATTTCGACGCGCTCATCGAGCCCTACTCGGTGCTCCACCCGGACGACGAGGTGACCTATCGCGAGACGGAGATCATGGTCTTCCCCGTTTCGGAGTACCGCGAACAGCTGCTCGCCTACTACGAGGACCGTGGTCCGGCGTGGCGGCCGCACGTCCTCGGCCTGATGCGGGAACTGCTGGCCGGGCCTTTGCCGGACTTCGCGATCACGTATCCGGTGAACTGGGGGTTGCCCGCGCCGTTCCTCCAGACGCCGGGGCAGCGGCTCAACGCGTGGGTCGAGGGAATGCCCGCCTCGATGTACTGCACCGAGTACGCCTTGCGCCGCAACGGAAAGCCGGTACGCGGCGACGACGACGCGTGGCTGGCGGAGAACGACGCGCGGGTCGTGGTGTTCATGGGGTTCGACCCGCTGTTCACCTGGGGCGTCGTCCACGTCGCCGAGTTGATCGCTCTTGAGGGCCGTTACGTCCTCCCGGACACCCTGCTCGTCAACGAGTTCTACGAACTGGAGAACGAGAAGTTCTCCACCAGCAAGGGACATGTGGTGTGGGCCCGCGAACTGGCGGCCGAGGTGCCGCGTGACATCGCGCGGTTCCACCTCAACCTCACCGCCCCCGAGTTCGCCAGGACGAACTTCAGCCGGGCCGCGCTGGAGAAGGTCGCGGGGGAGCGGCTCGTCGCGCCCTGGAACGAACTCGCCGAGACACTGGCCAAACTCACCGCCGAGGTCGGCGGTGAGAACGGCGCGCTCCCGGTGTCGACCGAGGCGACGGAACGCGCGGCGGCGATGGTCTCCCGGTTCGCCCTGAACTACGAACTCGAGGACTTCAGCCTCAGCCGGGCGGCCGACCTGATCGTGCAGCACGTCGAACGCCTGCGCGCGGCGACGGAACGCACCGTCGCGGGGAACCTCGACCAGGAGGTGCTCCGCGGCAGGCTGGGCGACCTCTTCCTCGAACTGCGGGCGCTGATCGGCTGCGCTTCGCCGATCCTGATCGACCTCACCGCGCGGGCCGCGAGCGCGGGTGGGTTCGACCTCCGGATCGCCGCGGACGCCTTCGACGTCACGCACACCACGGCGTTCGCCGTACCACCACTGGAATTTTCCCTCACGAGCGAGGTCTGAGACCCCATGTCACTCGACACCACCCTCTCCGCCGACGCGGCCCGGAGTTCCCGGCTCGCCGAACGCCTGCTGGTCCCCGCCGGGTTCGTCACCACGGCGGGCAACGCGTTCCAGATCACCGCGGCCGCGATCCTGGTCTTCCACGCCGAACAGACCACCCTGGCGGTCGGCTGGCTGTTCATCGCGGTGTCGATCCCGCAGGTGGCGCTCGCGCTGCTGTTCGGCAAGCTGGTCGACAAGGTCGACCGGCGGATGCTGTGCGTCGCCGCGGACCTGATCAGCGCGATGACGGCGTTCGCCCTGCCGGTCTGGTTGTGGATCGGCGGTCCCGCGAACCTGGGGTCCTACATAGCGAACTTCCTGCTCGCCTGCACCGCGGCGCTGTTCATGCCGGCCAGCAACGGCCTGATCAAGGAACGGATCGCCGACGAGCGGCTCGGGAAGTTCAACTCGCACTTCGAGATGGCGAGCAACTCGGGCATGCTGCTGGCGTCCTCGCTCGCCGGGTTCCTGGTGATCTGGTTCGGTGCCACCCCGCTGTTCATCTTCAACTCGCTGACCTTCATCCTCTCGGCCGTCCTCGTCTACGCGATCGGCCGCAAGCCCGTGAAGGCGCCGGTGGTCACGGAGACGGTGGCGGACCCGTCGGTGCCTGTCGAGGCTCCGGTGCGCCAGCCGATCAAGCGGCTCGCGCTGTTGTACGCCAACGGGAACATCGGCCTGATGGTCGCCAACGTCATCCTGACGACGCTGATCCTGCAGACGTTCAACCAGGGCGCGTGGATGATCGGCGTCGTCGACGCGCTGGCCGGGGTCGGCTTCATCGTCGGCGCCGCCGCGTACGGCAAGGTCAGCAAACGGTTCAAGGGCATCCATCTCGCCGTACTCGGCACGCTCGGGAACCTGATCTGCCTCGCGATCCAGCCTTTGCACTACATCGCGCTGATGGCGGCGATCCCGTTCGCCGGGTTCTGTTTCGCGCAAGGCCGGATCGCCGCCCGCACCCTGCTGATGCGGGCGAGCCCGGAAGACCGGGTCGGCCGGATCTTCGGTGGCACGCAAGCGGTCGGTCTCGGCCTCGGTGTCGCCGCGACCGTCGGCCTCTCGACACTGGCGGACGCGACCACCGTGCCCTACGCGTTCTGGGGACTGGCGCTGCTGCAGGGAGCGATCGTGATCGGGACCTACTTCAGTCTGGCGAAACCCCTTTCGGCGCAGGAGAAGAAGCAGCCGGCCGAGGTTCTCGAGGCGACCGCCGCCTGAGCGCGGCCGACTACGGAGGAAGCGAAAGTCATGACGGACAAGCCGATCAAGGGTGGCGTGGCGACCTGGGCCTGCCTGCCAGGGTTCCCGCCCGCGGTGATCTTCCCGTTCACCCCCGGTGAACGCTTCGGCGTGCGGAACCTCTACGAATTCCAGATGCTGATGTACCGGCCCCTCTACTGGCTGGGCCGGGACGGCGAACCCGCCATCGACTACGACCTCAGCGTCGGCGAAGAGCCGGTGTGGGACGAGACCGGCCGCACCTGCACGGTCCGGATCAAACCGTGGAAGTGGTCCAACGGCGAGACGGTCTGTGCGGACAACGTCATCTTCTGGATGAACATGCTGAAGGTGAAGGGACCGAGGTTCGGCGCTTACAGCGAGGGCTACTTCCCGGACAACCTGGTGTCGTTCGAGAAGGTCGCCGAGGACAAGGTGAGCTTCACCTTCGACAAGGCGTACTCGACGAACTGGGTGCTGCTGAACCAGCTCACCATGATCACGCCGATGCCGAAGGCGTGGGATCGCACCGTGGACGGGCCCGCCGACGCGACGCACGACATCGGTCAGGCCGAGGCGGTCTACGAGTTCCTGATGGCGGAGAACGGTGACCCCGTCGCCGAGGACAACAGCCACCGCACGCGCTGGGCGGACAGTCCTGTGTGGAGTGTCGTCAACGGGCCGTGGCGGCTGAAGAGCTACACGGAGGAAGGCGTCATCACCTTCGTCCCGAACGAGCACTACAGCGGGCCGAACCCGCCGCACCTCGATGAGCTGCGCCAGGTTTCGACGACGTCGGACGAGCAGCAGTACGAACTGCTGCGGTCGGGCGACGTCCAGGTCGGCTTCCTGCCGCCGGGGATGGGCGTCCAGCCGGACGGCGACCCGACGAAGGGCGGGCCGAACCCGCTGGGCGACGGATTCCAGCTGGAGCCGCAGATCCTGTTCAACATCAACTTCATGGCGGTGAACTTCAGCAACCCGACGGTCGCCGGGAAGCTGATCGGGCAGCCGTATGTCCGGCAGGCACTGCAAAGCTGTTTCGATCAGGAGTACGGCGCCCGCGAGGTCTACCAGGGCTACGGCTGGAGCCAGACCGGGTCGATCCCGGTGCTGCCCAAGAGCGACCTGGTGTCGCCGAAGATCACCGAACGCGGCGGTTTCTGGCCGTTCGACCTGGAGAAGGCGCGGACGCTGCTGGCCGAAAACGGCTGGGATGTCAGCGCTTCGCCCGCGGTGTGCGTCCGCCCTGGCACCGGTCCCGGCGAGGCAGGCGAGGGCATCCCGGCAGGCACCGAGCTGAGTTTCTCCCTGCGGTACTGGGAAGGACGGCCATCGCTGGCACGGCTCATGGCGCAGTTCCGGGACGACGCGTCGAAGGCGGGCATCGAGATCCGGCTGGAAGAGGTGATGGGTTCGGTCCTGGTGGCGGAGGACGGGCCGGGCGAGAAGCGGATGTGGGAGCTGTCCTGCTGGGGCGGCGGCTGGGTCTACAACTACCCGACCGGCGAGAACCTCTTCCAGAGCGGCGCCGCCTGCAACTTCAGCAACTACCGCGACGCCAAGGCGGACGAGCTGATCGCGAAGACGGTCACCTCCGACGACCTCGCGGACCTGTACGAGTACCAGGAGTACATCGCCGATCAGGCGCCGGTGATCTTCATGCCGACGTTCCCTCGCCGGTTGTTCGAAGTCGCCGGAAGCCTGCGCGGGTTCACGCCGCTGAACCCGTACGGGCTGATCAACCCCGAGAACTGGTACTACATCGACGACACAGCGGACGGTGAGTCATGACAAGGCCGGTGGTGCTGGTCGGGTTCGTGGCCGCCGCGCTCGGTTCGTCCATCAAGGACTTCCAGCCGGACGGCTCGGTGATCTTCGTCGAGGAGCCCGACGTCATCCGCAAGCGCAACGCGCGGGAGACGGTGGCAGGTTCGGCGTTGGTGCGCGAACTGATCGAATGGGAGTTCCACCTCCCCGGCAAGGCGGACGAGTTCTACCACGTCCACCGTGACCTCGATCCGGCCGCGGTGGTGCCGCTGACCGAGTACGCGACCCCGTTCGCGGCCCGGCTCGCGGAACGCTACGGCCTGCCGGGGGCGGGGTTCGGCGCGGCGCAGATCCTGCGGGACAAAGGGGTGCTGCGCCTGGTCAGCCGGGCGGCGGGGATCGCGAACCCGGACTCGGCGCGCGTCGAAAGCCCGGCGCAGGTCCGTGAGTTCATGGCGCGGAATCCGGGGAAGATCGTGCTGAAGCCCGCGAACCGGCAGGCGTCGGTGGGGACCCAGGTGCTCACCGACCCGGCCGAGGCCGAGCAGGCGTGGGCGAACTGCGTCGTGCAGGACGAGGGCATTTTCGTCCCGGACCGCGCGATGGAACTGAAGATGCTGGCCGAGAGCTTCGTCGAGGGCGACGAGTACAGCGTCGAAATGCTGTTGCGGGACGGCGAGCCGTTGTTCGCCAACGTCACCGGCAAGCAGCTGTTCCCCGGGCCGCGTCCGGTGGAACTCGCGCATATCGTCCCCGCCGAAATTCCGGCCGAGCTGACCGCGCTGCTGGCCGAGGAGACGCGGCGGCTCACCGGCGCGGCCGGGTTCCGCACCGGGATCGTCCACTGTGAATGGATCGTCTCGGCCGGTGTGCCGTACCTGGTGGAATGCGCCGGCCGGTTCGCGGGCGACGGCATCATCGAGCTGATCCAGCGTGCCTATCCGGTGGAGCTGAATCGCGCCTACTTCTCGGTGATGAAGGACGAGCCCGTCACGGATGTGCTGCCACGCCAGGCCGAAGGTGGTGCCGCCGTGCGGTTCCTGTCCATCGAGCCCGGTGTCATCGAAGACGTGCGCGGTGTCGACAAGGCGTCACAGGCCGAAGGTGTGTTCATGTGCGACGTCGGTGTTTCGGCCGGTGACCGGTTCGACGGGCTGCGTAGTTCGTGGGACCGCGTCGGCGATCTGATGGTGACCGCGGACAGCCCGGCGAAGGCGTTGCGCCTGGCCGAAGAGGCGGTCGCGCTGATCGAGATCGACGTGCGGCCGGACGGCGAAGAGAGGGAGAACGCCGCACCATGACCATCGAAGCCGTCCAGCCCGCACTCCCGGACGCCGGTCTCGACGTGATCGTCACCGGGCTCTCGTCCGACGCGCACACCTGGAACCTGGTGTACCTGGAGCTGTTGCTGGAGGAACTGGGCTGCCGGGTGACCAATCTCGGCGCCTGCGTCCCGGACGCGACGATCGTGCGTGAATGCGCCACCCGGCGGCCGGATCTGGTGGTGATCAGCAGTGTGAACGGGCACGGCTGCCAGGACGGGGTCCGGCTGATGGCGGGCTTCCGTGCCCAGCCGGGCCTGGTCACGATGCCGGTCGTCATCGGCGGGAAGCTCGACGTCGTCGGCGGGAGCAACGCCGAGCGGCTGCTGGAGGCCGGCTTCGACGCGGTGTTCGAGGACTCCGGCGGGCTCAATCCGTTCCGGACGTTCATCCACACGCTCTCGGTGCGCACCGGTGTCCCGCTGGGTGCCGGATGACCGTGCTCGCCCCGCCACGGGGACTTTCGTTCGGCGAGGTTGTCGCAAACCACCACGCCAAAGGGGAACTGGTCGTCCAGCCCCGGATGGGGTTCGCCGATCCGGAGCGGATGGGCCGGGGCCTGCTCGCCACGCGCGCGGCGAGGGCCGCGACCGTCGGCACGATCACGATCGACAGCTACACCCGGGTCGGCGACCACGACGCGGCGCGTGCGGCGCTGGCCGCGGGTGCCGACCTCAACGGGTACCCGCTGGTCGACCACGAGCCCGGCACGACGGCGGCGTTGCTCGACACCGTGCGGGCCGGGGATTTCCCGGTGCAGATCCGGCACGGTTCGCCGGATCCCCGCCGGGTCGTGCGGAAGCTGCTGGACCTCGGCCTGCACGCGACGGAAGGGGGACCGGTCTCCTACTGCCTGCCCTACAGCCGGATGCCGCTCTCGGCCGCCGTCGACAATTGGCGGCGTTGTTGCGAAACGCTGGCACTGGCCAGGGGACCGCGGCTGGAACCGCATCTGGAGACCTTCGGTGGCTGCATGATGGGTCAGCTGTGCCCGCCCGCGCTGCTGGTGGCGCTGAGCGTGCTGGAGGGAATGTTCTTCTGGCGGCACGGCGTCCGCTGCATCTCCTTCAGTTACGCGCAGGGGACGCACGCCGGCCAGGACGAGGAGGCCGTCGCCGCACTGCACGCCCTCATCAGGGAATACGTGCCGCATGCGCGGACGCATGTCGTGATCTACAACTACATGGGCGTCTACCCGAGGACTCCCGGCGGCGCGCTGGCGCTGCTGGCCGAGTCCGCGCGGCTGGCCGCCCGAACCGGAGCGAGCAGGCTGATCGTCAAGACCACCGCCGAAGCGCACCGCGTGCCGACCGTGACGGAGAACGTGACCGCCCTCGAACACGCGGCCGAGGCCGCACTGGGCGTGTCCCCGATCGGCCATCTCGGCGACACCGGGATCCACGCGCAGGCGAAAGCGTTGGTGGACAACGTACTTTCGCTCGACAACGACCTCGGCCGGGCGCTCGTCACCGCGTTCGCGCGGGGCCAGCTGGACGTTCCGTTCTGCCTGCATCCGGACAACGCCGGCCGCGCACGCGGACGGCTGGATCCGAGCGGGCGCCTGGAATGGCAGCGGATCGGCGCGATGCCACTGGGTGATCTCGTCGACCTGCCCGCGGACCGGCGGATGACGTCGTCCGGCCTGCTGGACGCGCTCCGCTACGTCGAGCGCTCGTTCGACGACCGGTACGGGATGCCGGGAATCGAGACTGTGCAACTAATTCAGGGGAGTGGAACATGACCGGAACACCGGGCGCGGCGCTGCCGCCGGGAACCCGCGAGCACCTGACGTCGCCGGTGACGCAGGCGGCGTTGCGCATTCAGAACAGCATCACCGCGGGCACCCGTGAGTACCTCGGCATGAACGGGTTCGTGGAGCTGCAACCGCCGCTGATCGGGCCGGTCACCGACCCGGGATGCCGTGGTGCCAAACAGGTCGACGTCGACTACTACGGGCACAAGTACAAGATGATGACCAGCGTCATCCTGTACAAGCAGGCGTCGCTGCTCGCGTTCGACAAGATCTTCTACGTCGCTCCGAACGTCCGGCTGGAGCCGCTGGAGACCTCGACCACCGGGCGGCACCTGGTCGAGTTCACCCAGATCGACGTCGAGGTGGCGCGAGCGAGCCGCGAAGACGTCCTCGACCTGGCGCAGGGCCTGCTCCGGCACGTGGTCACGTACACGCTGCGAGAGTCCAAAATGGACCTTGCCACGCTCGGCCGGGATCAGAACGCCTTCACGGCGTTGCTGGACGAGGACTTCGAGCGGATGACGCACCGTGAGGCGGTGTCGCGACTGCAGGGTCTGCTGCACGGGCAGAGCGCCGACGCGGAGATCGACTGGCAGGGCGAGCGGATCATCTCCGAGCAGACGAACCGGCCGTTCTTCATCGTCGACTATCCCAAGGGGTCACGCGGGTTCACCGACGGTGAGTCGAGCACCGAGCCGGGCGTGCTGCGGAACTTCGACCTCATCGCCGCGGAGGGGTTCGGCGAACTGTGCAGCGGTGGCGAGCGCACGCACGAGTACCGGCGGCTCATCGAGCGGATGCGGGAGACGGGGGAGAACCCGGCGAAGTACGCCTGGTACCTCGACCTCGCGCGCGAGGGGCTGCCGCCGAGCGCCGGCTTCGGGATGGGGCTGGAGCGGGTGACGCGTTACATCGCCGGGCTGGACGCGATCTGGCAGGCCAACGCGTACCCGAAGCTGCCGGGGATCGCGGCGCCGTGATCACCGCGCGGCAGCTTCCGGAAGACGCGATCCGCGCCAGGGCGCGGGAAGGCAGCGCGGCGATCTTCCCCGACGTCGGCGGGTACGGCCGGTCGTTGTTCGGCGCGGACGTCGACTCGGGTACCGACGAACTCGACCGCGCGCGGATCGTGCCGCCGGTGTTCGTCCCACGGCGTCTGGAGAAGATGTTCGACCTCGCGCGCGAACCGGTCTACGGCGATGTCGGGCTCTCGACGGTCCTCGGCGGGTTCACCGCGCCGTCCCCGGTGTTCCTGTGCGCGTTCGGATCCACGCAGGTGGCGGGCAGCGGTCTCGGGATCGCGGCGAGCGAGCAGGCCGGCAGGCTCGGGATGCCGATGGTGATCGGTGAGAACGTCGTGCCCATGCACGGCTACGGCCGGATGGGCGAAAGCGTCGAAGACGGTCTGCTCGGCCGGATCCGCGCGTACGCGGGCGCGGTGCCGGACGGGCTGGGCGGCGTCGTGGTGCAGCAGAGCACCGAGGACGCCGACGCGGAGGTGTGGAACCTCGTCTACAGCGACCCGTCCGCGACGAAACTGCTGGAGACCGGGCGGCTGGCGTTCGAGCTCAAGGTCGGTCAGGGAGCCAAACCGGGTCTCGGCGGGATGACCGTGCTCTCGCGCACGGCCGCCGTCGAGGTCGCCGAACAGTACACAGTGGACGAAGCCTTCGGCACGGACACCGCCATGCTGCTGCGCTCGAGCAGCCCCGGCACGTTCACCGGCGAGATCCTGCGTCAGCAGATCCACCTGATGCGCAACAACTACCCGCGGGCCCGCGCCTGGGTGAAACTGCACCCGGGCCGCGACGTCGGCGAGGCGTCGCAGGTCGCCTGGGCGGCGGGAGCGGACGCCGTCACCGTGGACGGTGCCGAGGGCGGCACCGGCTGGGCGCCGTCGGTGTTCCTCGACCAGGTGGGCTTGCCGCTGGTGGAATGCCTGCGTCGGGTCGGGAAGCACGACGCGTCGCTGCTGGTGTCGGGGCGGATCTGGGAAGGGGCCCGTGCGCTGAAGTGCCTGGCCATGGGCGCTTCCGCGGTCGGCCTCGGCCGGGCGGCGCTGCTCGCCGTCGACGAGGACGCGGCCGAAGGGCTCGTGCGGCTGGTGCGGTGCCTCGAACTCGAACTGCGGCTGCTCACCAGCGCGCTCGGCAAGTACGACCTCGCGGACCTCACCTCGGACGACCTCTGGTTCCCCGGCACTCCCGGACGAATGGAGCAGGACGGATGATCAACTACGACGGGAAACGGTTCCGCAAGGTCAGCGCCGACCCGAACGCGCCGGTCACCCGGTACCGGCAGAAGGACGACCTGGTGTGGGCCGAACTGACCGGCGGCGGCGTGCGGCTCGGGTCGCTGACCGGGAAGTGCGGCGAGGACGGGACGATCGACATGGCCTACACGATGGTGCTGGCCAGCGGCCAGGTGATCGCGGGGCACAGCACGAATACGCCGGAGTTCCTGCCGGACGGGCGGATCCGGCTGAACGAGGTGTGGGAACGGTACGGCGCCCACGGCTCCCGGGGGATTTCGGCGATCGAGGAGGTCGCGGAGTAGTTCGCAAGTACATGAAGGCCCCCTTCCTTGCGCCTAGCGCAAGGAAGGGGGCCTTCATGTACTTGGGTGGGGGTGACCACGCTCTCGCTCGGGTGACCTCAGTTTCCACCGTGAGAGCGCGTGAAGGTCCCTTCGCGCCCGCTGCGACGTCTCCCGCACGTCGTGATGGCCTCCTTCCCTACTCTCAAGGTAGGGAAGGAGGCCTTCACGGACTTCCGTACCACCTTCCCTCAGACCGTGGCGTATTGCCCAGAAAGGGCGTTCGGTCGCCTGAAAGGGAATTCACGCGACCGAAAAGGGTAGCCGACGGGGCTGAACAGCCTACTTCGAAAGACGGGGGTTCTTTTCGAGGTATTCCGCCCAGACCTTCTTCGGCACGCACATTCGCCACGAGTCGACGATCAGCTCTCGTAACTCTTCGTAATCGATCGCGGACAGTCGGACGCGAACCCACTGATAGCGCATATCGGACGGAATCGGCATCATGAACTTGTCCGGCTCGCCTGCCACGAGCGCTTCCCGCTCCTCTTTGGGATAGCCGAATCCCAGCACGGTTTCGTCAGGCGAGAGCGAAAGGAACACGATTCGTCCCACGCGGAACTTCGCCCGGTCCCGCACCAGCGCTTCATAGGCGCGGGGCAGCTCCGAAGCGATCCGTCTGACGTCATCCCCAGTTACCATTTTTCCACCATTCTCTGCTGTCCGTTCCCCAGTCACCCGCGTCGCCCATGGTGAAGACGACGTAAAGATATTCGTCGAGGATTTTGGCCAGCGACACGGGCCTGCCCACAAGGGCGGGGATCTCGTCCCCTGCCTCCGCGATCACCGCCGCGGCCCAGGTGCGGCCGAGTCGCAGGTGCCTGCCGAACGCGGCGCCGTCGCGGTCGCCGTGGAGGGCGGCCGCGATGGCGGCGTCCCACGGAATGATCGTGTTGGGCCGCAACGCATACAGTGCCTTCGCCGCGGCGGTCGGCCCCAGTGTGCGCCTCGTCCGTCCGGCTGAGACGACGACGCCCGAGAGGTCCGCGTACGCCTTCGCGGCCGTGTCGATGCCCGCATCCGTTAGGTGGACGAGGTCCACGAACGGCAGAGCGGCGCCCCAGGTCTCCCACCAGTTCTGGACCCCGTCGTCGAAGAGGGCTGGTTCGCCTTCCCGCGGATACCGGATACGGCATCCCCAGGAGTTCAGCCAGCGCAGAAGAATTGTGCGGTGTGCGGCCTGTGACAGGTCGATCGCGGAACGCGTTTCCTTGCTGAGTCGAAGCCATGAGGTGTCGGCATTCGCGAAGCCGTTGAACACTTCGGCCGCGCGCCGGAGTTCGGCGAGCGGAGGGAGAGATCCAGACATGTGGGAACCCTATCCGGTGCCACCAAGGGGGTGAATTTCCGTGTCCATCTATTGGACTTTGTACATTGAGTCACCTATTTGTATCTGCTGCAAGCTTCATTGGTCCTTTAGTGTTGTGACCAGGAAGGCCGCGAGGATGTCGGTCACGCAGCGCGACCGCGTTGCCTCATCCAGGGGAGGAAGAAGGCATGGGCAGACCAGAGCGACCGTTGGACGGCTCCGCTGGTCCGATCGCCGCATTCGCTCATGATCTGCGGGTGTTACGGAACCGGGCGGGAAACCCGAGCTACCGGGAACTCGCCAGGACGGCGCTGTTCGCGCCTTCCGTGCTGTCCAGCGCGGCCAGCGGCCACCGGCTGCCCACTCTCGCTGTGACGCTGGCGTTCGTTTCCGCGTGCGGTGGGGACCGCGCGGCGTGGGAGCGGCGTTGGCGGAGTCTCGCCGGGCAAACGGGCGGTGGGGTCGAGGCGCGCGAGGAACGCGCGCCCGCCCCGCCGCCCGCCGAGATACCGATGGACGGCGCGCCCGTGCTGGCATCCGGGGTCATTCATCTCGCCCGTCCGGCCCAGCTGCCCATGGGATCGAGGACTTTCGTCGGCAGGGAGCGGGATCTCGCCGACGCCGCCGAGATGATCGGGGCGACCGGTCCGGTCAAAGTCCCGCTGCTCGTCAGTGGTCCGATCGGGGTAGGTAAAACCGTCTTCGCGTTGCGGCTCGCCGAAGAGGTCGCCGCCGACTTCCCGGACGGGCAGCTTTACGCCGACCTGAGCAACAGCGGCACCGGCGGCCGCTCGGCCAACGGGATCGTGCGCGGCTTCCTGCGCGCGCTGGGCGTGCCGGCGCATCTCGTGCCCGACGACCCGATGCAGCGCATCGGCCTGTACCGGTCCCTGCTGGCGGAACGCCGGTTGTTCGTTCTCCTCGCGGGGGTCAGCGACGAGGGGCAGGTGCGGCCGCTGCTCGGCCAGGCCCCGCACAGTCAGGTCGTGGTGACCAGCCGCGCCCGGCTGCTCGGGCTGGAGGACACGAACCGTGTCGAGCTGGATACGTTCACGCGCAAGGAATCGCTGGCGTTGATCGGCCGGATCGCCGGTCCGAGCAGGGTCCGGGCGGAGCACGACGCCACGGACGCGATCGCCGATCTGTGCGGTGACCTTCCGCTGGCGATCAACATCGTCGGCCGCAAGATCGCCGCACGCCCGGAATGGGCGATCGCGTACACGGCGGGTCAGCTCGCCGACCGCGAACGGCTCATGGACAGCCTCTGTGTGGGTGACGTCAATGTCCGGGACCGGTTCACCTCGGCGTACGAACACCTTTCTCCTGCCGGGCGCGAGGCCATCCACCACTTCGGACAGAGCGGGGCGGGCTGGACGACGTCGATCGGTGTCGCCGCGGCGATGGGCATCATGATCGAGACCGCCGACGAGCTCCTCGAATCCGTCGTTGACGCGGGACTTCTCCAGCGCGCCAACGTCGCCGGCCGCTACGCGGTCTCCCGTCTGGTGAGCGCGTTCGCCGCCGAACGGCAGCGGGAGCCGAACCCGCTCGCCGCCGCGGTCCCGATGGCGGGCCGGCGGGCGCGGAAGAACGCGTTCGAGGCGCTGCGCCACGAGACTGTACGCACTCTGCCGGGCAGCTCGTCCGAGGGTTGATTGTTCGAGTCGCGCGGTCCTTCCGGTCAACGGGCCGCGCGGCTTGAATGAGTCGACGAATGAAGGCGAGCGAAATTCGGTGACACCATGCTGATTCTGTCGATGAAAGAGGGCCACGATGGCGGGATCGTGGCCATCGAGGACGGCAAACTGCTGTTCGCGCTGGAGTCGGAAAAGGACAACTACCCGCGCTACGACCGGATCACCGGCGAGCTGATGGCGCGCGCGGCCGGCCTGCTCGGCAAACAACCCGACGTGGTCGCGCTCGGCGGCTGGGTCAAGGGGGAGTTCTCGGTGGAACCCCCGTCCCGCACCGGATACTTCGGTGTCGGAGAGGGCGCCGTCTCCGACGAGGCCGGCAAGTTCTTCGGCAAGGACGTGCGTTACTTCTCCTCGACCCACGAGCGCTCGCATATCTACAGCTCCCTCGGGATGGCGCCCGCCGCGCCCGGCCAGGCGTACTACTCCCTGGTGTGGGAAGGGAACATCGGGGACTTCTACCGGATCGACGAGCGCGGTGAGGCCACTCACCTGAAGCACGTGCTGGCCGACCCGGGTGCGAAGTACGCCTACCTGTTCGCGCTGGCGGACCCGGGATTCCCGCTCGGCAAGGGAAAGTTCCGGTTCAACGACGCAGGCAAGCAGATGGCGCTCACCGGATTCGCCGAACCCGGTCCGCTCACCCCCGACGAGCAGAAGACCATCGACTTCATCCTCGACCGCGACGGCATCATCCTCGGTCTGTCCAAAGAGGAGATGTCGTGGTCCCATCTGTACAACGCCGGTGTCTGGTCGCAGGAGTACCGCAACGCGGCGGCCAAACATTCGCAAGCGATCTTCGGCCGGTTCCACGACTACGCCGAAAAGAACCTGACCGAAGGGCTGCCGCTGCTGATCTCCGGCGGCTGCGGGCTGAACTGCGACTGGAACAGGTTGTGGCGTGAGAGCGGGCTGTTCTCCTCGGTGTTCGTGCCGCCGTGTCCCAACGACAGTGGTTCCGCGCTGGGCACGGCCATCGACGCACAGTGGTTCTACACCGGGCAGGCGACGATCGAGTGGGACGTCTACGCGGGCGAGAACTTCGTCGAGGACGTCATCCCGGATCCCGTGAAGTACGAGACGCGGCCACTCGTGGCGAGCGAGGTCGCGAAGTACATCAAGGACGGCAACATCATCGGCTGGGCGCGCGGCCGGTACGAAATGGGTCCGCGGGCGCTGGGCAACCGGTCCATCCTGGCCGCGCCGTTCACCGTGGACACCACCGTGCGGCTCAACAAGATCAAGCGGCGCGAGGACTACCGCCCGATCGCGCCGATCGCGCTGGAGTCCGATGCGCCGAAGTGGTTCGTCGGCTCGGTGCAGGACCCGTACATGCTGTACTTCAACCACGTCACCTCCGACGAGTTGAAGGCCATCACACATGTCGACGGCACCGCGCGCACCCAGACGGTGACGCGGGAACGCAACGCCGGCATCACCGACCTGCTCGAAGCGTTCCGCGAGCAGACCGGGTTCAGCGTGCTGTGCAACACCTCGCTGAACAACAACGGGCGCGGTTTCCTCAACCGCACCAGTGATCTCATCGAGTACGGGGAGACGTACGGCCTCGACGGCTACGTCATCAACGACACGTTCGTGACCCCGCGCGACTCCTGATTCCTTGCCCACCGGGGGCAAGACCCGGATGCCACGCGCCCAGTCGTGGCATCCGGGCACCCCGTGGTGCCCGAAAGAACATTCACCGGAGGGGGAAGGTCATGCGAGTCGTGCTCGCGGGCGGCGGTGTCATCGCGCTGCTGACCGCCGTGGAATGCGTGTCCGCCGGGCATGAGGTGGTCGTCGCCGACCAGGCCGACATCCCGTTCTCCGGCGCGACTTCGTTCGACCGTCACCGCGTGCTGCGCGCACTGCATCCCGGCGATCTCGCCACCACGACGGCCGCCGTCGGCGCGCATCACGCGTGGACCGAACTCGAGCGCCGGTTGTCCACGCCGTTCTACGAACAGGTCGGTGCGCTCACCGCGATCGCCGCGGACGAGGCGAGCGCCGCGCAGGACCTCCTGATCGCGGCCGGGTCCAAGGCCGAAGTGTTCGGCGCGGGCGAACTCGCCGTGGAGTTCCCGCACGCCGGGTTCGTCCCGGGCACGGGCGCGGTCTTCGAGTCGCACGCGGGAGTTCTGCTCGCCGACCGGGTACTGGCGGCCTGCGCCGGTTGGCTCCGCTGGCACGCCCACGCGGAACTCCATCCGCACCGCAAGGTGGTCGGGGTCGACACGGACCGGGCCGAGGTACGGCTGGCCGACGGCGAGATCCTCCGAGGTGACGCGGTCCTGCTGGCGGCGGGCCCGTGGTCCCGCGATCTGCTGGCGCCCGAACTGTCCAGGGAACTCGTGCTGCACCGGCAGACGATGCTCTACTGCGACGTCCCACCCGCCGACGCCGCCGCGTGGGCGGCGACACCGGCGATCACCTCGCTCGGTGCCCCGGGTGGCGCGTGGCTGGTACCGCCGGTCGCCGGGACGCCCTTGAAGCTCAGCGCGGCGAGCGCCTGCCGGGTCGTCGACGAGGTCGGCGGCGCCACCTCACCGTCGTGGTGGCGTGAGCACCTGATCGACACGTTCGCCGCGCTGATCCCTGGCTTCCGCCGGGACTGGCTGATCGACACCCGGGACTGCCACTACCTGGCCCGGCGCTCCACCCTCGGCCCGATGCTCGCCATCCTCGGCGACCGGGTCCTGTCCTACGCGGCCTGCGGTGGCTCGTCCTTCAAATTCGCGCCGCTGATCGCCCGGTCCCTCGCCGCACGCCTGACCGGCGCCGACCCGGCCCCGACCGGATTCGCCCCGCTCGACCGGCCGCTCGTGCGCGCGTCCGGTGTCCACCCAACCCGTCCTGCCCTCCGAGGTGTGTCGTGAAACTGCTCGCGCTGGAAGCCAGCCAGAACTCCTACTACTACCTGCCCCGCTACCAGCAGATCGAGGATTTCGGCGGGGTGCTGTACGTCCTCAACGGGATCGGGACCGAGGATCTCTGGCCGTCGGATCGCTACCGGATCGCCGGCAGCAACCACATCGACGACCTGGTCCGGCACGCGAAGGCCTGGCACGCGGAGGAGTCCTTCGACGGCGTGCTCACCTTTTCCGAGTCGGGTGTGGTCCTGGTCGCCGCAGTCGCCGAAGCGCTCGGCCTGCCCGGCATCGGTGTCGACGCGGCGCGGACGAGCCGGAACAAGCTGATCATGCGGCAGGCGCACGAAAAGGGCGGGGCCGCGCATCCGGACTACCGGTTCGTCGAGGATCTCGACGCTGCCTTGCGGGCGGCCGAGGACTTCGGCTATCCGGTGATCCTCAAGCCGACCCTCGGCGCGGCCAGCAACTTCGTCTTCCGGGTCGACGACGAAGAGAAGATGCGTGAACGCTACGAGCAGGCACGCGAAGGCATCGACCGGATGACCTGGTACAACATGGAAGCCGAGGGACTGGATCTCGGTCCGCACGGTTTGCTCGTCGAGTCCTTTCTGGACGGTCACGAACATCTCATCGAGGCGCTCGCCTGGGACGACGAGGTCTATCTCGGCTCCATTGTGGACAGGGTCACGTCGGAGGGTGAGACCTTCGATGACGACGTGCACCACGCTCCCACGTCGCTCACTCCCGAACAGGTCGCCGAGGTGCACGCTGTGGTGACCGCCGGGGTTCGGGCGCAGGGGCTCATCCGCGGCGCACTGCACGCCGAAGTCCGTTTCCACCAAGGTAAGCCGTTCCTGCTGGAGATCGCCGTCCGTCCCGGCGGTGGCGGACTCGACCATATGGCGCGGCTTTCGGCAGGGTACGACCCGATCAAAGGGCTCATGGACGTCTCTCGCGGCGTGCGGCCGGACGTCCACCACTTCAGCCCGACCGGTGTGCACACCGCCGCGATGTGCCTGATCTGCCCTGGTGGCGTGATCTCCTCGATCGACGTCCCGCCGGCGGTGAAGGACTCGGAATCCTTGTACTACCTCAAGATCTTCGCGAAGCCGGGCGACCTGATCAAGCGCCCTCCGCTGGGAAACAACATCTTCGGCGGCATCGGCGCGCTCGGCTCGTCCTTCGACGAAGCCATGCACAACGCGAACGACCTGGCCGGGAAGATCGAGGTCAAGCTGAGCGAAACCCAGAAAAAGCACTGAATTCCGCGTGGAGGACAGCGTGTCACGAACAGTCGCCCAACGGCACTACCTGATGGTCAGACCGACGTACTTCGACGTCGAGTACTCGATCAACCCTTGGATGGACCCGAAGAAGCCCACGTACACCGAACTGGCCGTCGCGCAGTGGGAGTGGCTGCACGATCTGTACGTCGATCTGGGTCATCGGGTCGAATTGCTCGACCCGGTGCCCGGTCTGCCCGACATGGTGTTCGCGGCCAACGGCGCCACCGTCGTCAACGGACAGGTCCTCGTCGCACGGTTCCACCACATGCAGCGCGCCGGTGAATCCGAGGCGTACCTGGAGTGGTTCCGTGCCAACGGGTATCGCTACGTGCGGCAGGCGCAGTGGGTCAACGAGGGGGAGGGCGACTACCTCGTCGCGGGGACGAAGATCCTCGCCGGCACCGGATTCCGTACGAATCCCGAGGCACACAACGAATCCCGTGAATTCTTCGGCTGCCCGGTGATCGGGCTGACCTTGATCGACCCGCGCTATTACCACCTCGACACCGCACTCGCCGTCCTCGACGACGACATGGTGATGTACTACCCGGAGGCGTTCTCCGAGGACAGCCGTCTGGTGCTGAAGGAGATGTACCCCGACGCGATCCTGGCCTCCGAACGCGACGCCGCTGTGTTCGGCCTCAACGCCGTCTCCGACGGCAAGCACGTCGTCCTCCCGCAGGCGGCCACCGGGCTGACCGCTCAACTGCGGGAGCACGGGTTCGAGCCGATCGGCGCCGACCTGTCCGAACTGCTGAAGGCGGGCGGCAGTGTCAAATGCTGCACGCTGGAATTGCGCGCGGGCTAGTGGTTGCCCCCGGAGGACTTCCGATGGTGACCACTAAGGAGAACTCGATGGAGTCAGCTGTACAGGGCCGGAGCGGGCGGTCGGCGCCGCGCCGGATCCTCGTCGGGACGGCGCTGATCGCGATACCGGCGGTGGTCGTCGTCGTGGTGCTCGGCCTGGGGTCCGCATACGAGCCGGTTTCGGGCACGGCGGCCAAGGCGGCGGACAGCGGACCCGACACCTACGCGCGCCTGCTGGTTGCGCTGCCGGTGATCCTCGGCGCCTGTTACCTGGCGGGAATGCTGGCCCGGCGGCTCGGCCAGCCCGCGGTGATCGGCGAGATCGTCGCGGGCATCCTGCTGGGACCGTCGCTGTTCGGGATCGTCTGGCCCGGCGCGTTCGGCTGGCTGTTCCCCGGCGGGGTGGTCTCGGCGATCAACATCCTGTCGCAGCTGGGGCTGATCTTCTTCATGTACCTGGTCGGTTCGGAGATCGACGTCGACGCGGTGCGGAGGCGGGGGTTCACCGCGGTGACGGTCAGCCAGGTCAGCATCGCGCTGCCGATGGTCTCCGGCATCGTGCTCGCGCTCGGCATGTACCCGATCTTCGGTGGTGACGTCGGCTTCCTCGCGTTCGGGTTGTTCATCGCGGTCTCCATGAGCGTGACGGCTTTCCCCGTGCTCGCGAGGATCCTGACCGACCGGGGGATCTCGAAGACCCCGCTGGGCGCGCTCGCGCTCACCTGTGCCGCCGTGGACGACGTCGCGGCGTGGTGCCTGCTGGCCGTGGTGGTCGCGGTCAGCCAGGGCGGTGCGCCGTCGGAGGTCTTCCTGACCGTCGGGCTCACCTTGGCGTTCGCCGTGGTGATGGTCTATGTCGTCCGACCGCTGCTGGCCAAGGTGCTCACCCGGGCGCCGGAGTCCGCCGTTCTCGCGATCCTGCTCGGCGGGATCATGCTGTCGGCGCTGGCCACGAACGAGATCGGCATCCATGCGCTCTTCGGCGCCTTCCTGTTCGGCGTGATCGCGCCGAGGAAGGAGCCGGTCCTCGCCCGCGCCGCCGGGAAGCTCGGCAGCGTGACCCTGACCTTGCTGCTGCCGCTCTTCTTCGCCTACACCGGTCTGCACACCGAGTTCAGCCTGCTCGGCTCCGGTTCGATGTGGCTCTGGACCGGTGTGGTCACGGCGGTGGCCGTGTTCGGGAAATGGTTCGGCAGTACCACGGCGGCCCGGCTGACCGGCGTCCGCTGGCGCGATTCGCTGTCACTCGGCGCGTTGATGAACTGCCGCGGGCTGACTGAACTGGTGGTGCTCAACGTCGGCCTCCAGCTGAAGGTGATCAGCCCGACGGTCTTCGCGATGCTCGTGATCATGACGCTGGTCTCGACGATCGCCACCGCACCCGCGCTCAGCCTGATCGAGAAGTTCGAGAAGAAGAAGTCCGAAAAGGACCAGAAGGTGGATAGGACATCATGACCAGCAAGGAAACCCTAGTCAGTACCTTCGCCGAGGTCGTGCTCGATGACGAGGTCCGCGAGACCATCGGAACCGGGTTGCGGTCCTTCGCGGACCCCGTCGACGACATCGACCGTTCGCTGGCGATGCTCCGGGTGGTCTTCTCTCGGCTGCCCATCGACCAGCTCCAGACGATCCTGGACTTCGGCAGGCACGTCGACACGCCGGGTGTGGCGCTCGTGCGCAACCTGCCGGTGGACCCGGAACTCCCGGAGACACCGATCGACGGGGAACCCAGCAAGGACAAGAAGACGTTCGTCGCCGAGACCGTCCTTTTGGGACTGAGTCAGTTGCTCGGCGAGCCCGTCGGGTTCACCACCGAGAAAAGCGGACGGCTCGTGCACGACGTCGTCCCGGTCTCGGCGGGGGCGCGGAGCCAGACCAACCAGAGTTCGCACGTCTTCCTGAACTTCCACAACGACATCGTGCACGACGAGGTCGGCCGGTACGACGTGTCCAATCCGGACTTCCTGGTGCTGAACTGCGTGCGGCAGGATGGGAACAAGGAAGCCGTCACCTACTACGCCGACGGCCGGGACATCTCGGCCGCCCTGCGCCCGGAGGTGCTCGACATCCTGCGCCGTCCGCTGTTCCGGCTCAACGCGCCCGGCAGTTACGTGCGGGACGTGGCCAAGGGCGCCGACGTGCTGTCCGATCTCGTGCCGGTCATCTCCGGCCCGTCGGACTCGCCGGAGGTTTCGGTCTCGGCCAACGGCGTGGTGGGGGAGACCGTCGAGGCGGAGCAGGCGCTGGAGGAACTTCAGCGGGTCTGCCGCGAGGTCGCGCACCAGGTCAAGCTGGAGCCGGGGACGGCGCTGCTGATCAACAACCGGAAGGGCCTGCACGCGCGGTCGCAGTTCTTCGCGCGGCACAACGGGCGTGACCGGTGGCTGCAACGCACCTACATCCGCCGCAGCCTGTGGACGATCCGGTACCGCGGGACGGCGGAGGACCGGCGGGTGCACTGAGACGCGCCCAAGCACGCGAGTCACGTGCCCAAGCACGCGACTTGATGCTCCCAATGCGGCATTGGGAGCAGTGGCCTTCACGGCCAGGCGAACGCGTGTACGTGGCGGACACGTGAGCCACGTTTGCCGACCTCTCAGGAAGGGGCCTCCTGTAGCCATGTTCAGGAGCGAGTTCCTCCGGGTACTCAGGGCGCGGAACGCACCCGACCGGAGGAGCCCTCATGCCAGACAAGTTACGGCCGCCGCAGCAGCAGGACCCGCCGGGCGTGACGTCGAAAATGGACCCGCATCCTCGTGACTCCATGGAGGACTACGAAGGCCGTGACCTGCTGGCAGGCAAACGCGCCCTGATCACCGGGGGCGACTCCGGGATCGGCCGCGCGGTCGCCATCGCCTTCGCGAAGGAGGGCGCCGACGTCGCGATCGCCTACCTCAACGAGCACGAGGACGCGAAGTACACCGAAGAGCGTGTCCGGGCGGAGGGCCGCGAGTGCCTCCTCCTACCGGGTGATCTGGCCGAGGCCGCCCAGTGTCGCGAGATCGTGGACCGCACCGTGAGTGCACTCGGCGGCCTGGACATCCTCGTCAACAACGTCGCCACGCAATGGCCGGTCGACTCGCCGGAGGACCTCACCGACGAGCAGTGGACCCACACCTTCGACGTGAACATCCACAGCTACTTCCGGGTGACCGACGCCGCGCTGCCGCATCTGAAGAAGGGCGCGGTGATCATCAACACCGGCTCGGTGAACGGCTTGCGTGGCAACAAGTCCCTGATCGACTACTCCGCCACCAAGGGTGCCGTGCACGCCTGGACCTACGCGATGGCGCAGGCCTTGGCCGACCGGGGCGTCCGGATCAACTGCGTCGCGCCGGGTCCGGTGTGGACACCGTTGATCCCGTCGACGTTCCCGCCCGAGAAGGTCGAGAAGTTCGGCCTCCAGGTCCCGTTCGAGCGGGCGGCCCACCCCGACGACCTCGCGCCTTCGTACGTCTTCCTGGCATCCAACAGGCTCTCGTCGTACTACAGCGGCGAGGTCATCGCGGCCCTCGGCGGCGAGACGACGCCCGGGTAGTGATGAACGTACGAAACCGTTTGACGTCGCCGTTCGCGTGGCTCGGCAGGGTGGTACGGGTCCCGGGGGAGGAACGGCGAAGCCTCGTCCAGACCACCAAGGCGGCAGCGGCGGCGGTGATCGCGTGGATCGTCGCGACCTCGGTCCTCGAGCTGCCGCAGCCCTTTCTCGCGCCGTACGCGGCCGTGTTCCTGGTGCAGGCCACCGTCTACCGGTCGGTGCGCGGCTGGGCGCAACAGGTCGGCGCGGTCACCGGGGGAGTGCTGCTCGCGGCGGGTGCGGTCCAGCTGATCCCGTCGGTGACGGTGGCGCTCGGGCTGGTCGTCTTCGCCGGGCTGCTGATCGGCTCGTGGCGAGGGTTCGGCGATTCGGGGGTCTGGGTGGGGATCACCGGCATGCTGCTGATCTCCTACGGCAACGCGACCGAGCCCGTCCTGCTCGCCGACCGGCTGCTGGAGACCGCGCTGGGCGCGGCGATCGGCGTGGTGCTGAACGCGGTCGTCCTCCCGCCACTGCACGGGGAGCGCCTGGAGACGGTGACGTCCCGGCTCGCCTCGGCGATCGGGGACGTTCTCGAGGAGACCGCCGCGCTGGTCCGTGGCGGTGAGCCACCCGAGGCGGCGGACCTTCTGCACGAACGCCTGCGCGACGTCCGCAGTCTGGTCGCGGAGGCGGAGGAGGCGATCGGCTGGACCCGGGAGGGCCGCTACCTGAATCATCGCCGCCGGCGTGAGACACGGGAAGAGCCGCTGGCGAAGCTCGTCTCGCTGTGGCCGCCGCTCGCCCAGCTGATCGACGCGGTCAGCGAAGCCGCCCAGAGTGAGCAGCCGTTCCGGCATCCCGGCGAGTACGCGCGCGGGGTGGTCGGCGACCTGCTCGAAGCGCTCGCGGAAGTGGCGCGGTCGGGTGATCCGGACAAGCTCGATCACTCGCGCGGGCTGGTCGAAGAGATCGACCACCTGCTCGTCACCCCCACGGACGAGGTCACGACGTCGATCGGGCTCGGGGCGATGGCGTTGCCCGCCCGTCGTCTCGTTCAGCGGCTCGATCACCCGGATTCGTCGGTGACGTGATGCGGGGCGCCGACCGATTTCGATTTGCCGGTTTTCGGCGACGTCGACGGCGAAAATCGGCGGAGGGCAGGTAGTCGAGGCTCAGCAGGAACAGCAGCCCGAAGCCCAGGGAGAGCGCGTCGTCACCGCTCCGGCATGTCCACGCTCGCACCCTTCCGGGGCCCACGATCACGGAGGTGGTTTACCTGGACGGGCGCGGGATTACCCCGTCGATCATGACGCGGGATATTGCTTTTCCTTCAGCAGTTTCGCGAGGTGGACGGCATTGCGGGCCACGGTCGAGTTGGTCGATTCGACCGCGTCCGGAGTTTCGTCGAGGTCGTTGTAGTCGCCGCCCTTCATCGCCTCACCGTTCCAATAGGTCCCGCCCTGGGCCGGCACGGTGAAACCGGTGTCGTTGAGTGCCTGGAACAGGTCCGCGGTGATCTTGTGCGCGCCGTCCTCGTTGCCGACCACGGCGGTGACGGCGACCTTGCCGAACATGCCGGGCCTGCCCTCGTCGTCCGTTTCGGGAAGCTCCGCGTCGAGCCGTTCCAGCACCCGCTGCGCCACGCTGGACATGTGGCCGACCCAGGTCGGTGTCGAGAGCAGCAGGATGTCCGCGGCCGCGATCTTGCGCCGGATTTCCGGCCAGGCGTCGCCGTCGCCCATGTCGGCTTCGACCCCGGGTTTGACGTCGTGGTCGACGACACGCACCAGTTCACCGGTGACACCGCGTTCCGCCATTTTGTCGAGCACTTGCTGGGCGATGAGAGCGCTGCTCGATGCCGCGGGCGAGGGTTTGAGAGAACACACGAGAGCGAGAGCCTTCATGGCGACGGGCTACCCGGACCGGCATTCGGGGAAACCCGTGTGAATCGGGCGAAGCCGGGTACGCGTTGGATATGCGTGTTTTGGTGATCGGGTGGGCGAGCTTCCGCCATGGCGGGGCGACTCCGGTGGACGTGCTCGGGATGCGGCGGGTCGACGCCGCGCTGTCGCTGGCGGAGGTGCCGCATGATCTGGCGTGGGGTCCCTCCCTTCGAGCGGAGGGGTTGAACTACGAGGAGGTGGATCCGGCGAGGTACAGCCACGTCGTGTTCGTCTCGGGCGCCGCGCGGGGCGGACAGGTGCGCGAGGTGCACCGGCGCTTCGCGCACTGTCACCGGATCGCCGTCGGGGTTTCGGTGACCGATCCCGGCGACGACGCGGTCACCGGGTTCGATCAGGTGCTGGTCCGTGACCACCAGGGGATCGCCACCCCGGACCTCTCGATCGACACCCCGACGGACGAGGTGCTGGTGGCGGGCCTGATCCTCGAGCCGGAACCCACCGCCGCCCGGTCCCGCGTGACGAGGTGGCTCACCGGGATCGACTGCGGGCGGGTGCCACTCGACCCGGGCCTGGTGTCTTCGGACTGGACGCGTTGTGCGACACCCGACCAGTTCACGTCGATCCTGTCGCATCTGGACGTGGTGGTCACGACCCGGCTGGACGGGCTGGTGCTGGGGCTGCGGGCGGGTGTTCCCGTCTTGGCGGTGGATCCCGTCGACGGCGGCGGCGCCCTGACGGCCCAGGCCGACGCGCTCGGCTGGCCTGCGCTCGTCCCGGCCGAGGAGGCGGCACGAGCCGAGAACCTCGATTCGTGGTGGCGCTGGTGTTCTTCGGTGCAGGGGCGGGCGGTCGCCGCGCTTCGGGCGCTGCCGTCGGGTAACGGCTTGATGCGGGACATGGTGAAGGTCTTCGAGGCCGGTCCCGTCCGCTAGTGTCCTGAGAGATTCCGTGAAGATTGCGTGAAGTGCAACCCCGCGAAGGAATCCTTCCCTTGACCGTCATAAAGGACACTGGTTGGGGCCGAATTATCCGATTGATCATCGATTGCCCGTATTACCGGATCTGCGAGGCCCCTCAAGGACTCGACATGCTCAGGTGGCCGTGGCCGTCTCGGTCGCCCCTTCAGTGCGAACCAAGGTTGTGAAGGCCTCCTTGCCTACCCTCAAGGTAGGCAAGGAGGCCTTCACAACCTTGGCGATACGGACATACGGCATCCAATCGGACGATTCGACTCGAAAAGCGTCCTCTGTGGACAGTCATAGTGCTTCACGTGATTTTCACGGAATCAACCGTCTAGTGTCCTGAGAAGGTCTCGTGTTCGGGCGCGGTGCGGGATCGCTTCCCTCACTGTGTGGATTTTGGTGCGTTAGATGACCCGAAATCCACACACCCCTCACCAGACGCCGCCGTTGCCTTACTCCTCACCAGCCCGCGTGCTTGGAGACGTAAGTCGCGTGTCGCGCTGGTTTGGCGGCGCGTGACCGGGGTAGCCGGAAGTATCGGCGAACCGGAGGGCCCATGACCGCGAACATCAAGAGGACCCGGGTGCGGATCGAACCCGGCGGCCCGGTCCTGGTGGAGGGCCCGGTCGAGATCGTCATGCCGGACGGCGAGACGGTGACCTCCGACAGGTTCCTCGTCGCGCTCTGCGCCTGCCGCCGCAGCAAGACCTACCCCTTCTGCGACACCAGCCACCGCCGCCGGTCACGGCAGGCGGTTCAGCGGCCGGACGAGTGAGGACTCCCCGGCCGTCCAGGACCGCATGAGGTGCCCGGCCAGCCGGTCCTCCAGCAGCGTGGTGGCCTGAATGCCCAACGCGATGTCCGCCGTCAGCTCGGGTTCCCGCGCCAGCAGGTCGCCGACGACGTCGTGCCGGAGCACCTGCTCGTGCACCGCGTCGGCCTCGATGTGCTCGGTGTAGAAGTACCGGCATTCCGCCGCCCCGCCGAGCCGCTCCAGTGCTTGGTCCATGCGGCGGGCAGCGGGCGCGGTGGTGATCTCGGCGACGGCGAAATGCCCGACGAGCGCGCCGCGCAGCAGGCCGAACAGCGACATCATGTTCACCGTCGCGAGCGTGCAGGCCGGGACGTGGTCGAGGTAGGCGAGGTAGCCATCGGACAGGCCCGCCGCGGTCAGGAGTTCCGCGAACAGCCGGGAATGCGCCTGCTCGGCCCGGCCGCCCCCGAACTCGTCGAATTCGACGGCGACCAGCGCCGCCTTGGCCCGGCCCCGCAGCCGGGGGATCACCCACGCGTGCGGGTCACCTTCCTTGAGGTGGTAGATCGACCGGTGCGCGAAGTACTCCTCGACGTGCCACCACTCGCCTTTGTCGCGGAGGAAATGCGAGACGCCGTCCCCGCCGACGGGCTCGACCAGCAGGTCGTCGAGCAGGCCCTCGACGTCGTCCCCGCCGGGTACGGCCTCGCGGATACCGTCGAGGAACACCCGCTCCAGGCTCGCGCGGAAGCCGAGCAGGGCAGGATCCCACTCCCAGCCGGGGTCGACGCCGTCGAAGCCCTGGTAGTGGAGTTCGTAGCAGACGTGCAGCGCGAGCTGGAGATCGTCGCCGAAGGGGTCCGCGTGGGCCGCCGCTTCGAGGTCGAATCCGTCGCCGCCTCCGCCTGTCAGGGCGTCCACTGTGGCGGCGGAGAGCGGGCCACGGACCTGGGGCAGCGAGGCGGCCACCGTATGGTCGATCGTCGTCATGCGGACGGAGTACCCGATCTACGCGACCGGAACCGTTTCGACGCCGGTGCCGCTCATCACTGCTCCCGCTTCTTCGGCAGCGGGCGCACGGCCGGTCCTTGGAGTACCGACCCGTCCAGGCCGAACCGGGAACCGTGGCAAGGGCAGTCCCAGGTCTTCTCCGCGTTGTTGAACGCGACCAGGCAGCCGAGGTGGGTGCAGTGGGCGCTGACGGCGTGCAGTTCGCCGTCCGGGGCGCGGTAGGCGGCGACGAGTTCGCCGCCGTCGCGGGTCACCTTGGCCTCGCCGAGCGCGAGTTCCGCCAAGGACGCGGGCTTGCGCAACGCGCTGAGATGGTCACCCACCAGGAACTTCGCGACCGTCGCGTTGTTCTCGACGGTGCTGATCGCGGAACGGAGGTCGAACCGGTTCGGGTCATATAGGCTCGCCGCGGCGTTGTCCCGGCCGGTCAGGAGATCCGCCAGCAGGAGTCCGGCGGCGGTGCCGCCCGTCATCCCCCACTGCCCGAAGCCGGTGGCGACCCAGAGGTGGCGGCTCGCCGGGTGATAACGGCCGACGTACGGTACCGAGTCCAAAGTGGACACGTCGTGGGCGGACCAGCGGTGGGTCACCCTTGGCATCCCGGTATGTTCACTCGCCCAGGTGGCCAGCCGTTCGTAACGGCTCTCGACGTCGACCGAGTCACCGACGCGGTAGTGCTCGCCGCCCGCGATCGCGTACGTGACGCCGTCGTTGAGGTAGCCGCGGACGGAATGGTGCGTGTCCGCATCGAGGAACATCCCGTCCGGCAACCGGTCGCCCTCGACCGGACCGGCGACCACGAGGTCCCGCACCGGATCGAGCCGGGCGAAGAACAGGCCGCGGTCCAGCATCGGGTAATGGGTCGCCACCACGACCTCTCCGGCACGCACGTCGCCGGAACTGGTGCGCACCGTGGTCCCGCCGAGTTCGTCGACACCCTCCGCGCGGACGCCCTCCACGATCGTGCCGCCCGCGCGTTCGATCTCGTCGGCCAGGCCGAGAAGCCACCGGCGGGGGTGGAAATGAGCCTGTGCGGCGAATTTGACCGCGCCGACCGCCGCCACATCGAGGTCGACGCCGGTGACGAAGGTGGCGGGAAGACCGGCTTCGGCGGCCGCTTCCGCCTCTCGTTCAAGGCTTTCCACCGTTTCAGGCCTGGTCGTGTACACGAAGCTGTCGGCACGGGTGAACCCGCATTCGATGCCGAGTTCGGCGGTGGCGGCCGCGATCCAGTCCAGGGCCGCGGCTTGGGTGTAGGCGTACATCGCGGCCGCATCGGCGCCTTTGGCCTTCGCGAGCGAGGCGTACTTCATCCCGTGCTGCGTGCTGATCTTCGCCGTGGTGTGCCCGGAAACCCCCGCCGCGAGACGGCCGGCTTCCAGGACCAGTACCGACCGCCCGGCCTTCGCCAGCCGGTAGGCCGTGGTGAGTCCCGCGATCCCACCGCCGAGGACGGCGACATCGATCTCCCTCGGCAGCGGCGTGCCGGTGCGATCGGGAGCGGGGGCGGTGTCGAGCCACAGGGAACGCGTGCCGGGCAACTCGGTCATGACCGCCGGGTTCCCGCGAGACAACATGGGCAAACCAGTGTCATCCGGGTTTTCTGTCTCACTCGAAAGGGTAGGTCTCGCCCATGACCACATCCTCCAGGTCCCCAGAGGAAAAGAACATCTTCGTGATCGGCCTCGACGAGAGCAACGACGAGGTACTGCGCCGAATCCCCGGTGCTGACCGATATCGCTTCCATCCGTTGCTGTCGCCTGAGGAACTTCAAGAGGGCGAGATCCCGATCGTCGCGCTGATGGAGAAGGCACAGTCGCATTTGGACGCTTTCGATGGGCCGATCGACGCAATCGTCAGTTATTGGGACTTCCCGTCTTCGACGATGGTGGCGATGTTGTGCGAGAAGTACGGTCTCCCCGGTGTTTCGCTCGAGGCGGTGCTGAAATGCGAGCACAAGTACTGGAGCAGACTCGAACAGGCGAAGGTGATCGACGAGCTGCCGTCGTTCGGCATCGTCGACCTGGAGCAGGACGATCCCCGGCCACCCGACGGCGTCGACTACCCCATGTGGCTCAAGCCGGTGAAGTCGTTTTCGTCGGAACTGGCCTTCCATGTGGCCGATGAGAGCGAGTTCGAGAAGGCCGTCGCCGAGATCAGGGCGGGCGTCGAACGAGTCGGCCTTCCCTTCGACCACATCCTCGGAAAAGTCGCGCTTCCCGCCGAGGTGGCCGACGCCGGAGGGGCCGCGTGCCTCGCGGAAGGCGAACTAACCGGTGTGCAGGCCGCGACCGAGGGTTACGTCCACAACGGACAGGTGACGGTGTACGGCGTTCTCGATTCGATCAACTATCCCGACTCCACCTGCTTTCTGAGACATCAGTACCCGTCGCAGCTGCCCGAGGACGCGGTCGACCGGATGAAGGAGATCTCCGTCCGGGTGATGGAGCGGATCGGCTTCGACAACGCCACCTTCAGCATCGAGTTCTTCTGCCATCCCGAATCCGGTCAGGCCTGCCTGCTGGAGATCAACCCGCGGCATTCGCAGTCCCACGCCGAACTGTTCGAGTACGTCGACGGGGTGGCGAACCATCACATCATGGTCCAGCTGGGACTCGGCCGGGATCCCGCGGGCCGGCGCCACCAGGGTGACTATCGGGTCGCGGGCAAGTGGTACCACCGGCGGTTCCGTGACGGCCTGGTCACCCGCGTGCCCACCCGTGGCGAGATCGCGGACCTGGAGGCGGAGATCCCCGGCGTCAAGATCGAAGTGGTACCGGAGAAGGGGATCCGGCTCTCGGAGCTACCCGCACAGGACAGCTACAGCTACGAACTCGCGCACATCTTCGTCGCCGCGCAGACCCAGCGGGAGATGGAACACAAATACCGCCGGTGCACCGATGCGCTGCGGTTCGACTTCGAGGAGGGATAGCCCATGCGGACGGTGGCTTCGCTGCCGTACGAGATCACGGAGTCCGACCACGTCTGGATCCCGGTCTCCGACGGCGTCCGGCTGTCGGCCAGGATCTGGCGGCCGGTCGCTTCGGACGACACGCCGGTCCCGGCGATCCTGGAGTACATCCCGTACCGGCACCGTGACCTCACCTCGGTGCGGGACTCCGTGCACCACCCTTACCTCGCGGGGCACGGCTACGCCTGTGTCCGCGTGGACATCCGCGGCTCGGGGGAGTCGGAGGGCGTGCTGGCGGACGAGTACCTGGAACGAGAGCAGCAGGACGCGGAAGAGGTGCTCGAGTGGATCGCGGCGCAGCCGTGGTGCACCGGCCGCACGGGCATGATGGGGCTCTCCTGGGGCGGGTTCGCCGCCTTGCAGGTGGCCGCGCGCAAACCGCCGAGCCTGACCGCGATCGCGATCTCGTCGTTCACCGACGACCGGTACGCCGACGACATGCACTACATGGGCGGCTGCCTGCTTTCGGACAACGTCGCCGAGGCGTCCACGATGTTCGCCTACGCCACGTTGCCGCCCGACCCGGCGCTGGCGGGCGAGCAGTGGCGCGACCGATGGTTCGAACGGCTGGAGAACTGCGGTCTCTGGATCGGCGAATGGCTGGGGCACCAACGCCGCGACGACTACTGGCGGCACGCGTCGGTCTGCGAGAACTACAGCGACGTCCAGGTGCCCGTGCTCGCCTCCAGCGGATGGGCGGACGGCTACTCGAACGCCGTCTCCCGGCTCCTGGCCCATCTCGACGTGCCGCGCCGCGGGCTGATCGGGCCGTGGTCGCACAGGTATCCGCATCTGGGGCAGCCCGGCCCGGCCATCGGGTACCTGCAAGAGCTGGTCCGCTGGTGGGACCACTGGCTGAAGGACGCCGAGAACGGTGTCATGGACGGGCCGATGCTGCGGACGTGGATGCAGGACAGCGTGCCGCCGTCGACGTCGTACGAGGACCGGCCCGGCCGCTGGGTCGGCGAGCCGTCCTGGCCGTCGCCGCACGTCCACCCTTCGGTGCACCGGCTCGCGAGGCACCGGATCGCCAGGCCGGACGAGGAGGTCAGGGAAGAACGGCTGTCGGTGGAGTCGCCGCTTTCGGTCGGCCAGTTCGCGGGCAAGTGGGCTTCCTACAGCGCACCGCCCGACCTGCCGTACGACCAGCGGGAGGAGGACGGCGGATCGCTCGTCTTCGACACCGACGAACTCACCGAGCCGTGCGAGATCCTCGGTTCGCCGGTGGTGGATCTGGAGGTTTCGGCGGACAAGCCGGTGGCGCAGGTCGCCGTCCGGTTGTCCGACGTCGCCCCAGACGGCAGGGCCACGCGGGTGACCTACGGGCTGCTGAACCTGACCCACCGGGACGGGCACGACGATCCGGAGCCGCTGGAACCGGGTAAGCCGTACCGGGTGCGCGTCGAACTCAACGCCGTCGCGCAGGCCTTCCCCGCCGGGCACCGGATCCGCTTGTCGATCTCGTCGTCGTACTGGCCGCTGGCGTGGCCACCGCCGGAACCGGCGATGGTGACCGTCCACACCGGACAGAGCACGGTCACCCTGCCGGTGCGCCCGATGGCGGAGGCGGACGAGGTGCCCGCCCGGCCGTTCGACGAGCCCGAAGGCACGGAACCCTTGTCCGCCACCCAGATCGAACCCGGCGAGCAGCGCTGGACGGTGTCTCGCGACCTGATCGACTACCGGTCCGCGCTCGAGATCGTGAAGAACGCGGGCAAGGTCCGGTTCGAGGACATCGCGCTCGACGTCACCAGGAACGTGTTCGAGCGCTATTCGTGGGTGGCGGACGACTTCTGTTCCCCGGTGGCGGAAACGGCGTGGTCGATGACGTTCGCCCGGGACGGCTGGGAAGCCAGGAGCGAGACCCGCACCCGGGTGTCGTGCACGCCGACGGAGTTCGTCATCGACGCCCAGCTCGACGGCTACGAAGGCGAGCGAAGGGTCTTTTCCCGGAACTGGCACAGGACGGTTCCGCGCGATCAGGTTTAGCGCCGTGTGAGCGGGTAACCAGAGGTCAGCGACCGGTGCAGCGCGGCTGTGCGTCCACCGGTCGCGAGGTGGACCGGCGTGGGCAGCCTCGGCGGAGCAAGGACGCCGGCACGCCGGTCACCGAGACCACTCAGCTCAGCGGACGAGCATCTCCACCACGTCCTCGGGACATTTCCGCTCCGAGAACTTGGCCCGTTGCCGATCCGCCCCGTTCCCGCTCTCGAACAGCCGGGCACAGCCGTCGCGGACGAAGTCCAGATCGCCGGTCGTCTCCAGGGCGGCCGCGGCGAAAGCCACGACATCGCCGACCACCTCGCGCGCGGGCGTGAGATCGCCGGTACGCGGATGCGGGCACCGGCCGGAAAGTCCTTCCCGGGAAGCACGCCAGAGATGGGCGCGCAGCACCTCGTTGGACAAGGGGGCGGCGGGTCCGTCGTCGAGGATCGTGGTGACGAGCCCCCGGATCAGGATGCCGAGCAGCACCGCCTCCTCCGGCGTCGCCGCCACATCGGAAAACCGGAACTCGACCGTCGGCTGGCCTTCGGAAAGCCTTACGTCCCAATAGACCATTTGGCGGTCGAGGATCGCCCCCGCGCGCAGCCAGGCGTCCACGATGCTCTCGTAGTGGTCGAGCGACGTGAACTCCGGCGGCGGCCCTGCCGACGGCCATCTGGTCCACTGCTGATACCGCCAGCTGCTGTAGCCGGTGTCGGCGCCGTCGGAGATCGCGGAGTTCGCGGTGAGCGTCAGCAAAGCGGGCAGCCAGCGCCGGACCCGCGCGATCAGCCGGACTCCCGTCTCCCGGTCCGGGATCGCGATGTGGATATGGCAGCCGCAGGTGATCGTGGTGCGCGCGGTGGCACCGAAGTGTTCGGCGATCCGCTGGTAGCGGGGATGCGGGGTGAAGTGCGGGAAACCGGTTTCGACCAACAGCGGGCTGCCACAGGGGAGGAGATGGCAGCCGCGTTGAGCCGCCGCTTCGGAGAGTTCGGTCCGCAGGGCCTTCAACTGCCCCAACGCTTCGTCGCTCGTCCGGCAGATCGCGGTCGCGGATTCCACCTGCGTCCGGGTGAGTTCGTGCTGCAGTTCGCCTTGGCCCTCTTCGGCGGAATCGACGACCGTGTTGCCGCTCTGGGAGAGATGGCCTTCGCGGTCTACGACGAAGAATTCCTCTTCGATACCGAAAGTGAGGTCGTCATCGTTCACGAGGCCGGGTTACCCCGGGGCGGAATCGGCAAACCTGTTTTCCCGATACCGGTTCCGGGTATTACCGGGCATGGACCCCGTCTCGGCGGAACCGCCGTATCTGCTGGCCGCGCAGGCCGCCTCCGTCGTGCGCCGCCTGAACCGCCAGGTGCGGGAGGGCGAACCCGACTCGACGGCCGATCTCGATCGGACACTCGGAGCACTGCGCCGTCTGGCCGACGACCTCGCCCGCGCGCGGGCGGCCGGATTGCTGATGGCACAAGAACTCCGGGCTTCGCAGCGCCTACTCGGCGGGATGGCCGCTCCGCTGGACGGCTGAGCCGCTACGACCTGACCACCGCGACCGGGCAATGCGCGTGGTGGAGCGCGTCGTCACTGACCGAGCCCAGAAGCAGGCGTCGAAGGCCGCCGTGGTCACTCCGGCCGAGGACCAGCAATGCCGCTTCGCTGGACTGCACGGTCAGCGCCTGCGAAGTCGGTCCGACGCCGTGCACGATCTCGACAGGCACCTCCGGATAGCGCTCCCGCCAAGGCTGCAGCTGTCGATCGACGAGCTCGTCGACGACGTCCTGGGGGAGCGGCGGCGCCGGATCCAGCACCGGGCCGCCGAGCAGCGGTTCACTCGCCGGCCCCCAGACGGGAATTCGCGCGGCGTGGACCGCGTGCACGGTCAGGCCGTGCCTCGCCGCGAAATCGAACGCGAACCCGGCCGCTTGGGTGCTCTGCTCCGTGCCGTCGGTCCCGAGGATCACCGGCCCGTCCTGAGGGGGTTCTTCCCCGCGGACGACGACCACCGGGCGGCCCGCGTGCTGGGTGACCTCCGCTTCGGTCGAGCCGGTCACGGCACGGGTGAACACTCCGGTATGGGATTCGCCCAGCACGATCATCACCGCGTCCGTCTCGTCGGCGACCGACTTCAGGACCTCGTCCGGGGTACCGCCTTGCACGACGGTCCGGACGTCGAGCTCCGGGTCGGTGCGTCGCAACGCTTCGGCCATGGAGTCCAGTTGCCGTCGCGCCGGTTCCACGGCGTCCGCGTCGTCGGCGGCCTCCGGGACCATTCCGGCGAGTGGTGCGGCGACAGGGTCGGCACCGGGCGGTGGCAAGCGATCCCTGGTGCAATACGCGAGCACCAGGCCGCGCCCTCGGGTCTTCGCCTCGGCCGCCGCCCAGCGGACGGCGCGGCGAGCCTCCGGGGAGCCGTCGAATCCGGTCACCACGGGACCGCTTCCGGTCTGTTCAGGGGACACCGATCATCACCTCCGACATGCTGGTGATACCCGTTTCCCATGATCTTCAAGCCTCCCTCTTGTGGTGACATGTCACAACCGCGCCTGGAGTAAGTCTGGGAAATTCCCCACGCCCGTCCCGTCGATCCGACCGCAAGATGTGAAGACGCATTACCGGGCGGTAACAACAACGACGTTGGAGGCTGGGATGGCGCTGGGCAAGCGGGTCAAGGCAGGGCTGGTGGCGCTGGCCGCCGGAGTGGCGGTGACGGCGGCGGCGATACCGGCGCAGGCGGGTCAGCTGGAGTACGTCGCGCTCGGCGATTCCGCCGCCGCGGGGCCGCTGATCCCGAATCAGGATCCCAACCTGCTGTGCCTGCGGTCGGATCGCGACTACCCGGCGATCGCCGCGGCGGCGCTCGGCGCGAAACTGACCGACGTTTCGTGTTCGGGCGCGGTGACGGCCGATCTCACGAACCGGCGGTTCGGCATCCTCGCGCCGCAACTCGACGTACTCAAGCCGTCGACGGGTCTGGTGTCGATCACCATGGGCGCCAACGACTCCGGCCTGTTCCAGCAGGCGATCAGTTGTATCAACCTGCTGCCGGAACCGGCGGGCTTCTCGTGCGCGGACCGGCTCACCGCGGGCGGCAAGGATCCCCTCGGCGACTCGATCCGGGCGTGGGCTCCGAAATTCGGCGCCGCGCTCGACGAGATCCGAGCCAGGTCACCGCACGCGAAGATCCTCGTGACCGGATACGGCACCTACATCCGGCACAACGGCTGCTATCCCGTGCAGCCGGTCTGGGCGCGGGACGCGAACTACCTGCAGAGCGTGATGAACCTGATCAGCTCCACCGCCCGGAAGCAGGCCGAGGCCCGCGGCGCGACGTTCGTCGACTTCGCTCCGCTCACCGTCGGGCACGACATCTGCGCCGCCCCGCGTGATCGCTACCTCGAAGGCCTGATTCCCGCGCACGCCGCGGCCCCATTGCATCCGAACGCGTCGGGGATGGCGGTGTTCGGTGCCGCGATCGCGAAGGCGGCGCGCTGACCCCGATCATCCCCGGCCGGTCGCCGAGCGTGCCGCGAGCGCCGCGCTCAGCAGGGCGATGTGTTCGAGCCGGGTGGGGTCCAGCCCGGTGAGGTCGGCGATCCGGCGCAGCCGGTAGTCGACGGTGTTGGGATGGACGTGCAGGGCGGCGGCGGTCTGCCGCCGCCCGCCACGGCGCAGGAAGGTCTCCAGTGTCTGGAGGAGTTCTTCGTTGCCGTCCAACGGTTCCAGCCGGGTGGCCAGCCGGTCGAGGGCAGGCCCGGGGCGGGACAGCTGGTACTCGAGCAAGACGTCGTCGAGCCGGTACAACCCCGGCGGCCGCCTGGATCCGGTGGCGACCGCGAGCACGTCCTGCGCCAGCTTCGCCGCGGCGGGAACACCGGCCGGTCCGGCCGCCGCGACCCCGGCGATGACCTCCGCGCCCGCCGTGCGGGCGACGTCGGCGAGGACCCGCTCCAGCCGTGCCCAGTCGCGTGTGGACAGTTCGCCCGCCGGGGTTTCGTGCGGCAGCAAGGCGACGCCGCCCTCGGGCGTGAGCGAGGTCAGGACCGTGCCGCGGATCTGGCGCTCCAGTTCGACCCGCAGCCGCCGGAGTTTCCGGCGTCCGGCGACCAGCGGGTCGACGCCGCTGGCCTCCTCGTCCGGATGCGCCCCGACCGTCGCGGCGAGGACGATGTAGCACGGCGGCAGCCGCAGGCCGGCCTGTCCCGCGGCCACGTCGGCGGGTTCGCCGTCGAGCAGGGCGGACAGCACCGCGTGCCGCGCCGACCGCTCGTCGTCGAACATCGTCCGGCGCTCGTCGAGGTACCCGGCGCCGACGGCGGGAGTGACGACTTCGAGGTAACGCAGGGTGAGCGCGTTGACGGCCAGGACGTCCGCCACCTCTTCCGGGCGCGCGTCCGGTGCCAGCGACGCCCAGACCACCTGGATGCCGATGTGATACGCGGTGAGCACGATGTCGATCGGGATGCCCTCTTCCGCGCGGCGGGCGGCCGACTCGCGGAGGAAGTCGAGTTCCTCCTGGGCGGGTGTCGCCCCGGTACGCAGGGTGTCGATGAACGAACGCAGGTTCTGCTCGATCACGTGCGTGATGTCGCCGCTGAGTTCTTCGGCGGGCAGGTGGCCGTACTCGGGGATCCGGGACACGATCTCGGCGAGGACCGCCTTCGCGAGCGACGGCAGGACTTCGGTCAGCCGTTCCACCAGCGGGCGGCCGCCGATGCGGAACCCTGGATCCTTGTCACCCGTCACAACCACCCATCATGACAGCCGACCGGGTCAGCGGCTGAGCGCGTCCCGTGCCGAGTCGAGCGTCGGATGCACGTTGAAGACGGCGTCGAGGCCGAGGAGTGACATCGGGCGTAGCAGCGCCCGTTCCTGGGTGACCAGGATGAACGGGACACTCGCTTCTTCGGCCTTCGCCCTGATCTGGACGAGGGCCGTGAAGCCCGAGGAGTCGCAGAAGGTGACCGCGGAAAGGTCCGCGATCAACGCCACGGGGGTGAACCGGAGCTCGTCCTCCAGCGTCCGCCGCAGGCCGTCGGAGACGGCGAGATCGATCTCGCCGGAAACAGTGACCACCGTGTCGGTGCCGGAAGCGGTGACCGAGACGTCGAGAGGGGACACGAATCTCCGGGGGGAACGGGGCGGATCGGAGGCGGGGGCGCGATAGTCGGTCAAAAGGTGACTCCTTGCCGGTACGGGGGAGGACCGGCTGGTGCCCTGTTTGGGCATGCCGGACCAGGAAGAAGGGACCCGGCGGCTGGTGTCTGAACCGCGACGGGACAACCGTAGCAGTCCCGCGGCCCGACCTGCCGGATGAGCGAGGTCCGGCCCGCTTGTCGTGACCGACCTTAGGGTGGACCCCACGGGCGGGGGACGGGAGGACGACGTGGCCGGGACGACGGTGGCCGAGGTGCTGGCCGAGCTGGCGGCCCTCGATGATCCGAGGGCACGCGAGGTGAACGAGAAGCACGGTGACGATCACGGCGTGAATCTCGGCAAGCTCCGCGCGATCGCGAAGCGGCTGAAGACGCGGCAGGAGCTCGCGCTCGAGCTCTGGGAGACGGACGACACCGCGGCGAAGCTGCTCGCGCTCTTGATCTGCCGTCCGAAGGCCTTCGAACGGGACGACCTGGACCGCATGGTGCGCGAGGCGCGCACCCCGAAGGTCCACGACTGGCTCGTCAACTACGTGGTGAAGAAGAGCCCGCACGCCGAGGATCTACGCGTGGCCTGGTCGGCCGATCCGGATCCGGTGGTCGCGAGTGCCGGCTGGGCGTTGACCACCGAACGTGTGGCGAAGAAACCCGAGGGCCTCGACCTCACCCGGCTGCTCGACGTCGTAGAGAAAGAGATGAGGGACGCCCCGGATCGCCTGCAATGGGCGATGAACCACTGCCTGGCGCAGATCGGGATCGAACACGACGAGCACCGCGCCCGGGCGATCGACATCGGCGAGCGCCTGGAGGTGCTCAAGGACTACCCGACCCCGCCGAACTGCACGTCGCCGTTCGCGCCCGTCTGGATCGCCGAAATGGTGCGACGGCAGGAAGCCGGCCGGTGAGCAGGCGCCACCCGCCGGTCACTCGTCGGTGAGCAGGTGGCGCAGGTAGTGGTCCGGCTGGGCGAGAAATCCCCGGGTCAGGACGACCGGCTCGGCCTCGTCGTACCCCACCTGCTCGATCTCGCCGTCGCCGTCGATCTGCAAGATCCGCGCGTCCGGCACGGCGAGCAGGATCGGGGAGTGCGTCGCCACCACGAACTGGCAGCCCTGCTCACGCAACTCGGCGATCCTCGCCACCAGCGCCATGCACCCGCGCGGGGACAGCGCCGCTTCCGGCTCGTCCAGCAAATACAGCCCGCCCGGTCCGAAGCGGTGTGTGACGAGGTCCAGAAAGGACTGCCCGTGGGAACGTTCGTGGGGTGAGATCCCGCCGTAGGCAGGCAGTAGCGGCGGCGACCCGGGGTCCTGATCGAGGCGCTCGATCTCCGACGCGACGTTGTAATAGGACTCGGCGCGCAGGAAGAAACCAGTACGCGGCTTGCGGACACCCCAGCGCAGCACCAGCTGATCACCCAGGCTGGACTCGGTGGCGCGCGTGGCGAAGCGGAACGACTGCGACCCGCCTTCCGGGTTGAAACCCGCCGCCACCGCGATCGCCTCGACCAGCGTCGATTTCCCGGTGCCGTTGTCGCCGACCAGAAACGTCAAGCCAAGGTCGAGGGCAAGTCCGGCGGAGCGGGCCAGCCGTCGCACCACGGGCAGGGTGAACGGGTAGCGGCCGGTGTCCGAGCCCGTCGCCAGCCGGATCGATCGCACGAATCCGCCACCGGACGGCGCTGAGCGGGACACACGGGTGGTCATGGTGATCCACGGTATCCAGCCGATGTCAGCCGAGCGCGTCGGCCTTGATGGCCTCGAACTGGGCACCCATACGCGCCGCGAGCGCCTCCGCCGCGCGCAACGGCCGGACCATCACCTTGAAGTCGACGATCTTGCCGTCGGCGTCGAAGGTCAGGAGGTCGCATCCGTTGATCTGGAGCCCGTCGACCGTCGCTTCGAACTCGTACACGTGGTGCACGCCGTCCTGGATCTCGCGGACGTAGCGGAAGTCCTCGAACACACGCAGGACCCCGCGCAGGATCGCCGCGGTGATCGCCTTGCCCTGATAGGGCTTGAACGCCACCGGGCTGGTGAAGACCACGTCGTCGGCGAGCATCGCCTCGATCGCGGCTGCGTCCTTCGCTTCGACGGCCTGACGGAACGTGGGCATGGCGATCTCCCGTAGTCAACTAGTTGAGTAGCTGCCGCGAGCGTAGGTGATGGTCGCGGCAGTGTCTAATCAACTTTGCGACTAATCCACAGAGTGACTACGATCGCGTCATGGCGCTGCGGAACGCGATCCTCGCGATGCTTCTGGAGGGCGAGTCCTCGGGCTACGACCTAGCGAAGAGCTTTAACGCGTCGGTCGCCAACTTCTGGACAGCGACGCCTCAGCAGCTCTACCGGGAGCTGGACAAGATGGAGTCGCAGGGCCTGGTCACGGCACGGGTCGTCGAACAGCTGCGCCGTCCGAACAAGCGGCTCTTCTCCCTGACCGACGCCGGTGCGGCCGAGCTTGCCGACTTCACCACGCGAGCCCCGAAACCGACCGCGATCCGCGACGAACTACTGGTTCAGCTCCAGGCGATCGACGCAGGTGACGACGAAGCGATCCGGCGCGCTGTCGCCGACAGGATGGCCACCGCCGAAACGAAACTCAAACGATTCGAACGCCTCCGGGACCGCCTCCTCGGCGAGTCGGCCGAGGCGGAGTTCCTCGCCGTCGCGCCCCGCGTCGGCCCCTACCTGACACTTGTCAGAGGGATCGCGTTCGAAACGGAGAACATCCGCTGGTGCGAACAAGTTCTCAGCGTTCTCGATCAGCGTACGGCCGCGGACTTCAGAGGAGATCGGCTTGGTTGAGCGGAAGATGGGTCCGACGTTTCGTCAGGTGGTGCTGGACTGCACCGATGCCCGCGCCCTGGCGGAGTTCTACCGGCGTCTGCTGGTGTGGGACTACCGCCCGGGTGACGAACTGCTTCGGCCCGGCGTCGAAACCGGGCATGACAAAGACTGGCTGGTACTGAGAAACCCGGACGGCGGGGTACAGCTGGCCTTCCAGCAGGTCGATCGGCTACCCGAAGCGAGCTGGCCGGATCCCACCCCGATACCTCAGCAATTGCACCTGGACCTGACCGTGGACACGGTCGAGGATCTCGACGCGCAGCACGAACGCGTCCTCGAGTTCGGCGGGCGGCTCCTGCTCGACCGCAGCGACCACCCGGACGAACCGCTGCGCGTCTACGCGGATCCGGCGGGGCATCCGTTCTGCGTCTTCGTCGCTTGACCTCCTTCAGGCTCGCCGAAGGTGGCGTAACACTCGCGGTCACAGTCCCCAATGTCGCATTGGAGACGCTCACAGTCTCCAATGCGACATTGGGGACATCAAATGCGACGAAAGACCCCTCAGCTTGAACCGGTTGCCCGTCGCGTCGACGCTGTAGCCGGACGCCCGGTCAGCGTCCGCATAGGTCCGGCGAGCGAGGGAGGGGGAACCACGATGCCGACGGCCACCAGCGCGGCGAGCAGCACACTCTTGATCCTCACTCGCGGAGGCTAGCCAGCTACGCCGCCGATTGGATAGCTTCCCGTCATGACCACCGCGTTGATCATCGGTGACCTCCAGCGAGGCATCACGGGCGACTATCCGTTCGCCAGAAGGGTTCTGCAGCCGATCGAGGAGCTGCTGCCGCGTGCCCGCGCGGCCGGTGCGCTCGTCGTGTTCGTACACTTCGCGCTCCGGGGCAACGGGGCGGACCTGCCGCCGGGGAACCCGATGTTCAAGATGTTCCACGAGGCAGGGGACACCTTCCACGAGGGCTCGGCCGGAACCGAGATCGCTCTGCCGGTCGCCGACGAGGATGTCGTCGTGCTGAAACGCCGTGCCAGCGCGTTCGCCGGCACGGATCTCGACCTGGTGCTCCGAGCCCAGGGCGTCGACACCATCGCGATCGCCGGAGTCGCGACCAGCGCGATGGTGGCCGCGACCGCCTACGACGCGGCGGACCGCGGCTACCGGGTGACCGTGCTGCGCGACGGTTGCGCGGACGGTGATCAGTCGATCCACGACTTCTTCGTCGACGCCGTCTTCCCCAGCCGGGGATTCGAGGTCGTCTCCTGCGCCGACTGGCGCTGAATATCTCCTCGACCGGTGGGCTGCGGATATGACACCGTCGGCCGCGAGCTGATCAGGGGGAGCTGGGATGAAGACGAACCGACTCGGGCGCACCACCGTCGAAGTGACACGGCTGGGGTTCGGCGGCGGGCCGCTCGGCGGACTGTTCGCACCGCTGGACGACGAGACCGCGGCGGGGGCACTGGCCGCGGCCTGGGACGGCGGGATCCGGTACTACGACACGTCTCCGCACTACGGCATCGGGCATTCCGAGCGCCGGATCGGCGAATTCCTGCGACAGCGGCCGCGTGATTCGTACGTCCTGTCGACGAAAGTCGGCAGGCTGCTGGTGCCGCAGGACGCGGACGGGAAGCTGGATCCGGCCGGTTTCCATGTCCCCGCGACGCATTACCGGGTCCGTGACTTCACACGGGACGGGATTCGGCGCAGTGTCGAGGATTCGCTGGAGCGGCTCGGCCTGGACCGGATCGACGTGCTGTACCTGCACGACGCCGAGGAGTTCTTCGACGACGCGTTGCGCGATGGCTACCCGGCCCTGGCGGAACTGCGGTCGGAAGGCGTCGTCGGCGCGATCGGCGCGGGCATGTACGACACGGCCATGCTGACCACTTTGGTGCGGGAAGCGGATGTCGACGTGGTCATGCAGTCCGGCCGCTACACGCTGCTCGATCACAGCGCACTCGACACATTCCTGCCCGCGTGTACGGAACGCGGCGTCTCGGTGATCGCGGCGTCGATCTTCAACTCCGGGTTGCTCGCGGTGCCACGGCCGCGCGAGGGAGCGTACTTCGACTACGAGGCCGTGACGCCGGAAGTTCTGGAGCGCGCCAACAAGATCGCCGACGTATGCGAGTCGCACGGCGTGACACTTCCGCAGGTGGCGATGGCCTTCCCGTTGCAGCACCCGGCTGTCGCCGGTATCGCGGTGGGGATGCGGTCCGCCGAGGAGACACGGCGCAACGTGGAATCCTTCGCGGTCGAGGTACCCGCGCAGGTCTGGACCGATCTGCGTGCCGCGGGCCTGATCCGTTAGGCGGTTTCGAGCAGACGGCGGACTTCCGCCCGGGCGTGCGCGACCCGCTCGGTGTCCCGCTCGCCCGCGCCCTCGACGAGAGGGCGCTGGCACGGTTGGCCGATCCCGCGGAGCGGGCCGACGTTGGTCGTGCGCGCCTCCCGTGGCGGCGGCGAGCGAACGTCATGACACTCCGCGCTAGCGGCGGATGAGACCCAGGTCGGTCGCGGCGGCGACGGCCGCGGTGCGCGAGTCGACGGCGAGTTTGGTGTAGATGCGGGCCAGATGGGATTTCACGGTGCCTTCGGTGAGGTGGAGCCGGGTGGCGATGGCTCGGTTGGAGAGGCCGTCGGCGACCAGCGCGAGGACTTCGATCTCGCGCCGGGTCGGGGCGGTGTCGGGGGCGCGCATCCGGTTCATGAGCCGGTCGGCGACGGTGGGGGCCAGTGTCGTGCGTCCGGCGGCGGCGGCGCGCACGGCGGCGGCCAGCTCTTCCGGCAGGGCGTCTTTGAGGAGGTAGCCGGTGGCGCCCGCTTCGATGGCGGGGAGGGTGTCGGCGTCGGTGTCGTAGGTCGTGACGATCAGGACGCGCGGGGCGCCGGGGCGGGCGGTGATCGCGGCGGTGGCTTCGGCGCCGGTCATCCCGGGGCCGAACCGCAGGTCCATCAGCACGACGTCGATGTCGCCCGCGGCGGCACGGGTCACGGCGTCCTCGGCGGTCGCGGCCTCCGCGATCACGATGAGGCCGGGTTCGGCCTCCAGCAGGGCGCGAAGTCCGACCCGCACCAGGGGATGGTCGTCCGCCAGGAGAAGGCGGATGGCTGTTTCGGTCAAGGGCTCGCCTCGGGCAGGGGCAACCGGGCGGCCAGCGCGGTGCCGTGGGCAGGAGTGGATTCGAGGGTGAAGGTGCCGCCCAGTGCCTGGGTGCGGCCGCGCATGGCGGCCAGTCCGAAGCCGCCATTCTCGGGATCCGCGGTCGGCAGCTGGTCAAGGTCGAAACCCGTGCCGTCGTCGACGATGTCGAGTGCGATGCGGCCATCGAGGTAGCTCAGGGTGATCTCGGCGGTGGCGGCGTCGGCGTGGCGGACGGTGTTCGCGAGGGCGGCTTGGGCGATGCGGAGCAAGGCGACCTCATACGCGGTCGGCAGCGGCACCGGATCGCCGGAAAGGTGGAAGCGCGCGGCGATCGGGTGGCTGGTGCTGGTGGTGGTGCACAGGCGCTCCAGCGCTCCGGCCAAGGTGGTGTCGTCCAGGGCGGGCGGGGTGAGGGCGGCGACGAAGCGGCGGGCTTCGGCGAGGTTGTCCGCGGCGGCCTGGCGGGCCTGGGTGACGTAACGGTCCCCGTTGCCGGGGACGCGTTCGGCGGCGCGCAACAACAGCTGGATGCTGGAGAGTCCCTGTGCGAGGGTGTCGTGGATTTCGCGAGCCAGACGTTCCCGTTCGGCCAGCACCCCGGCGGTGTGCTGGGCCTCGGCGAGGTCGGCGCGGGTCGCGGTGAGTTCCCCGATCAGCCGTCGCCGTTGTTCGCTCTCCTGGTAGAGGGCCTGATATCCCCACACGACGGCCACGGCGACGGCCGCACCGAGCGCGGGGCCGATCACGGCGGCGGGATTGAAGACGCCTTGGTGCGCGGCGAAGGCGACGATCGCGGTCAGCGCGGTGGCGGCCACCGCCGCCGCGCCCGTCCGGCGCGAGAGCAGATGGAGCTGGAGGAAGTACAGCGGGAACGCGACCCAGACCCCGTCCGCGGTCAGCACCACCAGCGCCAGCCACGCCGCGCACACGGCGGCCAGCCACCACGCGGCGACGCGGCGGGAGGTGCGGACGCGGGGGAGGAGCGGGCCGATCGAGTACACCAGCGCGCAGAGCGCAGCCACCGCGACGACCGGTCCGGCCTGGGGCAGGCCACCGGCGACGGCTCGCCCCGCGGCCAGGGCGAGCAGGGCGATGAGCAGCAGGTGCAGACACCAGGTCAGTACCCGGCTGGTCGGGGTCAAGGTGGGAGCGGTGATGTTCACAGTGCGTTCCAGGTTACGGAGCAGGCTCCGGATTCACCTCTATCGAAAGGTGGAACCGGCGCGCCTCCTTCCGGCTCGCGAAGTGCTGTCCCCAGCCAGATGTCCTGGTCGGACCGGGCGGCGAAAGTGGAGGCATACCGACTCCGCTCGCTGGAAAGGACAAACCGAGGCCGTGTTCGTCGCCTGGAGAGACCTGAAATTCGCCAAAGGGCGCTTCGCGCTGATGGGTGCCGTCGTCGTGCTGATCACCCTGCTGGTCGGCCTGCTGTCCGGGTTGACCGCCGGGCTCGGCAAGCAGAACATCTCCGCGATCACCGGCCTGCCCGCCGACAAGATCGCCTTCGCCGCACCCGACGGCGGCCAGGATCTCTCGTATGCCAACTCCACCGTCACGGAACAGCAGTGGCGGCAGTGGGCCGCCACTCCCGGTGTCACCAGCGCTGAACCGCTGGGGATCACCACCACCAAGGCCGTTTCCGGCACCAGGAGCACCGGCGTCTCCGCTTTCGGCGTCCAGCCCGGATCGGTTCTCCTGCCCGGCACCGGCGAAGTCGCCGGGAACTCGGCGGTACTCTCCACCGCGGCCGCAGACGACTTGGGAGCCGGGCCCGGCGACACCATCACCCTGGCCGGACGGCAAGTGACCGTGACCGCCGTGGCAGGAGACGCCTCCTTCAGCCACACCCCGGTCGTCTGGACCAGCCTCGACCTCTGGCGCACCATCGCGCCCCCCAGCGGCGACGGCGGGCAGGCCGCGACCGTGATCGCGCTGACGACCTCCGGCGCCGATATCGCGGCCATTGACCAGGCAGCCGGCACCAGGACGGTGTCCAAGGACGACTCGTTGTCCGCGATCGGCTCCTACACCTCCGAAAACGGCTCCCTGCAGTTGATGCGTGGCTTCCTGTTCGCGATCTCCGCACTGGTCATCGGCGCCTTCTTCACCGTGTGGACCATCCAGCGCAGCGGCGACATAGCCGTCCTCAAAGCACTGGGTGCCACCACGGCAGGCCTGCTGAAGGACGCGCTCGGCCAGGCCGTCGTCCTGCTCGTCGGCGGCACTCTCGTCGGAACCGGTCTCGCGGCCGGCCTAGGCGCCGCCATCACCGGATCCGCGGTGCCCTTCGAACTCACCCCCGCCACCGTTCTCGTCCCGGCTCTCGTGATGATCCTGCTCGGCGCGCTCGGGGCCGCATTGTCCATCCGCCGCATCACTTCCGTCGACCCGCTGACCGCATTGGGGAGCGCCCGATGAGCCTCTACCTCGCCGACATCACCCTCACCTACCCCGATGGCGACTCCCGTCTCACCGCCCTCGACCACGTCACCCTGGAGGTCCCACGCGGAAGCATGACCGCGGTGGTCGGCCCCTCGGGCTCCGGCAAGTCCAGTCTGCTGGCCGTCGCCGCCACCCTCATCACCCCCGACACCGGAACCCTCACCATCGACGGCATCACCACCACGGGGCTGACCCGGGGTGAGCTCACCGACCTGCGCCGTCACAAGATCGGGATCGTCTTCCAGCAGCCCAACCTGTTGTCCGCCCTCACCGCGACCGAACAGCTCCAGGTCATGGCCCAGATCGACGGCCGATCACCGGGCAAGTCCCGTGGCAGGGCCCGCGAACTCCTGGCGGCCGTCGGTCTCACCGCCGAGGCGGACCGGCGGCCGCACCAGCTCTCCGGCGGTCAGCGCCAACGCGTCAACATCGCCCGTGCCCTGATGAACGACCCCACCATCCTCCTGATCGACGAACCCACCAGCGCCCTCGACCACGACCGCGGCGCCGCGGTCGTCGACCTCATCACCCGGCTCACCCATCAGCAGGCCACGGCCACCATCCTGGTCACCCATGACCGCACCCACCTCACCGCCGCCGACCAGATCGCCGAAGTCCACGATGGACGCCTCCACCTTCCGGCCCCGGCCCGCTGAACAGAAAGGTCCACTGCGATGAGCGGACGTTTGATCCACACCGGGCAGGTCGTGGTGGACCTCGTGATGCGGGTGCCGAACCTGCCCGTGCCGGGCGGGGACGTGATGGCGTCCACAGTGGACTTCGTGCCTGGTGGGGGCTTCAACGTGATGGCCGCTGCCGCCAGGGCGGGTGCCCCGGTGCTTTACGCCGGGACACACGGCACCGCGAACTTCGCCGACCTCGCCCGGTCGGCGATGGCCGCCGAGGGCATCGTCCTCGCGCACGAACCGATGGGCGAAGGGGACACCGGGATCGTCGTCGCCCTCGTGGAGGATGACGGTGAACGCAGCTTCATCACCGGCGCCGGAGCCGAAGGGCGGCTGTCGCGAGGCCTGCTCGACGGCATCGCCCCCACCGGCCAGGACGTCGTCTACCTCACCGGATACAGCCTGCTGCACGCGCCGAACGCGGAAGCCCTGCTGGACTGGTTACCCAGGATCGGCGACGCGACCGTCCTGTTCGACCCAGGCCCGCTCGCCGGTGACGTTCCCGGCCAGGTGCTCGCGGCCGTTCTGTCGCATGTGGACATTCTCAGCTGTAACGCCAGGGAAGCGAAAGCCATGGATCTGGAAAGTGGTCGAGTGGAGACGCTCGTCGTCAGGGATGGCCCCGCCGGATGCCGGGTGGTCGTCGGAGAACGCGTCGTGTCCGTGCCCGGATTCGCGGTGGACGCCGTGGACACCAACGGTGCGGGGGATGCGCACTGTGGCGTCCTCGCCGCCGAACTGATCGCCGGGACGAGCCTGCTCGAGGCCGCTCGCCGGGCGAACGCCGCCGCCGCGATCGCCGTCACGAGGCGGGGACCCGCCACCGCACCCATCCGGGCCGAACTGGATGCCTTCCTTGGTCTCGCCCGGTAGAAGCAGGGTTCCGGTCGACGGCCCGATACGCGGCAACGGTCACTATGGCTTCCCCGCCGCTCGCTGCTGATCAGCCCGGCTTCTCGCAGCACGGTGGCCTGTTTGCTGGCTGTGCCGATCGAGGTGCGGACGTGGGTGGTCAACGCGGTGGTGGTGTGCGGCGTGGTCAAGAAGGCCAGGCAGTCGGCGCGGGTCCGGCCGAGCAACGGGACAAGCCAGCGCGACGCATCGTCGATCGGCGGCGGGGTGTCCTGGCCGGCCGTGGCGGGGTAGATCAGCACCGGTGGCAGCTCGGGGTCGATCAGGGTGACCGGTCTCTCGAACAGAAATAGCTGGGCACCAGCGTCAGCCCACGCCCGGCGAGGGTTTCCGGGTACTGCAGTTCCAGCTGGCCCCCCGGGACCCCGACCACGCCCTGCACGCCCGCGCCACGGCTCAAGCCGTCCTCGCCGCCGCGGCCGGTCGCTAGTATCGCGCTTTCATGGCAGGCAAGGGGTCCGGCGCGGGCGATCGGTAGTCCCAGGCAGCATCGGAAGGTGCATTGAGACATGGTCCGGTGAGGGCCAGTCAGCGTACGAACATGCCTGGCTCTAATCATTCGATCGGATTAACCCACGTTGATGTGTAGAGTAATACACTCAGTCCCATGTCTCAGAACACATCTCTTCACCTGACTGACTTCCTCAGCGCACGTCAGCGCGCTGAGCTGGAAGGTCTTGCTGACGAGGTGGCCTATCCGCCCGAGCACACGATCTTCTGGGAGGGCGAACCGTCCCTCTCGGTGCTGATCATCCAGTCCGGCAATGTGAAGGTGACTCGCCAAGGTGCGGATGGCGCGGAGATCATCTTCGCGATCCGAGGGGCGGACGAGGTAATGGGCGAGGAGGGCGTGTTGATGGCCGAGTCGCGCTCGGCCACGGTCAGCACGATCACAGCGGTTTCCGGTTTGATCCTCCGCGCGGACGAACTGCTGCGGTTCGTCAGCCAGCAAGACCTCTGGCCTGCGATGTACCGGGCGGCCGTCCGGCGCCGCCGTCAGTTGGAGGAGCGGCTGATGCTGGCCAGACTGGACGTCCGCAGCCGGCTGGCGCGGTGGCTCCTGGAGCTGGCGACCGAGGTGGGTGAAGACACCGAAGCGGGCTGGGTCATCGAATCGACGCTGTCACAACAGGACCTCGCCGCCCGGATCGGCGCATCCCGTGACGGGGTGGCGATCGAGCTGCGGAAGTTGCGTGAGCGGGGGCTGGTCACCACCGGGAGGCGGCGGATCGTCTTGCACGATCTGGCCGCGTTGCGAGCAATCGTTGCCGGTTGACGAAGAGGAGAACCGAAGGGTGACGATGATGGCCGAGGATCTGGGTCCATTCCAGGACTTCTGGAACGCCTGGAATGAGGTAGACGACGAGATACGCGGCAAAGCGTTCGAGCACTTCCCCCGCGCAGTGGAGATTCAGTTCGACGAAATGCGCGAACACCTCGGCAACAACGACTCTCGAGCGGCCGCGCGCGAAGTGACGGACGTGATCAGCATCGCGCTCAACACCCTGCGCTGGCTGGGCTACGGACCGGCAGAGGTGGCTCAGATCGCCCGCGACCGCGCCAGGGAACGGATGCGTGGCCAAACTCCATCGATCCTCGACAAGTACCGACGCGAATACGACATCTGACACCAGGGGACGGGGCAGGGGGAGCCGATGCCGAGCACGTCATTCCGAACCAACGGTTGGGCGCGCGCCGAGCCCCCGTCCATCCTGCTGATCAGTGACGAGTGGTCACCGAAACGCGGAGGGATCTCCCAGTTCAACAGGCGCTTGGCGATCACGTTCGCGGCAGAGGGCTACCGGACCGCGTGTCTGGTCGAGGCCGCGTCCGCGATCGAGTCCGCGGACGCGGAGGAACACGACGTCCGGCTGTTCACCGCGCCTGCCACTCCCGATGGGCCGAGACTGTTCGTACCTTCGCCGGAGGTGGTCGCCTGGTGTCCGGACGTGGTGATCGGACACGACATCGTCAGCGGCTCGGTGGCCTGGGCGTACTCCAAGTACTACGTCCCGACCGCGGCTCTGGTGCACGTCATGCATACGTCTCCCGCTCAGAACGAGTCCTACAAACCCCATCCCGACCGAGCCAGGCGGACCTCCGATCGTGAGCGGCGGATGCGGGAGATCGCCGCCGATGCCGCCGTCGTCGCCGCGGTGGGGCCGTTGCTGCGCAACCGTGCGGAGGCGATCCTGGGCAGCAGGGACGTGCTGCAGCTCGACCCCGGCATCGACATTCCCGACGACCCGCGCTGGCTGCGCCGTAGCCCGCCGTCCAACTCGATCGTGCTGATGGTGTGCCGCACCGAGTACATCGAGCCCAAGGGCCTGGACATCGCGGCCAGCGCCGTCGCCGGAATGCGGTACCCCTATCACCGACCGCCCCCGGAGCTGCGGATTCGCGGGGCACACGGCGAACGGTGCGACTCGCTCAAAGACGAACTCGTCACCCGGTTCGGGATCGCCCGCGACCGGATCGACGTGCGCGAGTACGACGCGGCCCCCGCCGCCATCGCACAGGACCTCGGCCACGCGGCACTGTTCCTCATGCCGTCACGGGCCGAGGGGTTCGGCCTCGCGGCGCTGGAAGCGATAGGGCTGGGCACCCCGGTGCTCATCAGCAGCCGTAGCGGTCTCGCGCAGATGCTGCGCGACAACTGCCCCGAGTTCGCCGAGCCGATGATCGTCCCGGTGATGGACGATCTGGAGCAGGACATCCGTACGTGGCGGAACGCCGTGGAGCGCAAGATGGACAACCTGACCGGCGCGTTCGACTACGCGCGAGAGATGCAGCGCCGTCTCGCCGTCCGGTTCAGATGGAGCGCGACGGTCAGTACGCTGGTGTCTCGCCTGCCGGTGCCTGCGCAACGCCGGTCGAAGCCACAAGGGCCGTGAGCCGGACCGCGACGCGTTCGGCGGCTGGATGCCGGATCTCCCGGTACGTCGCGAGCGCCTCGCGTAGCGCGCTCGCGCGATCCCGGTCGTCTGGATACACCTCAGCGAGCTTTTCCGCCGAGACGGCGATCCAATACCGGTCGCCGAGTCGCCGGTCGAGCGACTGGGAATACTGGTAGTGCTCGATAGCCTGGACGGGACGGCCCAGAGCACGTTCGACGTCGCCCAGTACGAGCAGGACGTAGGCCTGTCCCTCGAGGTGCCCGATCGCGGTGTACAGGTCGAATGCCCGAGTGCCGAGCCGGCGTGCCTCATCGTTGCGATGCAGAGCGGAAAGCTGTTCGGCCAACGCCGCCAAGGCGTCAGCGTGTCCGAGCCGATCAGGGCGGTCCTGGACCAGACTCCACGCCCTTTCCGCGTGCTTCAGCGCTTCGATGTGATCACCCTGAGCGCTGAGCACCCTCATACAGGCCAAGTGGTTTTTGATCTCACCGACCTCATCGCCGAGCTCCTCGTACAGCTCTGCGGACCTCCTCAGCAGCTGGATGGCTTCGTCGATCTCGCCGAGGCGTGCGATCGCGGTCGCCAGGTTGCGGCGGCTCGTGGCCTCGCCGAGCCGGTCGTCCGCCTGGACCGCCGCCGCCAGGGCGGCGCGATGAACGGCGGCACGTTCGGACCAGCGCCCTGTGCGGCGAAGGAAAGTGGTGCACGCCCAAGCCAGCCGCCAGGCGTGCCCAGGCAGCCCGTGGTCGGCGGCGAATCCGACGAGTGTCAGGAGAGTGGGGTGCTCGTCGGTGAACCAGCCCATGGCGTCGGCGACTTCGGTTTGGCCGAGCGCACGTCCCCCGATGAGCGCGTCGCGACCGTAGCGATGCGGCAGGATCTGCCGTTCGGCATGGAGCGCGGTATGCAGATAGTGCCCCACGAGCCGGGCCGTGGCGGCCGTCCGCTCCGGATCGGTCGCGGCCAGCTCCGCGGCATAGGCGCGCAGCAAGTCGTGCAGGCGAAACCGGCCTGGCCGGAATTCCAACACCAGATGGGCGCTGGTCAGTTTGCGGAGCGCGGCCTGGGCACCGTCGTCGGCCAGCGCCCGGCAGGCGGCGAGCCCGATGTCGGCGCCAGGGTGCAGGCCGAGCAGGCGGAACAGACGAGCGGCCGCGGGTGGCAGCACTGAATACGACCAGGAGAAGACCGCCCGCAGGTTCAGATCCGGCTCCCCGAGGTCCAGCGCGTCCAACCGACGGCGCTCGTCGCGCAGTTCCCCGAGTAGGTCTCGCAGAGGCAGAGCCGGCTGATTCGCCGCACGCGCGGAGGCCACGCTGAGCGCCAGCGGCAAATGCGCGCACAGACGCACCAGCTCCGCGGTGGACTCGGGATCTTCTTCAAGGCGCGCTCGGCCGACTCGCTCGGAGATCAACGCGAGCGCACCCGCGTCGGACAGGACGTCGAGCGCGATTCGGTGGGCGCCTTCCCGGACCACCAGACTGTCCAACCGGTTCCGGCTCGTGACCACGACGAGGCAGACCGGGCTCGCGGGCAGAAGGGGGCGCACGTGATCGCTCGATCGCGCGTTGTCGAGGACCACGAGCATACGGCGCTCGGCCAGCATGCTGCGGTAGAGCGCGGATTTGGCGTCGTGCCCGGCCGGGATCGCCTGCGGATGCACCCCGAGCGTCTGGAGGAAACTGTCCAGTACCTGGTCGGGGTCCAAGGGATCCTGCTCATCGAATCCGCGGAGGTTGACGTGTAGTTCGCCGTCCGGGAACCGGTCGCGCACCTGATGCGCCCATGCCAGCGTCAGTGCGGTCTTCCCGATACCGGCGGTGCCGTCGATCGCGGCGATGACAGCCCCCGTCCCGGGCCGCCGCGGCGTGAGCAGTTCGGTCAGCCGCGTGAGTTCGGCGTCGCGCCCCACGAACTGCCGGGTGCTCACTGGGAGCTGATGGGGAGCCGGTCGAGGTGACACCGGCGGTGGCTCGTCCACGAGCGCGAGTTCTCCGTCCACAAGCCGGATCCAGGCAGTGGTGTCGGTTTCCTTGGCGGTGACGTGAATCCGGTGGTAAGTGTGACGTGCGGCCGTCGCGCTGTGCCAGACCACCTCGTCGAAGAACCACGCCGACGTGATCACGCTCAGCAGCCCGCCGGACCTGGCGTGCGCGGCCTTGAAAGAGGGCGCGTCGAGGAGCCGGAACGCGAGGTTCACCGCGTGGCCCACCACTCCGTGGTCGTCGTAATGGATCTCTCCGGCGTGGAGCGCGAGTCGCAGCCGGATGTGCTCCTCGGTCGGGTGCCCGGCGTTGTGCTCCTGCAACGCGAGGACGAGCGGTGCCGGCAGCGTCTCGACAAGTGTGCTCTTGGCGACCTCCGGCGGCAGGATCATGAGTACTCCGTCGCCGCGATCCTCGTGGTCGTAGTCCGTCCAAGGGACCTCGGCCTCCCTGAACGCCCGATCCAGGACGCCGTACAGACCGCGTCGCACCGCGAGCTGGTGCAGGTTCGTGCGCCGCCGGTCGCCGAATGCGGACACGTCCACGACCAGCACTGTCCGGTGCACAGCCGCGCGGAAAGCCACGTGTCCATCAAGCCATCTCGGGATGCCGCTAGCAAGGAAACGGGGCGGGAAAACCGACGTCACCCGGTGGTGTCGTCTTCCGTCTGCGGCAACGGCTTTCCGGCGGTCTCCCGCAGTGAGAACGCCGCGACGAGCCCGACGACGGCGGCGACCATGAGGTACGGGCCGGGGACGAGGGTGCTGCCGGCCGCGGTGAGGTTGTAGGCGATCGACAGTCCGCCTTGGCGGGTGCGGGTCGGGAAGATCTCCGCGGACCACACCGCGTAGGTGCCGAGGATCGCGGCGAGTACGACGCCGAGCGTGAGCCCGCCGATCCACGTGCCGATGAGCCCTGTTCGCATCACGAGGTACGCGGGTGTCGCGAGGACGAAGAGCGCGATCCCCGCACCGAGCAGGACCGGCCTCCGCCCGACCCTGTCGGAGGGACGCCCGAAGGCGGGCATGAGGACGAGGGCGAGGAGCGAGATCGCCGTGGACAGCAAGGCGGCACTGCCCGCGGAATGGCCGAGGTGGTCGGTCTCGTAGGTGACGAGATAGGTGAGCACGGCGTAGAACGGCACATGCATCATGGTCATCAGACCGGCGGCCTGGAAAAGCTGCTTCTTGTTGTTGCGGAACAGTTCCCGGACGGGGCTGCGGGGCACGTCGCCGGTCGCCTCGAGCGCGCGGTACTCCGGGGTGTCCTCGATCTTGGTGCGGATGACGAAGCCGATGATCCCGAGCGGCGCCGCGAGGAGGAACGGGATCCGCCAGCCCCAGGACGCCAGTTGCGCGTCCGAGAGACCGAGCGACAGCAGCAGGAACACGAACGATCCGGCGAGGAATCCCAGCAGGGAACCGACTTCGAGCCAGCTGACGCCGAAACCGCGGCGGTGGCGTGGTGCGTATTCGGCGAGGAAACTCGCCGCGCTCCCGAACTCGCCGCGAAACCTTGCAGCAGCCGCAGGAAGACCAGTAACAGGGGAGCGGCGATCCCGATCGTCGAGTACCCGGGCAGCAGGCCGATGACCAGGGTGGCGCCGGACATCACGAAGATGACGATGGACAGCGTGCGCTTGCGGCCGATCCGGTCATCGAGCAGACCGAACACCAGTGCCCCGATCGGCCGGATCCCGAAGGAGACCGCGAAAACGCCGAATACGGCGAGCAGTCCGGCGGTGGCGTCGCCCGCGGGGAAGAACACCGACGCGATGGTGCTCGCGAGGTAGGCGTAGGCGGCCCAATCGAACCAGTGCACGAAAACGCCGACGGCTCCCGCGGCGATGCTGCGCCGCAGGGTCGGCGGTGGTGGTGGTGGTGGTAGTGGTGACGAACTCGTCGGGCGGAGAGTCCTGTGTGGTCATGGTGCCTCCTCGAACCATGTCGCGCGAGGACGGTCCGTCTCCACGTTCGTCCTCAGTGGACGGTCAGGCCGCCCGGTCCACGCCGGTCCAGGCCAGGGCGATCGCGCCGTCCAGCAGGGCGCGTTCGGCCTCGCCGCCGACGCAGTGCGCGGCGAATTCGCGCTGGTGGTTGATCGCGGGCAGCGAGCCGATGCCGATGTAGGGATGGATGGCGGGGACGACCTGCGAGACATTGCCCATGTCGGTCGACGCCCGGTTCATCCGGGACGCCGTCCCGCGCCCGCCGAGCCTCACGCGGACTGATGGAGACCACCAGCGGTCGAGTACCGGGACATGGACTACATAAAGTCCGGTTTCCTGGTCCGGCGCGGCGCTTCGCTCAGTGTGGCGCGCAAGGGGCCGATCATCGCCGGGCTGCTGCTGAGCACCGTCATGGTCGGGGCGAGTTTCACCGATTCGACCGCGATGGTCATCGTGATCCTGTCCGTCGCCTTCTTCGGGAACGGTCTCGCGTCGATCACCTGGTCGCTGGCGCCGCGGCGGCTGTTCGGGCTGACCGGGGGGATGTTCAACTTCATCGGGAACCTGTCCTCGATCGCCACCCCGATCGTGATCGCGCGTCGCCGAGCACTCCGGGTAACCGGGAGGTTTCGACGAAGTTGCCCTGAAACCGGGCAAGAAAAATCACCCCTTGATCCTGTAACGCTACACGTCTGGGTGATGATAATCAGCTGAAGCTGTGTTTCCGGATCATCCGCCGAGAACGATGAGGTTCCTCGAACAATCCGTGTAGTGGATGAGACAGGACGCTGCGGCCGTGGCAAGGGGGCTCGGCCGCTCGGCGCCGTCGCCGGATTCTCGAACCTTGACTATGGGGGATTCACCTCGTGAGCAGTGTGGAACTGACCGGCCCGCCGCAGGTGGCGGAGCCGGACCGTGGCCGCGCCAGACCGTCAGGCGACGGCCTGGCACCCCCGCACCGGGGTTTCCCGCCGTTCCTCGGCGCCCTCGCCTCGGTCCTCGCCGGTACGGTGCTGATCGCCGTCCACGCGAGCTTCTACGGCAACTGGATGATCGACGACGCGGCCATCACGTTCGCCTATTCCCGTAACCTCGCCGACGGTTTCGGACCGGTTCTGCAGCCTGGGGTGGAGCCCGTCGAGGGCTTCTCGAATCCGGTGTGGATGGTGCTGCTGGCACTCGGGAAACTGGTCGGCCTGTTCGACAACGGCACGCTTTTCGGCATCCCCGATTACGTCTTGTTCCCCAAGGGTTTGGCGCTGCTTTGCTGCGCGGCCATCCTGGCGCTGGTGTACGTCGCCGCGAAGCGCGTGACACCGCGGCCCGCCCTGGTCACCGTGATCGCCGGTGCGGCGCTCGCGGCCAACTCCTCGTTCGTCATCTGGTGCTTCTCCGGCCTGGAGAACTCGGTCTACGCCCTCGCGGTCACCGCGGTGGCCGTGGTCACCCTCTGCGGCGTGAACTCCGGCACGCTCCTGACCGCGAAGGTCGCCGTGTCGACAGGCGCGCTCGCCGCCCTCGCCGGGCTGAGCCGCCCCGACGGTGTCATCTACGCGGCCGCGTTCCCGATCGTGGTCGCGCTGTTCACCCGCCGCGGCGGCCTGGCCCCGGCCGTCCGGGCGGTACTACTGTCCGCCGCCGGGTTCACCGTCCCGTTCGGTGGTTACCTGCTGTTCCGCTGGATCGAGTACGGGCGCCTGCTGCCCAACACCGCGGTCGCCAAGGCGCAGCCGCTCCCGGCCGTCACCGACATCGCCAAGGCCGGGACGGTCCTCCAATACGCGGGCTGGCTGCTGGTCGCGGTCGCGATCGTCTGTCTCGCACTGGTGATGCAGAAGCCGTCCAAGCTCCGCGCGGGGATGGTCGCGCTCGTGGTCCCGTTCGGCCTGTCGGTGATCGCCTTCTGTGTCCTCCAGGCCGACTGGATGGGACAGCTCCGGTTCGCCACGCCGATCTGGGCGCTCGGCACACTCGGCGGCACGATCGTGATCGTCGAGACCGTGCGCAAGGCGCGGATCCGCGGCCGGGTCCTGCTGGTGGCCACGCTCGTCGTCGCGACGGTGTCGTCGGTCGACGGCTTCTACACTCAGGGCAAGAAGTACCACGACACCCCGAAAACGCCGTTCTGCAGTGTCGTCGAGCGCGACGCCAGGGTCACCAACGGCGTCGCGGACCTCCTGAGGCTGCCCGATTCCGCGAAGATCGGCGTGATCGACCTCGGCGGGATGTCGCTGGTCAGCAGGCTCCAGGTGATCGACCTCGCCGGTCTCGCCGACCGCGTCATCGCCGACTACCTGAGCACCGCGGATTTCGCGGGTGAACGTCAGTACGTGTTCGACCAGGTCCGTCCGGAGCTGATCTCGCTCATCGGCTCGTGGGACACCACACTCGGCTTCGCCCAGGACGAACGGTTCGCGCGGGAGTACGAGGTGCTCTACCGCAGCCCCCGTGACCCGGCCGCGTTCGGTGACGTCGGGGTGTGGGTGCGCAAGGATCTCGTCCGCGACCCCGCACTGCTCGCCGCGGCGCAGAACTACGTGACCACCGAGACCCAGAAGGTCGTCGCGGCCAACTCGGTGGCGCATCTGCGATCCTGCGGGGACATCCTCCGTCCTGGCCAGACCCCTGTTCCCTGACCGGGCGGATCCTTCGCCCATCGTCGACATCCAGATGGGGACCTGCTTTACGTCGGCACACCACGAACATCCTCACTGTCGTGAGTAGCGATTCGGGATATTGAGGGGGTGCGGCAAAGGTGTCGTGTTCGAGTGCGGTCCCGATGCCGGACCGCGATCCACACAGTCCCGCGCGACAGCCCTGGTGACCGCCGGATCCGGAGGGGTGTGTGGAAATAGGGACACTCAACGTCCCTATTTCCACACACCCCTCACCCAGGGTCACCGTTGCCTCGGGTTGTTTGTCGACGCCACGATCGTCCGATGCCTGCTGGTGCTTGCCACGATGACCTTGCTCCGCAGGATCGGCCTGCGCGACCGCCAGGGGATGGGGCAGATCTGACCGGCTGTTCCGTCCCCGCCCCGCCGGCCGAATCCGACTAGGTCACGAGAGATCTCCGCCCAATCACGCGAGATCGCTGCTCAAGCACGCGTGATCGCTGCTCAAGCACGAGTGATCGCCGCCCGATCACGCGTGTCCTGCTATTTCACCGTCTTCAGGTATCTGGCCGCGGAACCTGCGCGTCTCGTGCTCGCCCTCGGCCTTCACGGCGAGAACCTATCGGCCCGCCCGGCTTCCCTGACCGGTGATGGGCAACCGCAACCGCAGGCGGAAGCCGCCGTCGGGGGCGGCGTCGGTGACCACGGTGCCTCCCAGCAGTGCCGCGCGTTCCCGCAGGCCGAGCAGTCCGTGGCGGGCGCTGGGCAAGGCCAGCGTCGGCCGGGTCGCCGGGGTGTTGCTGACCGTCACCGTGAGTTCGGCGCCGTCGTGCGCGATGTCCACGGTCGCTGTGCTCCCGGGCGCGTGTTTGCGCACATTGGTCAGAGCTTCCTGGATGGTCCGGTAGATCGTGCGCTGGACAGCCGTGTCGATGCCCTCCGGCGCGATTCCGGTCCGCCGCGTCTCGATGCCGCTCCCGGCGATCAGACGGTCGAGGTCGGACAGCGTGGGCTGGGGCATCAATTCGGTGGTGGAGCTGCCGGAAGCGCGCAGCAGGTTCACCATGTGGCGTAGCTCGTCGAGGGTGTCGACCGACAGCCTGCGCACGTTTTCGGCGGCGGATTTCGCGGCCGGGTCCGCGGTCGAAACGCTGAGCGCGCCCGCTTGCACGGCGATCAGGCTGACCTGATGCGACACGACGTCGTGCATTTCGCGGGCCAGCTGGGTGCGTTCCTTGGCGAGGGTCGCCTGGGCGTCCAACACCCGTTCGTGTTCACGGGCCTGCCGGATTTCCGCCAGACGCAGGGTGAGTTCGCGCTGCGTGTGCACCAGCCTGCCGAGGAAGATCGGCGCGGCCGGGGTGATGATCGCGTAGATGACGGTGAGCATCAGGTCGGTTTCGTCGAACTGGAGATCGAGGCCGGGGAACACGTAACAGGCAGCGGCGGACAGGCCGCATCCGATGAGCAGGTACCGGTTCGAGCGCTGTTGTGCCACGGCGTAGAGCGCGATGAGCGTCGCGATGACCGAGCCCGAGATCGCGAGGGCGGGCAGCGTGATGGCGAATACGAGCACCGGCCACCGGCGGTGGAACGGCAGGACGCCGAGAGCCACCAGCGCGGCGGCGAGCATCAGCGGCTCGGATCGGTCCAGTCCCGCGTCGATCGCGGCGACGGCGATCCACCCGGCGTCGACGAGAAACCGGCGCGCCCGGCTCACGACCGGCCTTCGCCGTTGCCCAGCAAACCCGCCTGCTGTGCCACGAGGGCGGCCTGGACGCGGGTGGCGACGCGGAGTTTCGTGAGGATGGCGGACACGTGGTCCTTGACCGTGCCGACGCTCAGGTGGATCCGGCCCGCGATGTCCGCATTGGACAACCCGTCCGCGATGAGCACGAGCACCGCGCGTTCCCGTTCGGACAGCTGGCCGACCTGCGTGGCGGCCGACGAGCCAGCTCCCGATTCGAGATAGCCGTCGACGACGGTGCGCGTGACCTTGGGGGAGAGCACCACACCACCGGCGGCCAGCGTCCGGACGAAATGGGCGAGCAGGTCGGGGGCGGTGTCCTTGAGCAAGAACCCGGCGGCGCCCGAACGCAACGCGGTCGCGATGTATTCGTCGGAGTCGAAGGTCGTGAGCATCGCCACGCTCGGCGCTTTCCGCAGGCCTCGCAGCTGCCGCAGGATGGCGAGCCCGTCGACGTCGGGCATGCGGATGTCGAGCAGCACGACGTCCGGGCCGTGCAGGCCGATCTCCTTGACCGCCTCGGCACCGGTCACGGTCGCCACGACCTCGATGTCGCCCGCGGCCTCCAGGATGAGGCGGAACCCCGAGCGCACCAGCGCCTCGTCGTCGACGACGACCACTCGAATCATGCGCCCAGTCTCGCCGCAACCGGCGGGCGGGCACCACCCGAGGCCGGAAGGCCCGCGCCGGCCGACCGGGTGGACAGCACCAGCCGGTCGGCGGGTTGTTCGGGCCGGGTCGCCGGTGCCGGACGGTCACCGCGTGCGCCGAGCATGGAGTGCGACGAAAGGAACCTCGTGGACGAACACGACTCCGAACCGAGCATCGTGAGCAGGCGCCGAGTGCTTCTCGGCACGCTTCCCCTCGCCGCTTTGCTGGCGGTCGGCTGTGGCTCGCAGGCGCTGGGGGACGAAGGCGGCCCTCGGCGGTTGGCGTTGGTGTACAACGGCCCGCAGGGCTGCACGGATTGCGCGCCGACAGTGGCCGCGTTGCTGCGCAAGGCACCGCAACCGTTTGAAGTCAAGTACGTCGGCCCCGGCACCGGGGTTCCGCTTACGGCCGCCACACTGGCCGAGGCGCAGCTCTACGTCCAGCCCGGCGGCGGGGCCGATCTGGAGCGAACCTGGCGGGACCTGCGTGGTTCCGCGCAGGTGATGCGCGACTGGGTGCGGGCGGGCGGCAGTTACCTTGGCCTGTGCTTCGGCGGCTATCTGGCCGGACGTGACCCGGGTTTCGGCCTGCTGCCCGGTGACACCTACGGGTACGCCGGTTCCCCCGGCTCCACCGTGCCCGACGATCGCGACACCGTGCTGGCGGTGACCTGGCGGGGCCAGCCTCGGCACATGTACTTCCAGGACGGTCCGGCTTTCGCGCTGGACGACGGCGCCGAAGCGACCGTCCTGGCGACCTACGGCAACGGAGCGGCCGCGGTCGTCGTCGCCCCGTACGGAAAGGGCCGGGTCGGGGTCAGCGGTCCTCATCCCGAGGCTGACGAATCCTGGTACGAGGACGCGGGATTGACCAATCCCGACGGTGTCCGCTTCGACCTGGCCTACGAATTGATCGACACGACGATCAGACGGCGGTGAACCGGAACCGTGGAACAAGTGCGGGTGAGTGTCTGTGCGTCGGATCCCATCACGACAGCCGGGATGGTCAGCTATCTAGAGTCCTATGTGGACATGAAGATCGTCGGCGGCCGGAGGCGCGATGAGGCGGATGTCGTCGTCGCCGCGTTCGACCGGCTTTCGGACAACGCGATCGTGACGCTGCGGCAGAGCGCGGCCGAGCTTGGCAAGCCGATTGTGCTTATGGTCAACCAGATCCAGGAGAGCGAGCTGGCGGTCGCCGCGGAATGCCGGGTGGTCGCCGTGCTGCCGCGTACGGCGGCGACCGGCGAACAGCTGCCCGACAGCGTCCGGTCCGCCGCGGCGGGCAGGGCGAATCCGCCGTTGGGTTCGCTCGGCCCGCTGATCGAGCGGCCGGCCGCGACGAACCTTTCCGCGCGTGAGATCGACGTACTGCGGTTGATGGCAGACGGCCTCGACACGAACCAGATCGCGGCCGAACTGTCCTATTCGGAACGGACGGTCAAGAACATCATCTACGCCATGACCGGCAGGTTGCGGTTGCGGAACCGGGCGCACGCGGTGGCATACGCCGTGCGGACGGGAGCGATCTGAGGGCGCCCCATCGAGTGTGGCTTCCGAGCCGGAAGCCACACTCGCGTTGTGTGAGGCGTGGTCAGCCGGTGACGTCCAGGTGTGCGGGGACCGGGGTGGGCTTGGGGGCCTTGCCGCCGGGCTGAGGCTTGTCACCGCTGGGTTTGGTCGGCGGTTCCGGGGTGGCGCCGGGGGATTTGGCGCAGGTCGCCGACGCGATGTCCAGAGTCTGTGTCCGGCCGAGCAGCTTGGCCGACACCGCGGTCACGGTGAGCGTGCCGCCGGCGTTCTTGGTCTGCTTGTTCACCACCAGTTCGAGCAACGGGGCCAGCGGGACGGTGGTGTTGGGCGGGACCTGGTCGAGCTTGATCGCTTTGCCGCCGACCTTCAGGTTCACGATCGACACCGAACCCTTGCCGTCTTGGCATTCGGCTTTGATCACGTCGGCGCTCAGCCCGGGCAGAGTGGCCGCGGCGGGCAAGGTGGCGAGGTCCAGCGAGAGACCGGCGACGCTGGACTTGGCGTGTCCCGGTTTCACGTCGGCGTTCAGCGCCTTCGCGCTGACCAGAGACGGGCCGGACGTCGGCAGCGCCACCGAGGCGAGCGACTCCTTGCCCGCGCCGGAAACCGAAGGCGTACGGGGAATCGTGACCAGACCGGACGCGGCGATGGCGTAGGCGGACTCGGCCGGGGCGGCCACGGCGGGGGCGGCGGTGAAAACCAGGCAGGCCGCGGCCGTGCAGGCGAGAACGCTAGTTGTGCGTGGGGACAAGGAAATTACCTCCATGATCGGGTTTCAGGTGATGTTCACGACGGTGCCGAGCGGCAGCTCCACGAGGCGGTCCAGCGCCTCGCGGGTGACCCGGATGCAGCCGTCGCTGGTGGCTTTGCCGACGAAACTGTCGTCCGGCCAGGTGTGAAGGCCGACCGTGCCGGGCCCGCCGCCGAAGGTCTCGTGCGAATCGGAATGGCTGCTCAGTGGCAGCACGATCGGGCTGTAGGTGTTCACGCTCTCCTTGATCGAGGCGAGAATGAACGCGCGGCCGGTGGGCGTGGGGTGCTCGGGTTTGCCGGTGCCGATGGTCCACGAGCCGGCCGGCTTGCCCATTTCCAGGATTTCCAGGCGGAATCCGGCGAGGTCCACGTTGACCTGGAAGTCGTTGTGCGCCGACTCCACGGTTTCCGGGGTGGCGTGCAGCCAGCCGGTCGCGCCGTTGGGCCGGGCGGGCAGCAGCACCTGTGCCCAGTCGCCCTGCCGGGCGATCACCGGGACCCAGGTCGGTGAGCCGATCTGGGTTTCGGGCAGCCGGGCGATCGGCTCCGCGCCGGGTGCGCGGTAGACCATCGCATCCGCCTTGGGATGCAGTACTTCCCCGCCGACGGGGAGCGTGGGGGACGGGTCCGCGGGCGCGGAGTTCAGCTGGCCGAAGGTGTTCGCCTCGGGCAGCGAGGCGAGCAGCTCGGGCGACGAGGGTGGCGGCGCCACGGGGGCAGCGGCGCCGCCACCCTCGTCCCCGGTGGTACCGCAGCCGGACAGCGGAAGCATTGCCAGCACCAGTACGAGAAGCGCGCGAACCGGATGAGGGCGTGCGCCACCGCAGGAGGTCTGCAGTTTGGTCATCGGGGCCTGTCCTTGCGCAGAGTCATCCGCAACGGGATACGAATCGGGAACGATCATCTCTAACAGGAAAGCGATGCGTTAATCAATGCGCACGGTAGGTGATCGGACCGAATCTGCCTGCGGTTTTGTCGCGTTTTCCCAGGTCGATCGGATCGGTTGAGTTCACTCGATCGAGGTGGAAATGCGTTTTCGCTATTTCGGGAGGAAAACACGCTACGTATTTTTCCTGCGGCCATTCGGAGGACTCGCGGCAATAGTGGCGGGCGCGATGACCACTCGGAGTGTCCTCTCCACTCGTGGTGAGGGTGGTTGGACGGGCGCAGGGCTGCGGCGTGGCGATGCGGCGTCAGTGCCCCTCGGGTTCGGCGCCGATCCGGTAGTGCACAGGGTGGCCGTCCGCGTCCCGCACCGGGACCGGTTCGCCGTTGGCGTCCACGATCTTGCCGTCGACGATCCGGTCGCCGTTCTTCAGCTGGGAAAAGGCTTTGAGATCGGAGTAGTCGATCACCCGGGTCGCCGTCGCGAACACCGACGGGTCGGTGCCCGCTTTGCCGGGCTTCAGATGGTTGAACACCAGGTTCAGCACGACGGCCATGAGCGCGGCGGCGCTGATCCCGGAGTGGAAGATCGTGCCGACCCACGCCGGGAAGTGGTGGTAGAAGTCCGGCGCCGCGATCGGGACCATGCCCAAACCGACGGAAGCCGCGACGATGACCAGGTTCATGTTCCCGTCGTAGTCCACTTTGGACAGTGTCTTGATGCCGGACGCCGCGACCGTGCCGAACAGCACGAGACCGGCGCCGCCCAGTACCGGGTACGGGATCGCGGCGACCACCCTGCCGAGTACCGGGAGCATGCCGAGGACCAGCAGGATCACCCCGCCGGCGGTCACCACGAACCTGCTCCTGACCCCGGTGATCGCCACCAGGCCGACGTTCTGGGCGAACGCGCTCTGGGTGAACCCGTTGAAGACCGGTGCGATCGCCGAGGACGCCATGTCGGCACGCAGGCCGTCGCCGATCCGGCGTTTGCCGACCCGCGTTCCGACGATCTCCCCGACCGCGAGGATGTCGGCCGTGGTCTCGGTGAGGGTCACCAGCACGACGATGAACATCGACACGATCGCGGCGACGTCGAAGGTCGGCGCCCCGAACGCGAACGGTGTCGGTACCGCGAAGATCGGGCCGTCCCCGACGTCGGAGAAATCAGCCTTGCCGAGCAAGGCGGCCAGAACGGTGCCCGCCGCGATCGACAGGAGGATCGAGAGCCGGGAGATCGCCGGGACGGCGACCTTGCTGAGCACCAGCACGATCGTCAGGGTCAGCGCGGCCAGCCCGATGTTGGACACCGAGCCGAAGTCCGCCGCCTTGGTGTTGTTGCCCATCGCCCACTGCGCCGCGACCGGCATCAGGCTGAGCCCGATCACCGTGATCACCGTCCCCGTCACGACCGGCGGGAAGTACTTCACCAGTCGCGAGAACACCGGCGTGATGAGCAGGCCGAGCAGCGTGGAAACGATCACCGCGCCGAACACCGCGGGTAGTCCGCCATCGGCCACGATCGCCGTCATCGTCGCCACGCCGGCGAAGGAAGTGCCCTGGACCAGTGGTAGCCGGGAACCGAAGAAGGGCACGCCGTACGACTGCAGGATGGTCGCCAGCCCGCCGATGAACAGGCACGACGCGACGAGCAGCCCGATTTCGGCGGGTGGGACGCCCGCGACACCGCCGATGATCAAGGGCGGCGCGATGATCCCGCCGTACATCGTCAGAACGTGCTGGATGCCGTAGGTGAAACTCTTGCCGATCCCGAGCCGTTCGTCCTCGGGCCTGCCAGCCTCGTCGGCCCGTGTCCTCTTCACCATGGATCCGCCTCTCGGTAGAAGCGAGCGTTTCCGGGAAATTTCAGTCTGCGGAGGTTAGCTTCCACATAGCAGAACTTGCAAGACTGAAATTATGGACCTGCGGTTCGGCGTCCGCGGCGAGCCGTTCCCGGAACCGCTCGCTCGTACCTTGCCGGTCGAGCTGCCTGTCCGCGACCTCCCGCATCACCTGGTTCAGCTTGATGACTTCGTCGAAGAGGTCTCGGGACTCGGAGAACTCCAGCTGCATCGCGCGTTCACCGTGGTCACTGTCCCCAATGCCTCATTGGAGACGCTCAGCGACACCAATGCGACATTGGGGACATCAGCCGCACGTGCCCTCGCGACTCACCACGACACCTTTGCCTTATCTCTCAACAATTCCACTGGTGAGAACCGACGTCGGTAGGTGTCCGGCGCAGCGTCCGGACTGCGAACATCCACGGATGGTGGGCAAGTCGCGGGTGCTGTACGAAAAGGACGGTCACGTCGCCAGGGTGACGCTCGATCGTCCCGCTGTCCTCAACGCGATGGACCGGCGTATGCACGAGGAACTGGCAGCGATTTGGGACGATTTCGAGCACGACGACGATTTGTGGGTCGCGGTGCTCACCGGTGCGGGCGACAGGGCGTTTTCCGTGGGACAGGACCTGAAAGAGCTCGTCGAGCGAACCGAGAACGGCAGTGCGACGCCGGCGACGTTCGGCAGCCGTGGCCTGCCCGGTTGGCCGCGACTGACCGAGCGGTTCGACTTGGCCAAGCCGATCGTGGCCAGGGTCAACGGCTACGCGCTGGGCGGCGGATTCGAACTGGCGCTGGCGTGCGACATCGTCGTCGCCGTCGACCACGCCGAATTCGGTTTGCCGGAGGCAAGACTGGGGCTGATCCCGGGTGCGGGCGGCGTCTTCCGCCTCAGCCGCCAGCTCCCGCCGCGCATCGCGCTCGGCCACCTGATGACCGGCCGCAGGCTCAGTGCGGCTCGCGCGTTGCGGTTCGGTCTGATCAACGACGTCGTAAGCGCCGATGAGGTGGACTCCTGCGTCCAGGGGTGGGTCGACGACCTGCTGCGCTGCGCCCCACTGGCGGTGCGCGCGATCAAGCAGGCCGCGCTGGCGTCGACGGATATCCCGCTGCCGCAGGCCTTCGCGACGCGCTACCCGTGGGAGGAACGGCGGATGCTCAGCGAGGACGCCAAAGAAGGCCCGCTCTCGTTCGTGCAGAAGCGAGATCCGGTGTGGCGCGGGCGTTGAACTCCGGGCGCGAGGCGGCGCATCCGATCAGCCGCCCAGCCGGTCGAGCAGTATGTTCGCCTGGTCCGCGGCGTCGCCGTCGTCGGGTCGCAACACCACATCCGGGTCGGTAGGCGGCTCATAGGGGGCGTCGATGCCGGTGAATCCGCTGATCTCGCCCGCCCGCGCCTTGGCGTAGAGCCCCTTCGGGTCGCGGTCTTCGCAGACCTCGATCGGCGTGTCGACGAAGACCTCGACGAACCGCAGGCCCGCTTGAGCGTGGCTGCGGCGGGCCCGGTCGCGGTCCTCGCGGTACGGGCTGATCAGGGACACGATGGCGATCACACCGGCGTCGGCGAACAGTCTGGCCACCTCGCCCGTGCGGCGCACGTTCTCCGCGCGGTCCTGCGCGGAGAAGCCGAGACCGGCGTTGACACCGTGCCGCAGATTGTCGCCGTCGAGCAGGTACGCCGGACGCCCGGACGCGACGAGTCGCCGCTCCAACTCCGCGCCGACGGTGGACTTGCCGGACGCCGAGAGCCCGGTCAGCCAGACGGTCATCCCTTCCGTCGCGCGTTGCTCGCGGGTGACGGAAGGCTTGTGCCACAAGACATTCGGCGTGGTGACCGCGGGGCCGGTGATCATCCCGGCGGCGACCGTGTTGTTCGTGACGTCGTCGATCAACACGAAGCCGCCGGTGTCGCGATTGCGCCGGTAGGGATCGAACAGCAGCGGCTGCCGGGTGCGCAGCCGGACCCGGCCGATCTCGTTCAGTGCCAGCGAAGTGGCCGCCTCGTCGCGGTGCAGCGTGTTCACGTCGAGCCGGTAGTCGAGTTCCCGCACCGTGGCTTGGACCGAGCGAGTGGTGTGGTGCAAGGTGTAGTGGTCGCCCGGTTTCAGCTTGGCGTACTCGGTCATCCAGCAGACCATGGCGTCCACTTCGGACGCGACGTACGGACGGTTGTGCGGGCGGCAGAGCAGGTCGCCACGCACGATGTCGATCTCGTCGGCCAGCTCGATCACGACCGCCTGCCCGGCGAAAGCCTCGGCGATCTCGGAACCGCCCGGACCCCGGATCGCCCGCACGGTCGTGCTGAACCCGGATGGCAGTACGGTGACCTCGTCACCGGGTTTGAACACGCCGCCCGCGATGGTCCCGCTGTAGCCCCGGAAACCGTTGCGGCCCTCGGAACCGTGTGCGCGGATGACGAACTGTACCGGGAAGCGCGCGTCGATGAGGTTGCGGTCAGAGGCGACGTGCACCTCTTCCAGCTGCCGCAACAGCGTCCTGCCCCCGTACCAGGACATCTCCGCGGCACGGTTGACCACGTTGTGGCCGTGCAGCGCCGAAATCGGCACGAAGGTGAGGTCGTGGATGTTCAGTTTCGCCGCGAAAGCCCGGAACTCCGCACAACACTCCTCGAAGCGCTCCTGCGCATAGCCGACCAGGTCCATCTTGTTCACGCACACGACCATGTGCGGTACACCGAGCAGACTGGCGAGGAACGCGTGCCTGCGTGACTGCTCGAGTACGCCTTTGGTGGCGTCGACGAGGATCAGCGCGACGTCCGCCGTGGAAGCCCCGGTCACCATGTTGCGGGTGAACTGAGTGTGCCCAGGGGTGTCGGCGATGATGAACTTCCGGCGTGGGGTGGCCAAATAGCGGTAGGCCACGTCTATCGTGATGCCCTGCTCGCGCTCGGCGCGCAGGCCGTCGGTGAGCAGCGCGAGGTCGGTGTAGGAATGCCCGCGCTGGGCGGACGTGTGCGCGACCGCGGCGAACTGGTCCTCGAAGATCGCCTTGGCGTCGTAGAGCAGCCGTCCGATCAACGTCGACTTGCCGTCGTCGACGCTGCCCGCCGTGGCCAGCCGCACCAGGTCGCCGGACATCAGAAGTAGCCCTCCTTCTTCCGGTCTTCCATGCCCGCGTCGGAGATCCGGTCGTCGGCGCGGGTGGCACCCCGCTCGCTGACCCGGGTCGCGGCGACTTCGGCGACGACCTCGGCGGCCGTCGCGGCGGTGGACTCCACGCATCCCGTGCAGGTGGCGTCCCCGACGGTGCGGAAACGGACGGTGGCGGTGAACGGTTCCTCGTGGGGTGACGGCGGCAGGAATCTGGTGTTGGCCAGTAGCATGCCGTCACGGCTGACGACCTCGCGCCGGTGCGCGTAGTAGAGCGGCGGGAGCTCGATCCCCGCCGCTTCGATGTAGGTCCAGATGTCCAGCTCGGTCCAGTTGGACAGCGGGAACACTCTGACGTGCTCGCCTTTACGGTGCCGCCCGTTGTACAGCCGCCACAGTTCGGGGCGTTGGTTGCGCGGATCCCATTGGCCGAACTCGTCCCGCGGGCTGAAGACCCGTTCCTTGGCGCGGGCCTTCTCCTCGTCACGTCTGGCGCCGCCGAACGCCGCGTCGAATCCGTGCTCGGTGATCGTGCGGAGCAAAGTGGTGGTCTGCAACCGGTTGCGCCCAGCCTGCGGATCCTCGACGACCCTGCCCGCGTCGATGTCGTCCTGGACATGGCCGACGACCAGGCGCAGGCCGAGCCGACCGACGACGTCGTCGCGGAACGCGATCACCTCGTCGAAGTTGTGCCCGGTGTCGATGTGCACCAAGGGAAAGGGCATCGGCGCGGGCCAGAATGCCTTGGCCGCCAAGTGAAGCATGACAACCGAGTCCTTGCCGCCGGAAAACAGCAACGCCGGATCGGCCGACGTCGCCGCCACCTCCCGGAAGACGTGCACCGCCTCGGCCTCGAGCGCTTGCTGATGTGTCAGTTCATACACAGACCGCGACGCGTACCCAGCCATTGAATGTTCCTCAGCCGCCGACGAACAATTGCAGGAGAATTTGCCATAATCGCGATGGAATCCGATCTTATCAGCCTGGCGAAGGAGTCGGCATCGACGTTTCGTTGATCGCCGCCTGCGTGAAACGGCGATGACCACACGCGCCACCGGCCGGTACGGTGCGTTGTGCATAATGTCGTCGGCCGAGCGGGGTGCGCGAAGTGAACGACGCGGAATTTCAGCTGTCGGTGACCCAGCTCGGCCTGTGGTCCGCGGACCAGGGGCAACGGGCGAGTCCGGTCCACACGGTCGCGTGGCGCTGGCTGATACGTGGCTCACTCGATTCGAAGGCCTTCACCGCCGCCGTCACTATTCTGCTCGATAGGCACGAGGCATTGCGGGCGGGTTTCGGAACACGGGAAGGGCGCCCGGTGCGGTGGGTGACGCCACACGTCACCGTCGACGTGGGGAATGACGACGCTCGGCATCTTCCGGAAGTTCAGCGTGAGGCGATGCTGTCCGACATCATCGCCCGGGAGCGCCGCGCCGGATTCGATCTGTCCAAGCCGCCGTTGATGCGAATGCGGCTGATCCGGGTCGCGGACGACCGGCATGTCGTCCTCCTTTTCGTTCACCGACTCGTATTCGATGAGATCTCGGCCGAGATCTTCCTGCGCGAGCTTTTCCAGTGTTATGACGCCCTTGTCGACGGCAGGGACGCCGAGTTGCCGGACGCGCCACAGTATGGCGAGTTCGCCGACTGGCAGCAGGCGCATCTCGAGGGGAGTCAGGGTGAACCCGTGCTCGACTTCTGGCGCGGCCGGTTCGCAGGGGCTCCCGCCCTGCTGGAACTCTTCGGCGGCACGCCGCGGCCACCCACGCAACGGTCCGTCGGTGGCGTCTTGCGTTTCGTCATCCCGCGGGAGACTGTCGCCGCGGTGCGGCAGGTGGCGTCGGCGCGGCACAGCACTCTCTTCATGGCCTACGTCGCCATCCTCCAAGTGGCGCTGGCCCGCTACAGCGACAGGGCGGACGTCGTCGTCGGCACGTCCATGGCCAACCGGCAGACCACGAGGCTGACCAACGTGGTCGGCTCGTGCGCGAACGTTGTCGCCCTGCGAACGGACCTGTCCGGCGAGCCGACCTTCGGTGACCTGCTCGACCGGGTCCGCGACGTGATCCTTGATGCGTCCCGGCATCAAGGGATGCCGTTCGAACGGCTCGTCGAGGAACGGAACCCGTCCCACCACCCGTTCTTCCAGATCGGCTGCGGCCTCGCATCGAGGGAAGTGGCCGGAGTCGACTCGGCGTACCTCACACTGGAAGCCGGGGAGTCCCTGCCTCCCGAATACTCCACACTCGACCTCTCGTGCGCCGGTCTGAGCCATGACGACCGGATCGAAGTCACCCTGCGGTATGACACCGCGTTGTTCGACGAGACACGAATGACCCAGTTCGCCGACCACCTGACCCGGCTCTGGCAGCAGGTGGCGAGCCACCCGGACCTCGCCGTCGACAGGCTGGAGATGTTGTCCGACAACGAGTTCGCCTTGCTCGCCGCACCTCCTGACGCCGTTTCCACGCCGCGGCCCGTCGATGTGCTCCGGCAGCACGCCTCAGTGGACCCCGGTCTGGTTGCCCTGGAGGACGGGGACGGCGCCATGACCTACGCCGAACTGATGACCGCTGTGGAGGTTCGGCGTGACCGATTGGCGGCGTCCGGCATCGGCTCGGGCGCCGTCGTCTCCGCGGTGGACGACGTAGTGGTGACGACCTTGGCCGCGACCGACCTCGGCGCGACCGTGGAGCTCACGTCGGGCGTGGTGCTGACTCCGGAGAGTCTTACTGCCCTCAGCGCCGTCGATCTTGGCCTGCGCAGGGGAGAGCGGTTAGTGCTCGCCGGCTCGGCTCACCCGGATTTGTTCGCCGCGCTGGCGGCCGGGGCGACGTGCTGTCCGGCACCCGGCGAACCGCGCCTCCCTGATCTGCCGGAGTTCATCGCCAGGAGCGGTGCCACGGCGGCGTGGCTGCCCATGCGGGTGCCGCCGACCATGGCCCGCGAGCTGGCCGGGCTGCGGCTGCTCATCACGGGCTGCGCGACGCCACCCCTCGGCCCGCTGGGCGACCGGACCGTCCGGGTGCTCTCGTCGAGTGCCGTCCCCCTCGCGGCAGTGGCAACCGCCGCCGACGACACTCCCCGCCTCCGGCCGGCGCCGGGCGTTCGAGCCTACGTCCTCGACAGCCGGCTTCGGCCGGTGCCGCCTGGTGTCTGCGGTGAGCTCTATCTGACCGCGGCGCACCTGACCGCCGACGCCCAGCTGATGCCGAATCCCTTCGCCGCAGGCGGTTTCATGGCGCGCACCGGCCACCTCGTGCGCGCGGTGGGCGACGGTTCGGTGGCGTATCTCGGCGCAGTGGCCGAGGTGCCGCTGGTCGACGGTGCCAGAGTGGCGTCGCGCTTGGTGGAGGCCGCTGTCGCGGGCCATCCGCTGGTTCGAGACGTCGTGGTGCGCCCGGACGAGCGCGACTTCCGCACAGCTTACGTTGCGGCGGCAGGCTCGATCGAGCTGAGCGAACTGCGCGCCTTCCTCGTGGACCGGCTGCCCCAGTACGCCCTGCCGACCGCTGTCGTCGCGATCGACGAGGTGCCGCTGGCGGCCGACGGCACCGTGGACGGGGAGTGTCTGCGTGCGATGGCCGGATCCACGTCGCCGGCGGCCCCGGCCACCCCGGACACCGCGTTGACCCGCTTACTGGTGTCCATGTGGTCCGAGCTGTTCGACGGCAGGCCGGTCGCGGTCGACGACGATTTCTTCCACCTCGGCGGCCAGTCGTTGTTCGCGGTCAGGCTCCTGGCGAAGATCAAGGAGATCCTCGCCGTCGAACTGCCGCTCAGCGCGCTGTTCACCGCGTCGACCCCGGCCGCGCTGGCCGACGAGATCGTCAAGCGGCTGAGCGGACCGGACGAGGCCGAGGAACTGGCGGCCTCGGTCGAGCAGGTGCTGCTGCTCTCGGATGACGAGGTGCGGCAGCGGTTGGGTTCGTGAGCGTGAGGCTGCCGTGTAGGCCTTCTTCGCTAGCTTCAAGGCCCGGGACCGGTGTCCTGGTGACGAAGCCACTCCCGCCGCCGAGTCCGCACTGGATGCCCCCTCGCCGAGTACATGAAGGCCCCCTTCCTTGCGCCTGGCGCACGGAAGGGGGCCTTCATGTACTCGAACCGCGGGCGTTCGGTTCCGGGACGTGGGGCGGTCGGGACATCCGCAGCAAGGCCTTCAAAGACAGGCAAAGGTGGCGTCGGGTGAGGGGGTGTGTGGAAATAGGGACACTCAATGTCCCTATTTCCACACACCCCTCCTGATCCGATGGTCACCGGGACTCCTCGCGCGGGGCCGTGTGGATTTCGGGTCATCCAGCGCACCAAAATCCACACAGTGAGAGACCCGGCCCGCGCCCTGACACTCAGCCCGGCGCCGGGGCCTCGTGCAGCGGACTGTCCGGGTGCTCGACCAGCCAGCCGACAAGGCGCCCGTAGTGCTCGATCATCGCGGTGATCGTCGCCGGGACGAAGATGTCGTCGTTGAACTGGACGACGGTCACCGGCTGTCCACTTTGGACGACGGCCCAGGCCATGTCGAACTGGGCGCTGCCGTGGTCGAGGAACAGCTGCTCGACCTTCGTGCCGGCCAGTTCGGGGGCGACGATGCCCGGCGCGGTCGCGAAAGTCACCTGGAACAGGGGCGAACTGTCCATGCGGCGTTCCGGTGCGACGGCGTGCACGACGCGCTCGAATGGCAGGTCGGAGTTGGCGACGGCCGTCCGCAGCTTCGTCTCGGCCTGCTGGACGGTGTCCCGGAATCCGGCGTCGTCGGCCAGGTGGCCGCGCAAGGGGACGATGTTGATGAAGAAGCCGAGCAAGCCGGCCAGCTGGGCCCGGCCGCGGCCGGAGACCGACGTGCCGACGACGAGGTCGCGCTGACCGGTGTACTGGTGCAGCAACACCCAGAACGCGGCCAGATACACGACGAACGTCGTGGTGGACAACGACTTCGCCAGCTTGTCGACGGCGTCGGGCACATCGGCGGGCAAGGGGCCTGTCATGGACTGGCCGCGATAGCTGAACTCCGCGGGCCGTGGCCGGTCGTGTGGCAGCCGGAGTTCGGGCACACCGTCGAGTTCTTCGCGCCACAGGTCGGTGAGCCTGCGGATCTCGTCCTCGGCGAGGCGTTCCTGCTGCCAGTGGGCGAAGTCGGAGTACTGCACGGTCAGCTCCGGCAGCATCGGGCGGGTCTTGGTCAGCTGTGCTCGGTACAGCTCGGCCAATTCGGCGCAGAAGATCCGTTCCGAGGCCCCGTCGAAGACGGCGTGATGGATCGCGAAGACGAACAGGTGCTCGTCGGCTCCGCAGCGATAGAGTCCGGTCCGCCACAACGGCGCGCGATCCAGGGGGATCCGGTCGGTCGCCACCTCGCGCCGCGCGCGATCGAGGCAGTCGTCGAGACCGCCGGTGTGGTCGACGACGGCGAGTTCCACCGGCACCTCGGGCACCACGATCTGGATCGGCCCGTCCGCGTTCTCCCGCAGGCAGGTCCTCAGGATCTGCTGGCGGCGGACCAGTGCCCGCAAGGCCTCGCGTAGTGCCTCGACGTTCAGATCGCCCGTGATCCGGTAGTAGTGCACCAGGTTGTAGGCGTTTGTGCCGGAGGTGAGCCGGTCGAGGAACCACAGGGTGCGCTGTGCGGACGACAGTGGGGCTTCGATCCCGGAGCCGCGGGCGCGTAGCGGGGTCTGCCGTGCGCCGTCCCGGTCCTCGCGCAGCAGGGCGAGCAGTTTCCCGCGCTCCGACGGCGGAAGGTGTGTCAGGCGCTGGTGCAGTTCGCTCATCCCACGCTCCTGGTCACTTGAGTCAGTGCTGCCACTCCACTACGGTAACAGCTGCCGGTTACTAGTGTAACTCTTGTGGGGAGTGGTCACCGATGCCGAATGAACCCTTCGACCAGTCCAGGGTGACCGCACTGTCCGACCGCAAACAGCGGCTGCTGTCGTTGCTGCTGACCGACCGGGAGCGCCAGGGGGAGAACAGCCCGATCGTGCGGTTGCGGCCGGGGACCGGCGACCCGGTCGTGCTCCTTCACCCGGTCGGCGGCCAGGTCCTCTGCTACGTGGACCTGGTCAAACAACTGCCCAGCGGCGCGCCTTGCGTGGCGGTGGCCGCCGATCGGCTGCTCACCGGCGCCGGATCACCGACCGTGCCGGAACTCGCGAGCCACTACCTCGGCTTGCTCACCGCCTCCGGGATGCGGCCCGGCGTGCTGGCGGGCTGGTCGATGGGCGGCGTGCTGGCCTACGAGATGGCCCTCCAGCTGGCACGGACCGTCCAGCCGCCGCCGGTCGTGCTGATCGACTCCGCCACCAAACCACCGATCCACGACGGCCAGACCCGGACCGATGCCCAGTTCGTGGAGTTCTTCGTGCACGACCTGATCAGGTCGGCCGGACGAGACCCGTCGGAGTTCGACTTCGACGCGGCGATCTGGCAGCACTCGGCGATCGTGGCGCTGACGGTGGCCGAGGCCCAGATGGCGGCCCGTGGGTTCGCCCTCGGACTGGCCCCGGACGATCTGGAGAACCGCTACCGCACGTACCGCAACGCGGCCTTGGCGTTGGACGACTACCAGCCGGGCCCGTACGACCACGCCGTCAGCTTGATCCGCGCCACGGTCTGGGACGGCCCGGACCCGGAGGACTCGTGGCGCCACCGGGTCGCCGGCGGGCTCACGGTGACCGAAGTCCACACTGACCACTATGGAGTCCTGCGCCCGCCGTTCGTGAACGACGTCGCACGGATCATGCACGAGGCGACTCTGTCCGAAGAGGACGTTGCCGCGCCTGTCCGTCCCGTCGAAGAGCGACCGGACGCTGTCGCCACGGCCAACTCCACGGTGGTCCTGCGGGTCAGCGGGTCGCTTGACGTCGAGAAGCTGGGCGAGGCGGCGGCCGCCGCGATCGGCCGCCACCCGGTGTTGCGTGCCACCGGTATTCGGCCCGAGGTGATCCAGTCCGCCCCCGGCGACGAGCCGGCCGCGGTGTCGGCGTTCCTGCGGCAGCCCATCGACGAGAACGACGGTCCACTGGCGCGTTGTGCGATGTTCGATACCGGCCGGAGCGAGTGGCTGCTCGCGATCGCCGCGCACCCGGCTGTCCTGGACGCGCACTCGGCCCGGATTCTGTGTGCCGATCTCCAGCGTGCCTACACCGACGGCGACGTGCGGCCCGCGCCTGCCCCGGCACCCCTTCCCCCGACGACCCACTCGCAGTACTGGGAAGAGCGGCTGGCCCACCTCCCGGTCGCGGGCACCTGGCCGTACGACCGGACCAGCGATCCGGTGTCTCGATCCGGCGCCGTGCACCGCTTCGAGGTCCCGGCGGAGGTGACGACGGCGCTTCGACGGCACGCCACGGCGTTCTCCACCACGCCGCTCGCCGTGCTCGCCACCGCCGTCCGCGTCCTGCTGGCCAGGGTCGGCCCACAGGCGGGGGAGGCCAGCGAGGTCGCGGTGGGCGCGGTCGTCTCCGGTCGGCTCGGCGCCGACGCGCACCTCGTCGTGGGGAATCTGACGCAGACGGTCGTTCTCGCGCAGCGGATCGACCCGGAGGCGTCGTTCGCCACGCTCACCCGGCGTGCCGCCGCGCATCAGGTCACCGATCTGGAGCACGCCATCGGCTCGACGACCGAAGCAGACTTCGGCCGGTCGCCGTCGTTCCGGGTGCTGGTGCGGATCGAGGACGAGCAGACGACCGCGCCGCGGCTGGGGGACGCCGACACCGAAATCGTCGAGACCACGACCGGCTGGCAGGGGACGGATCTGGCTGTCACCCTGACGGCAGACGGAGGCGGCTACCAGGGCAGGCTCGAGTACGTCACCGAACTCTACGAGCCGGACACGGCCGCCCGGATCGCCGTGACCCTCGGTGCCCTGCTGACTGACGCGATCGCCCGGCCGGACGTATGCGTCGGTGATCTGGACATCGGCGAGACCGCGCCCGACCCCGCCGAGGTGAGTGCCGACGGTGGCTTCGCGCCGGAGCTTTTCGCGAACACCGCCCAGCAGCGGCCGGATGACGTGGCCATGCGGTGGCCGGGCGGCCAGTTGACCTACGACGAGTTGCGGCAGGCGGCGGACGCGCTGGGGGAGCGGTTGGCGGGAGCACGGCTGGTGGCGCTGCATTGTCGGCGGTCCCCGAACCAGCTGGTGGCGATGCTCGCCGTGCTGCGCCAAGGCGCGGGTTACCTCCCACTCGATGTGACGTATCCCGTCGACCGGGTGAACTTCATGCTCAGCGACAGCGGGGCGGACGTGCTGATCCAGGATGCCGATCGCGCCGGTGAGCTGACCGTCCCGTCCCACTGCCTCGTGATCGGCCTGGACGAGACGGTTCAGCGGACCGCCGAACGCGCCGGATCACCGGCGGTGAGCGCGGAAGACCTCGCGTACGTCATCTACACGTCCGGCTCGACAGGACGCCCGAAAGGCGTCGCGATGCCACATGGCTCGGTGGCCACGATGCTCGACTGGCAATCACGTCGGTCGGAGGCCGGACCCGGCTGGAACACCCTGCAGTTCTCCCCGGCCAGCTTCGACGTCTCCTTCCAGGAGGTCTTCTCCACCTGGGCGACCGGTGGCACGGTCGTGCTGATCGACGAGGAGACGCGGCGCGATCCCCGGCAGCTGGTCGAGTACCTCGACACGCAGGGCATCCACCGGTTGTTCCTTCCCTTCGTCGCACTGAGGATGCTCGCCGAGACGGCCGTGCGGATCGGCCGCTTTCCCACTCGACTGCGAGAGGTCGTCACGGCGGGCGAGCAACTCCGGGTCACCCCGGCCGTCCGCGAGTTCTTCACCCGGACCGGGGCGAGGCTGGAAAACCAGTACGGGCCCACCGAGGCCCATCCGGCCAGCGCCGAACTGCTCGACCCGGACCCGGCCACGTGGCCCGCGACCCCGAGCATCGGCCTCGCCAGGACCGGGTCGGTGATCGACGTGCTCGACGCCCGGCTCAGGCCGTTGCCGGTGGGCGTCCCCGGCCAGATCTGCGTGTCCGGAAGCAGCCTCGCCCGGGGCTACCTCGGCAGGCGGGGGCTGACCGCTGAACGGTTCCCCGAACTCGACGCCTTCGGCGGGCGGGTGTATCTGACCGGCGACATCGGCCGCAAACGGCCGGACGGGCGGATGGACATCATCGGCAGGGCCGACGACCAGGTCAAGATCCGCGGCCACCGGGTGGAGACCGGTGAGGTGGAAGCACAGATCTGTGGGGTGGCGGAGATCGCCGACGCCGCGGTCGTCCTGCAGGACGGGCCGGAGTCGGCAGGGCATGAAGCCCGGCTGGTCGCCTATTGCGTCCCGGCGAACGGTGCCCGGATGACGGTGGGCGAACTGCGCGACCGGCTGACCCGGACCCTGCCCGAGTACATGATCCCGGCCCGGTTCGCGTTCGTGGACCGATTCCCCCTCACCCCCAGCGGCAAGGTCGACCGGCAGGCGCTCGCCAGGACCGTGCCCGCCGACACCCACTCCGCCGGACCGGATGAGCGTGAACTCACCGTGACAGAGCAGAAGATCAGCGACATCTGGGGGGATCTGCTGGGCATCCACCGGCCGCCGGCCGAGGTCAGCATGTTCGACCTCGGCGGCAGCTCCCTGGTCGTGACGGCGCTCGCCGTCCGGGTGGAAGAGTTGTTCGGGCTCGTCATCCCGGCGGCCGAGTTCTTCGTCCACCACACTGTCGCGAGTCAGGCGGCTCTGGTGGACCGGTTGTTCGACGACGAACTCGAGGAGTACTCGGCCGACCAGGTCACGGCGGCGTTGAACCGGTTGTCGGCAGGCGAGCAGTCCGTCGCGGGCTGATGGCCCGCGAGGTTTCGAAGGTACGAGAGAGAAGAGTGACGATGGCGATGCGGACCCGGTCCGTTGACTCCGAGTGCTGGGACGATGTGACGGAGGTGTTCGGTCCCCGGGGCGGCAGCGCGGGCTGCTGGTGCACTTTCTGGCGGCTGACCAACCAGGAGGCCAACGGCAAGACCCCGGCGGACAACCGGGCCGTGCTCGAGGGTGTGGTGCGCTCCGGCGACCAGGCGGGCCTGCTGATGTACCAGGACGGCAAGCCCGTCGGCTGGTGTTCGGTCGCGCCACGCACCACGTACAAGCGCGTGTTCCGTACCAAGGGGCTGGAACCGGAAGATCCGGACGACGCGGGCGTGTGGTCGGTGGTGTGCGTGTACGTCAAACCGGAGTGCCGGGGCGCCGGGGTGGCGGGCGGTCTGCTCGACGCGGCCGTGAAGCACGCTCGCGCGCAGGGCGCGACCGTCGTCGAGGGCTATCCCGTCGCCAGTGCCAACCCCAGCAAGAAAGCGTTGCTCGCCTCCGGCACCATCGACTTGTTCACCAAGGCCGGATTCTCGATGTACCGCGAGCCCAAGACCGGCAGCCGGCTCATCATGCGCCGCGAGCTCGGCGGCTGAGGGCTCTCTAGATTCGGTGAAGGACGCTTTCGTCGCATGCCATGCGGGGAAAGCGTCCTTCAGCCTAATCGGGTACAGCGAGTGCTTGTCGCCGGAGTTTGTCGTAGAACGGGCGGTGGTGGTCCAGGAACCCGGCGAGCACCGGGTTGTCGGCCACTGTGTCCACATAGGATGAATCGGTTCTGGTGAAACCGTGGGTACGGCCGGTGGATTCGTGCCAGCGCTGGGCGCTGCGCCACTCGTCCATCAGGCCGGACCGCCATTCCAGTGCCGACGGGACGAACGGGATGCCGACAGCGGCGCAGTACGCCCGCACGGTGTTCGCGGGCCGCCGCACGAGATCCTCCGCGGTGATCAGCACCGGCGGCGTGCCCGTCTGGTCGAGGACGGCGTCGTAGATCTCGCTCAGCCTCCCGAATCCGATGTCCTCCAGCCGCACGTCCGGGTTCAGCGCGTAATGCGACGCGATCACCTCGGCCGGGTCCCTGATCAGAAAGGTGTGGGTCGCCGTGCTCAGGAACTCGCGGTCGGCCAGGAGCCCGGGGTAGTGGAAGTCCGTCGTGTCCTTGAAGAACACCGGTCCACGGTCGGCGCACGACCGGATGGCGGCGATGAGGTCCCGTTCGGTGCGCACCGTCGTGTCCGCCACCGTGGCCTGGCCGAAGTCGGCCAGGCCGGAGAAGGGCTCGTGCAGTACCTCGAAGTCGCCGCGCTCGACGATCATCCGCAGAAACGCCGTCGACCTCGACCGCGGCGCGCTCCACAAGGCGACGAGCCGTCCGTTGCCGTCGCTCATCGGTCGGCCGCTCCGCCGGTCCTGGCGGCGAGGTCGCCGCGAACGGCGTCGTAGTACAGCTGCCTGGTGCTGCGATCGGGTTCGATGCCGAGCTGGGTGCGCAACTGGTTGGTACAGGTGGAATACCAGTGCATGACCCGCGAGGGCTGGTTCGCCCTGGCGTGCCAGCGCATCAGCTCGCGGTAGCTCTCTTCCCTACACGGGTCGATCTGGAGCATTCGCTGGTGCAGCTCGGGTATGACGGTCCGGTCGCCGTCCCGCTGCGCTTGCAGTGTCAGCTCCTGGATCGCGCCGAGCAGGCGGTCCTTCAGTTGTTCCCGGCGGATCATCGCCCAGACGTCCTGGCACTCCGGGAGATACGAGCCGGTGTAGAGGTCGACGGCGGTGCGGTAGTGCCTGCTCGCCTGCTGGTCGAGGCCCGCTTTCGCGGCACGGGCGCCGTCGTCGAGTGCCCGCTCGAAATCGGTGACGTCGACGATGGCCCCGTTGGTGGTCAACGAGTAGCCGGTGCGGTGCAGGTCGATCGACAGCGTGGGCCTGCCGGTGCCGTGGCCGAGGCGGTGCGCGTCGTTGATGAGGTTGCGCAGGTTGTAGACGGCCACCTTGAGCGACACGTCGGGGGAGCGTGCCGACGAGTCGCCCCAGACCGCGTCGATCAGGGTGGCTTTGGAGACCGGCTTTCCCGCCTCGGTCAGCAGGCACTGGAACAGCTGGCGGGCCCGGCCCGCGCGCCAGCGCTCGATCCTGATGCCGTTGATGGCGACGCTGAACTGCCCCAGGGTCCGCACCGTGGTGACTCGGCCCTGGTCTGGTGGTGCATCGTCCTGCTGCATGGCGACCTTCCCTGCACACCTTGGTCGAGCGATATAACTACAGTAAACAATACTATGGTTATCGAGGTGCCTGCTCAAGGGTTTCCGGCGACCGGGCCAAGTCGGCGACGAGCACGGAGGAATCGGCCGCGATCCTGGTGATGACGTTGTCGAGCCGGTCGGCCCAGCGCTCGACGGTTTCGGTCGTGTAGGCATCGCTCGGGTAGTGGACGACCAGCGTCGCGGCCTCCGGCTCCTCGACGACGGTGAAGGTGACGTACTGGTGCGCGTTGGGCATCGGCAGGATCACCGGCCGCATCGGCAGGTCGGGCGCGAGCGCCGCGTGGTGGCCGGTCTGCTCGCCGGACAGGAACACGAGCATGGTGCCGAACAGGGGATTGTGGAACCCGTCCGGTTTGGCGCCGACCGCGGTGACCACTTCGTGGAAGGGCGCGGCCTGATGGCGCAGCGCTCCGCCGACCACCTCCCGGGTCTCGGCCGCCAGCTGGGCGAACGTCGCGGACGGCGGGGTACGGACCCGCAGCACCACCGAGTTCATGAAGTAGCCGATCAGATCGGCTACTTCACGGTCGGTCCTGGAAGCCACGGGACAGCCGAACGAGACGTCGTCCCGCCCGGTCTCCCCGGCGAGGAACACGGCGAACGCAGCGGCCAGCGCGGTGAAGGGAGTGCCGCCGAGCCGGGCCGACAGGTGGGCCAGCGCCTCCCGTACGCCGGGCAGGGGCAACTGCACGGTGGTGCCGGGCAGCGTGCTCACCGCGGGCCAGGGGCGGTCCGGTGGCAACCGCACACCCGTGGCCCCGGCCAGCTGTTGACTCCAGTAAACCAGATCGGCGGAGGAGTCGAGGGATCGCTGCCAGACGGCATAGTCGGCGTACTGCACCGGCAACGTCGGCAGGATCGCGGGCCGCTCGGTCACCGCGGCGCCGTAGTAGGCGGCCAGCTCGCGTTCCAGGATCCGCGACGAACGCTCGTCGACGGTGATGTGGTGCAACAAGATCAGCAGCAGATGCCGCTGCGGCGCGAACCGCCACAGCCGGACCCGGACGAGTGGACCCTTGCCCAGGTCGAACGGTTCGCGGGCGGCCGCGGCGGCGAGTCCCACGGCCTCGTCGCGAGAGCCCGCCGTGCCGATCCGGATGTCCGCGGGCAGGTGCCGGTGGATCACCTGCACCACCTTGGTGCCTTCCTGCGCGTACGTGGTTCGCATGACTTCGTGCCGCGCCACAACGGCATTGACGGCCTGTGTCAGTAGTGACGGCTGCAACGGGCCGGAGATCTCATAGCAGGCGGGCACGTGATAGGTGACGCTGTCCGGAGCGATCCGCCACAACGTCCACTGCGCCTGCTGCCCGGGTGAGGCGGGCAAGCGGGCAGGCAGTTTTCCGCGGTCGATCGCGGGGATCCGGCCTGCTCGCGAGTCGTCCTGACCGGAGTCGCCGGACAGCAGCTTCCTGCGATCGGCGGGGGAGAGCGTGAGGAAACGGGTCAACACGTCGTCGGTCATGGCATCGCCTCCGTCAGGTCGTGCCGGCGAGGACTCCCGCGACGCGGGCACAGTTCGCGTCGCTCAAGAGCTCCGTGGGGCCGCCGGGAAGGGCGACCACCGACGGCCTGCGGCCGAGGTCGCGTCCGGCCGTCCGGACCGAACGGACATCGGCGACCCAATACACCGAGCCTCGGTAACCGGTGACCGCTTCGCTGTCCGGTGGTGCGCCGCCGAGAAGCAGCACCGGCGGCAGCAACCCGGTTTCCTGGTGCAGCGCGCGAGCGGTGCGCAGGGCGGCCCGGCCGCCGCCGTCGGTCCCGCAGAGCGCGATCGAGTCGGATCCGGCCGCGGTGAGCAGCGCGGACAGCTGGTCCCGGGTGACCGGACCGTGCTCGTCGAGTACATCGATACGGCACATCCCGCGGCCGGGCTCGAGCGCCGCCGCGAGGCCGGAGTAGTCCTGACGGTCATCCGGCCCGGCCAGGAGAAGCAGGGGCGCCAGGTCGCCGGCGGACTCGGTCAGCCAGGTACCACCGGCCTGGACGCCGGAGGCCCGGCCACGCAGTTCGGCACAACGGATGTGCTGGGCCAGCGCCGGGATGAACGGCGAGCGCACGACCGTCTTCAGCGCGAGGTCGATGCCGAGCTCCTGCCGGGCCCGCACCACCACTTTGGCCGCGCGCACCAGGTCACCGCCCTGCCGGAAGAAGCTCTCCGCCGACACCTCGGCGGAGCCGAGCACGGCCGACCAGGTGTTGACCACCCAGTCCTCCTCCTTGCCCCGCGGGCGAGGACGGCGGTCGGCCGCGGGAGGCCATGCGGCGGACCGGGCGAGCACGGCGCGGTCGATCTTCCCGTTCGGGTTGCGGGGCATCGACTTCACCACCACATAGGACGACGGCACCAGGAAAGCGGGCAGCAGGCGGCTCGCGTACTCCCTGACGTCGTCGACCACGGACTCGTCCGCCTCGTCGGCGGGCTGGAGGTAAGCGACGATCCGGTAGCTGTCCGAGCCGGTCCCGAAGACGACCGCGGCGGCCATGGCCACGCCGGGGTGCCTGCCGAGAAGCGTTTCCACCTCGCCCGGCTCCGCCCGGTGTCCCCTGATCTTGATCTGACGGTCGTTGCGCCCGCGCAATTCGATGCGTCCGTCCGGGCGCAGCAGGGCGAGATCACCGGTGCGGTATATCCGTTCGCCGTGCCGGAGCGGGTCCGGGACGAACCGTGTCGCAGTGAACCCGGGCATGCTGGGGTAGCCGCGGGCCAGGCACACCCCGCGAACGCAGAGTTCGCCGACGGTTCCCGGCGGGACCGGCCGCAGTGACGGGTCGACGATGAGCACCCCCGCGCTGCCGATCGGCCTGCCGATCGGCAGTACCGGTGGCTGTGGCCCCGGTGGGACGGGCTCGCAGGCCATGTACATCGACGCCTCGGTCGGCCCGTAGGTGTGCCACATGGCCTTGGTGCAGGCCGTCAGCCGCGCGGCGAGCTCCGGCGTGACCAGGTCGCCGCCCACGTGCGCGACCAGGTCCGGGTCGCCCGCCCAGCCGCACAGGAAGAGCATCTGCCAGGTCATCGGCGTCGCCTGCATGAAGTCTGGCCGGACGTCCTCGATCAGGTTCTTGAGCGCGTCGCCGTTCCGGACGGCCGACGAGTCCGCGATCACCGTCTGCCCGCCGGAGACCAGCGGGAGGAACAGTTCGAGCATGGCGATGTCGAAGGAGATCGTGGTGACCGCGAGCAGACTCCGGCCAGGCCGGAAATCGAGCAGCTCGCGCGTGGCCCGCAGACAGTTCGCCAGTCCGCGGTGCGTCACCGCGATGCCTTTGGGTGTCCCGGTCGAGCCGGACGTGTACAGCTGGTACGCCGCACTGTCGAGCAACACCTCGGGCCAGGCCATGGGCCCCGCGGATCCGGCGACTTCGGTGCGCAGCGCGGCCAGCGGCAGCACCTGGAGGTCGTCGTCGATGACCAGCCCGTCCACGACTCCGTCGGTGATCAGTACTTCGGCGTGAGAGTCACGCAGCACAGAGGCCAGCCGGTCGGGAGGATGCGTGGGATCCAGCGGTACGACCGCGCAGCCCGCCTGCACCACCGCGAGGAACACGGCGGGCAACTCGATACCGCGGTTGAGCAACACGGCGACACGGGTTTCCAGCGGCAGCCGCAATGCGGTGATCCGTCTCGCGATGTGCCCGCTCAACGTGCCGAGCCCGCGGTAGGTCAATGCGTCGGTGCCGTGGCGGACCGCCACCGCGTCCGGGCTTCGCCGGACCCAGTGGTGCACCAACTCGACCAGGCTCCACTTCCCCTGCTCGGGCGCGGAAAGCGGGGACAGCCTGCCGAACCGTTCGATCGCCTTCTCGTCGACGGCCGAGAGCACGCGCAGTTCCGCGATTCGCTTGTCCGGGTTCTCGACCGCGTCCCGCAGCAGGGCCGCGAACCGATCGGCGATGTCATGCACGGTCCGCTCGTCGAGCTCGCCGTTGGCGCTCGCCCAGACCAGTTCCCGGACCGTGCCGTCGTCGTGCGTGCGCGCGGTCAACGACAGATCGCACATCGTCGTGGGCAGGTCCAGCGCGACGTGCTCCAGGTGCAGGCCCGCCCACTCCGGGCAAGGCGACGCCGTGGGCTCACCGCGGAAACAGACCTGGACCATGGAGCCCAAGGCGGGGCTGGTGTTCGGTTTCAGCGCGGTGGCCAACAGTGCGAACGGGAAGTTCTCGGCCAGCCCGGCCCGCTCGGTCGAATGCTCGGCCACGAGCGCTTCGCTCAGGCTCGGGTTTCCCTCGAGGTCGGTGCGCATCACCACGAGGTTGCCCAGCTGACCGACGACACCGGCGGTCCGGTCGGTGCGCGTCGTCGCCGGGGTGGCGATGAGCAGGTCCGGCTGGCCGGTGTACCGGCTGAGCAGTACCCGCAGCGCGGTGAGCAGCACGGTTTCCGACGTCGTACCGTGCCGTGCGGCCAGCTCGGCCACTCCCGCGGCGAGGCCGGTGCTGAGCGGGCCGCGAAGGGTGAACGCCTGGCCACCGGTCCGGGTCCGTGGCCAGGTCACCTGGTCGGACACCCCGGCCAGCCGGGCCAGCCAGTACGACAACGAGTCCAGTGCCGCACTGGTCCCGAGCCAGTCCTGGATCGCGGCTACCGTCGTGGACCAGGACGGGTGCGGTGACGAGGGCAGGCAGACAAATCCACTGTGGACAGACAGGTAGGCGGCACGCAGTTCGGCCAGCACGAGGTCGATGGATTCGAGGTCACAGACCATCGAATGCGCGACAAGGACCATGAGATGGTCCTCGGGACCGGTTCGGTACAACCGGATCCGCACCAGCGGACCGCCCCGCAGGTCGAACGGATCGGCGACCTCGGCGCGGGCCAGCGCCATCCGTTGCTCGTCGGTGAGGTCGCCGGTGTCCGTCACGGCGATATCAGCGGCCGGGTCGCACCGACGCGGCAGCGGGACTCCGTCCACGTCCTCGAACGTCAGCCGCAGCGCCTCATGTCTTCGCATGACGTGGGTCATCGCGGCGGTCAGCTGGTCGGTGTCGATGCGACCGCGCAACCGGAAAGCCTTGTGGGGGTGGAAGGCCGCGGTGGTGCCGGCCAGTTGTTCGGCGAACCAGGTCTCCAGCTGCGCAGGCAGCACGGCGGCGGCATGCGAAGTTCGGGAGCTGATCAATGCGGTCACCTTCCGGTCGGCGTCGGCGAGGGCGTTGTGGTGCTCGGCGACTACCAGGGCCAGTCGGTATCGAAGGGGGAAGGGGCGTCAGATGTCAGTGATTCCACAGGGAAAGTGTTGTGGTTCGCCATCCCGGGCACATCGTCATCGCCGATGATCCACTGCTCAACGACGCGTTGAGTAACCCCTTCATCACTGTGACGAACCTACGTTTGCTCGTGACAGCCAGTCGTCAACGAACCAAGAGGTGGTTGTGGACGGTCACGGCGCAGCGGTGCGGACGGCTCCGCGGATACGCGGGGTCGGCACGGCCGTTCCGGCGTTCTCCTACACCCAGGACGAAGTGCTGGACCTGTACCGGATCGAGGACGAACGGATCCGGTCCGTGTTCCGCAACAGCGCGATCAAACGGCGGTATCTGACCCTGCCCGGTACGGACCCGGACGGCACCAATCAAGTGGAAAGCCAGGGCGAACTGCTCGCGAAACACCGGAAAACCGGTATCGACATGGGTGTTCGAGCGCTTCAGGCTTGCCTGAAAGACGCCGAACTCTCACTGGACGCGGTGCAGTACCTGTGTTGTGTGTCGTCGACCGGATTCCTCACGCCAGGATTCAGCGCGTTGCTGATCCGTGAACTCGGTCTCTGGCACGGCTGCGGCCGGATCGACATCGTGGGAATGGGCTGCAATGCCGGGCTGAACGGTCTGGGCGCTGTCGCCTCATGGGCTCGCGCCCATCCGGGCCAGGTGGCCGTCATGGTGTGCATCGAGGCGTGCTCGGCGGCCTACGTGATGGACGGGACCATGCGCACCGCCGTGGTGAACAGCCTGTTCGGGGATGGGGCGGCGGCGGTCGCCCTCGTCGCCGAGCCGGAAGGCCCCGGTCGCGGCCCCACCATCCTGAAGTTCGCCAGCTGCCTCATTCCCGACGCCATCGACGCGATGCGGTTCGACTGGGACGACGAGCACGGCAAGCTCAGTTTCTTCCTCGATCGGGATATTCCCTATGTGGTGGGCGCGAACGCCGAAGGAATCGTCGGCAGGCTGCTCGACGGCACCGGCCTGCGGCGCGGCGACGTCCGGCACTGGACCATCCATTCCGGCGGCAGGAAGGTCGTCGACTCGATGATGGTGAACCTCGGGCTGAGCCGGCACGACGTGCGGCACACCGCGGGCGTCCTCGAGGATTTCGGCAACCTTTCGAGCGGTTCTTTCCTGTTCTCCTACGAACGGCTGTGTGACGAGGGTGTGGTCGCCGAAGGGGACCACGGGGTGTTTTTGACAATGGGCCCCGGATCGACGATCGAAGCGGCCCTGGTGCGCTATTGAGTACGGAGGCGGTGGAGAGTGACACTCGGGACCGATACCGGGCTCGTGCTCGAAGTGAACAGTGACGTGTCGTTGTCGCCGGAACTGGTGGCGACGATGAACCGGTTCTGCGCCGACGTCGAGGACGTCGGTACCGGTCAGGTCGCGGTGCTCCGTGTCGGCGCCACCGGACAGCCCGGCACCGGCATGCCATGGCCCGGCGACGTGAACGTTCACCTGGTCGGCAAGTGGGAGCAGGCGGTCCGGCGGTTCGAGAGACTGGGTGCGGCGTCGATCGCGGTGGCGGCAGGCGACTGTGGTGGCCCGGCACTGGATCTGCTGCTCGCCTGTGACTACCGGATCGGGGTGCGCGATCTGCGCCTGACGGTGCCGGTCGGCCCCGGCGGCTCGTGGCCGGGGATGTCGTTCTACCGGCTGGCCAACCAGCTCGGGGTCGCCCGGTCCCGGGCTCTGGTGTTGTTCGAGCAGTCGTTCAGCGCGCAGCGGGCGTTCGACGTCGGCCTCGTCGACGAACTCGTGGATGATCGCGACGCGGCGGCCGAGGCGGTCAAGGCCAGATCGGCGGCGTTCGGCGACCAGGCGGGCGTGGACGTCGAGGTGCGTAGACGGCTGCTGCTCGACGCCGCGACGATGAGCTTCGAGGACGCTCTCGGGGCTCACCTGGCTGCCTGTGACCGCGCATTGCGACACGCGCGCAAGGGGTGACGCGGTGCGTCCGTGGACCGGTTCGAACGAGCCCGCCGTCGCCGGTGACTTCGCCGCCGACTTGGCGGCGCTCATGGACCATGTCGCCACGGGTGAACGACTGCTCGCCGGTCTTCCGGCCAGATCCGTGCGCGGAAGCCAGGATCAGGATCGAGCGGACCGGGTCCACCATTCCTGCCGTGCCGCACGTGCCCGGTTCCTGCGGGCACACGCCACAGCCGTGTACGACACCGTGACCGGCCATCGGACGTCCGGTCTGCGGCTGTCGGAGCTGGTGTTCGCGGTGGCCGAAGCCTGCCCCGGGCTCGTGCCGTCCCCAGGGCAGATGGCCGCCGAGGCCCGATGCGACCAGGCGGGTAAGGAAGGCAGGGAGATCGATCAGGCGATCTTCTTCCAAGCCGTGCTTGCGGCGCCGGGCCCTGGGCAGCATCTCGTCGACGTGATGCGCGAACCCACACCGCGGGCGCGGGCGCTGCTGGCGGACTTTCAGCGCCTCGGCAGGCTCGATCTGGGCACGGTCGAGATCGAGCGCCGGGACGCCGCCGCGCACGTGACGTTTCGCAACCACCGGACCCTCAACGCCGAGGACGACGAGTTCACTGCGGACCTGGAGACAGCGGTGGACCTCGTGCTGCTCGACGACGAGGTCGGTGTCGGAGTCCTGCGTGGTGGCCCGGTGTCGCATCCGCGCCACGCGGGCAAGCGGGTGTTCAGCGCCGGTATCAACCTCAAACACCTCAACGCCGGACGAATCTCCTTTGTGGACTTCCTGCTCCGCCGCGAACTCGGCCCGATCAACAAGATCGCCCGTGGACTGGCTGTGGACGACTGGCGAGGTTCGGCACTGGCGAAGCCCTGGATCGCCGCGGTCGACGCGTTCGCCATCGGTGGTGGCGCACAGCTGCTGCTCGTGTGCGACCACGTCATCGCCGAACAAGGGGCCTACTTCAGCCTGCCCGCGGCGAACGAGGGGATCGTCCCCGGCCTGGCCAACCTGCGGCTGGCGCGGTCCGGCTGGGGGCGGTTGCCCCGCCAGCTCGTTCTCGGCGGTCGTACGATCCGGGCCGCTGAACCCGATGGCGGGTTGTTCTGCGACGAAGTCGTGGATTCCCAGCACATGGACGCCGCGATCGAGGCGGGTGCGCGAAGGCTGAACACTCCCGCGGCGGTGGCGAATCGCCGCATGCTCCAGCTCGCGGCCGAACCCGCCGAGCGGTTCCGTGAGTATGTCGCGGAGTTCGCGCTCACGCAGGCCTTGCGGATCTACGACGAGGACGTGCTGGCCAAGACCGGGCGGTTCGCGGCGAAGCCTGCGCGGTAGTGCCGCGAGGTCTCCCGTGAGGTGAAGGGGACTTCATGTACTTCCGGCGCGGGCAAGGAAGCGCTGAGTGATTGGGTTGCTAGGGCCATGGGTGTCTTGGGTACCGACCGGATTCCGGGTGCGTTTTGATCGCAGGTTCGGTCCATGAAGGTCTCCTCGCGACTGCCTGGTGGCCGTGTCGCGAAAGCCACTTTCGGGACATCAGACGTCGCGAAAGTGGCTTTCGCGACACCTCTGGGATGGCGGCCGCGCTCTACACCTGAGTCACGCTTCTGCTGGGCGGGTCGTGAGTGATTTGGGTTGCTGGAACGACCCGGATCACTCACGACAACCCGACCCAACAGCACCACGGCACGCGGGGAGTCACTGCCATCCGCAACTGTCCATAATGGACGAACTGATGTTCCGACAGTCGACCATGGGTGCCGCGACAAGTGGCTAGACTAGCAGCACAGTCCACAACAGTAAATGGTTTGTGGCGTTTTGAGCGCGGCATCTTTCTGCTGTTACCATCACTATGGTGACTAAAGTGTAGTCGTCGCGTTGAGAGTGAGTGTGGATCCGATGAAGGTCGACCAGCCCGAGTTCGGGAAGCGACTGCGCGCACGGCGGACGGCCGGCGGGCTTTCGCAGAAGGACATCGCGAGCGGTGTCGTCGCCGCCAGCTATGTGTCGCTGCTGGAGAACGGCGAGCGGATGCCGACGCTCGACGTCGTCGTCCACCTCGCCAGCGCGCTCGGCACGACGCCGGGCGACCTGCTCGGCGACGAGTCATGGGATCGGCTCGTCCCGGCCGCCGCGCAGCCGGGGCCCAGCCGGATCGTCGACCGGTTCGAGGCACGCAGGCTGGTGGCGATGGGCGATTTCGCGCGGGCGAGGAAACTGCTGGAAGAGCGCCGTGCCGCGCTGCGCACCGCAGGTGATCGCGAACAGTATCTCGAACTGGGGATCGAGCTGTCCGGCGTGTTCGCCGCCCTGGGCATGCAGGCGGAGCGGCTCGAACTGCTCGACGAGCTGACCGCGCTGCCGGAGGCGCGGGCCGCGGCCGCGATCCAGGTGTCACTGGCCATCGACCGGGTGGCCACCCTGCGCGAGCTGGGCAGGCTCTGGGACGCCAGGGTGGCGGGCTATGACGCGCTGACCTTGCTCGAAAAGTCCGCCGACGTCCGCGGTGGGACCGACCACGTCCGCCTGCTCGGTGTGCTCGTCTCCGTTCTCTGTGAGCTGGGCGAGTTCGAAACGGCACGGCCGGCGCTCGCCGACATGCTCGCCACCGCGGACGCGCTGGGTCCCGACGCCACCGCCGGTGTGCTCGGCCGCGCGCATTGGGCGGCGGGGATGGCCTACGCCAAGATGGGCGAGGCCGACCACGCCCGCGACCACCTGGGGCGAGCCCGCTCGACGCTGTCCTATGCCGCGATGTCCACCAGCGACTGGTTGCGGTTCAGCCGGTCGACGGTGTCGATCCTGCTCGACGCGGGCGACGTGGGCCAGGCGCGGGAGTGGCTCGAGGTCACCGAGTTGACGGCCCGGCTGACCGGAACGGCGTTCGAGGAGACGGCCGCGACCAGGGAACGCGCCCGCTACGAGCTGGCGTCGGGGAACCCGGAGGCGGCCGCGGAGCTGTTCGGCGCGGTCACCGAGGGGGAGAACGCGCTGACCGGGCTCGACCTCGTCGCGGCACTCATCGGCCGCAGCGACGCCCTCGCCCAGCTCGGCCGGGCCGACGAGGCCGTCGAGCTGCTGCGGGCGACGGCGCTGCGCAGTGAGCAGCTCGGCAGCTTCCGGCACGCCGCCGAGGCCTGGCGCCGGATCGATCAACTGCGGCAATCGGCGGACCAGTCTCCTGCCTGATCCTCGGATACCATCGTGCCTTGACAAGAGTAACCGGCGCAATAACTATAGTGAAGATCCGTGGATGACCGCCACGGATCCGCGCCGGACTTGTCAGGGGCTGAGGAACGATGGTGCAGATGGGTCGTCTGTCGGCCGAGCGCAGGCTCCTTGTCGACCGGATGCGGGCGGACCGGGCGGAGGCCGGAACACCGGCTCTCCGGCCGCGGCCTTCGGACGAGGCACTGGCGCCCCTGTCCTACGCCCAGGAACAGATATGGCTGCTCGAACAGTTGCTCGGCCCGGCCGTCGTCGGGTCCTCCCCAGTGTTCCTGCGCGTCACGGGCGCGCTCGACACGGAGGCGTTGCGGCGTGCGGTCACTGCCCTCATCGGCAGGCATGAAGCGTTGCGCACGACCATCGCGATGGTCGGCGGCGAACCGAGGCAGGAGATCCATCCACCCCCGTTCGTCGACTTCGAGGTCGTCGACGTGGCCGGACGCGACGACGAGGCGTGTGCCGAGTACGCGCGTCAGGAGTTGGCCAGGGGATTCGACGTACGCACGGGCCCGATCCTGCGCACCAGGGTGTACCGCAGGGCGGCCGAGGACGCGTTCCTGCTCGTGGCCCGGCACCATCTCCTCGTCGACGCCGCGTCGGACGCCGTGTTCCTCGCCGAGCTGGGCGAGTTGTACGTCGCCGAGGTGACCGGGACTCCGGCCGCGCTGCCCGAACTGTCCGTGCAGTACCCGGACTTCGCCGTATGGCAGCGAAACTGTCTCACCGATGCGCGGACGGAGGCTCTGGTGTCCTATTGGGACGCCAAACTGGCCGATCCGCCGCGTCCGCTGTCCCTGCCGGGAACCCGGCCCCGGCCGCCGTTGCGGACCACCCGGGGCGAGTTCCTGGTCACTCCCTTGACCGCGGAGCGGTCCGCCGGGATGCTGGCGCTCGCCAAGGCCGAACGCGTCACGCCGTTCATGCTGCTGCTCGCGATCCTGCGGGTGGTCCTGTGGCGCGCCACCGGTGAGCGGGACGTGCTCGTCGGTACTCCGATGAACGGCCGCACCCGTCCGGAAACGCAGGCCCTGATCGGGTTTCTGCTCAACATGCTGGTGCTGCGCCATTCCGTCGACGACGGGCTCACCGTGCGCGGACTGCTCGCCGGGGAACGGGACTCCGTCCTCGAGGCATACGACCACCAGGAGCTTCCCTATGCCTTGCTGGCACGCAGGCTGGCCAGGCCGATGGCGTTCCTCCAGGTCGTTTTCGCCTATGAGCAGGCGGAATCCTCGGCACTGACCCTGCCGGGGCTCGCGGTGGCCGAGGTCGATCTCGGCCTCGCGGTGTCGCAGAACGACCTGGAGGTCAAGGTCGTGCGCGACGGTGCGGCGATGACCGTCCATTGGGCGTACGACGACCAGATCATCGACCGTGCAACGGTTTCCAGTATGGCCGCCGCGTTCGAGGCATGTTTGGCGGCGGCGATCGACCGGCCGGATCTGCCACTGGGTGAGTTGCCCACGATCGCCGGGATCACCGCGACCACGAGCGTGGTGCCGGACCAGGCACGTCCCACCGGCCGGAGCACCCGGCCGCCGAGCGGCGCGATCGAGGAGCAGATCGCCGAGGTGTGGCGGGAACTCGGGCATCACCCGGTCACGGCGGACGACGATCTGTTCGCCCTCGGCGGTCATTCGCTGACCGTCGCCAAACTGGCCTTCCAGCTGGAGGTCGCCTTCGGACTGACGGTGCCGGTGGCCGACCTGTTCACCCATCCCACGGTCGCGGGCCAGGCCGAGCACATCGAGCGGCTGCTGCGTGCTCGTCTGTCCACAATAGATAGTGCTGAAGTCGAGCGGAAGCTCAACCGGGACTAACCACAACCGAGCGGAGACTGCCATGGCAGAGAGTCGGCTACGCGGACATTCGGACTTCAACAAGCTGTGGTTCGGGCAGACAGTCAGTAACTTCGGCGACCGGATCTCCCGGATCGCGCTGCCGACCATCGCCATCGTCGACCTGCACCGAGGGGCGTTCGAGGTCGGCGTGCTCGCTTTGCTCGGGTCGTTGCCCTTCCTGCTGCTGGGCCCGGTCGCCGGTGTCTGGATCGACCGGGTCTCGCGGCGGACGGTGCTGATCCTCACCGACCTCGGCAGGCTGGTCGTGCTGGCCACCGTGCCGCTGGCGTACTGGCTGGACGTGCTCAGCATGACCCAGCTGTTCGTCGTCGCGGGCCTGACCGCGGTCATGACCGTGTTCTTCGAGGTCGCCTACCAGGCATACCTGCCATCCATCGTCGACAAGGACGCGATCATGGAGGGCAACCAGAAGTTGCAGATCAGCCGCTCCATGGCCACCGTCGGTGGCGCGGCGGCGGGTGGCGGCCTGATGCAGGCGCTCGGCAACGCGGTCGCGGTGCTGGTCGATGCGCTGTCCTTCCTGATCTCGCTGGTCAGCGTGATGCTGATCAAACACCGGGAACCGGAGCGCGAGAAGACGGCCGAAGCCGAGCGTGAAAGCGTGCTCAGTGGAATGCGCGACGGGTTCCGCACGCTTCTCGGCGACGGCAGGCTGCGCAACCTGATGCTGTCGACAACGCTGGTCAACATCTCCACCGGCGTGGCGACACCGCTGGTCCTGTTGTACGCGTACCAGGAAGCGGCACTGACCCAGGCCGAGGTCGGGGTGGCGTTCGCCGCCGCGGGCGTCGGCATGATCGCCGGTGGGCTGCTGGCCAAGAAGGTCGCCGCGGTCGTCGCGGTGAGCGGTTCGCTGGCGCTGTCCATCGTGCTGGTGAGCGTGGCCATCCTGTTGGTGCCGCTGTCCGGTGTGGGCCTGGCGTGGGCCGCGTTGTCCGTTTCGCAGTTCCTGCTGGGATTCGCCTTCTCGATCTACCAGATCCACGTGATGACCTTGGTCCAGACCTTGGTGCCGGTCGAGATGCTCGGCAGGGTCAACGGGGCCGCGTTGTCCGTGGTGTGGGGGATGGCGACGTTCGGGGGAGTGTTCGCGGGTGTGCTCGGCAGCACGCTCGGCTCACGGTCGGGGCTCATCGTCGCCGGTGTCACCGCGCTCGCCGCGGTGCTGTTCATCCTGCTCAGCCCGTTGCGTGCGGTGCGGGATCTGGAGGGACAGGCACCCGTCAAGGTGCACGCGAGGGCATAGGTACGCGGTTGGTGGTCCACCCAAGTACATGAAGGCCCCCTTCCTTGCGCTAGGCGCAAGGAAGGGGGCCTTCATGTACTTGGGTGAGTGGTGTTCTGGGTCCCGCCGCCCCCAGTGCTACTGGGACCAGGCCGTCGGCTCCCGGTCCCACCGGTGCGTCTTCAGCCGGTCCGTCAACTCCCGCGGCAGCGGTGCCCCTTCGGACGCCGCGAGGTTGGCCTCGACGTGCCGGACCGAGCGCATACCGGGGATCACGGTGGCGATGTGCGGGTTGGCGAGGATGAACCTCAGTGCCAGTTCCGGCATCGTCATGCCGTCGGGGACGATCTCGCGCAGCCGGTCGGCCCTGGCGACCGCCGGGATCAGGTTCTCCGGCACGAAGTAGCTGCTGCGCCAGTCTTCGGGCGGCCAGGTCGACTCGGCGGTCAGGGTGCCGGTGAGTGTCCCCTCGTCGAACGGGACCCTGGCGATCACCGCGATGTCCAGTTCCGCGCACCGTGGCAGCAACTCGTCCTCGGGGGCCTGGTCGAAGATGTTGTAGATGATCTGGACCGCGTCGATCAGTCCGGTGTCGATGGTGTCGAGCACGTTCCACGGCTCCCACCGGTTCACGCTGATCCCGATGCCGCCGACCAATCCCTGGTCCTTCAGTTCGCCGACCGCGCGCTGCCAGCTCTTGTCCTGAGCCCAGGAGTCCTCCCAGACATGGAATTGCAGCAGGTCGATGCGCTCGACACCAAGGCAGGCAAGGCTTTTGTGTGTGTACTCGACGATGTGGTCGGCTGGGAAGACGTCTTGCAGACGGGAGTCACGTGTCGACGGCCAAGCCCGGTCCTTCGGGGGGATCTTCGTCGCCACATGGAGTTCGCGGTCAGGGTTGGCCTTGAGCAGTTCGCCGAGCAGGTGCTCGCTGTGGCCACGCCCGTAAATCCACGCCGTGTCGAAGAAGGTACAGCCGAGATCGACCGCTCGTTGCAGGGCCCGCATCCCGGTGTCGTCGTCCGCGCCGGTCCACCCGCCCTCACCGCCCGCGATACCCCACATGCCGTAGCCGACCTCGCTCACCTGATGGCCCAGTCGGCCGAAACGTCGATAGCGCATGGTGATCACCGCTCATTCGTGATTTCTCGGAGGAACCTGGCCAGGCGGAGCACGCCCGCTTCGATCTGAGCCGTGCTCAGGTAACTGCACGACAGGCGCAGCTGGTCGTCACCGCCGTCGCCGAGGTGGAAGTGGCGCATCGGGGTCCAGAGCACGCCGTGGTCGCGCGCGCAGCGTTCGAGCAACTCGTCGTCGACCGGGACCGGCAGCCGCATCCTGACGAAGAAGCCGCCGCTGGGCCGGTTCCAGGAGATCCCGTTCGACCGGTCGAGGTGCTTGTCCATGGTGTCCAGCAGCACCGTGAGATTTCGGCGGTACCGCGAGGCTTTCGCCGACGACACCGACGCGAGGGAGCCGCCGTGCTCCAGCAGCATGCCCGCGATGAGCGCCTGGCTGACCGGCGAGGTGTTGACGGTCACCATGCTCTTGGCCGCCGCGATGTCGTCGGCCAGCGGGTGCGTGGTGGTGTCGTGCACGGGCTGGTCGGCGACGACGTAGCCGACTCTGGCTCCCGGCAGGCAGATCTTGGCGAAGGTGCCGACGTGCAGGACCCGGCCGCGGTCGTCCAACGACTTCAGCGACGGCAGCTTGTCGTCCGCGGCGGCGGTGAAGCCGTACGCGTTGTCCTCGATGATCATCAGGTCGAGTTTGTGCGCCTCATCGAGCAGCTTTCGCCTGGCGCGCAACGGAATGCGTGCGCCGCCGGGGTTGGCGAAGTCAGGCGCCACGTAGAGCGTGCGCACCCGGCCGCCGTCGGCCCGATACGCGTCGCAGACCTGCCGGAGCCGGCCGAGATCGGGCCCGTCGTCGTTCCCGTCGACGGGAACGACGGGGAGATCGAGCAGCCGCGCGGCGCCGAGCACCCCGGGGTAGCAGGGATCGACGACCGCGACCGCGTCGGCCGGGTGGCGGTGCAGGACCCGCAAGGTGAGGAAGATGGCCTCTTGCGCGCCGACCGTGATCACGAGCGACTCCGGCGCGACGTCGATGTCCTCGTCGTTGCGCAGTGCCTCGGCGATGATGTCGTTGATCTGGCCCCGGCTGGGACCGTACTGGTAGAGCACCCGCCGGATGGCCTTGGCGTCGAGCCCCCGGCGCTCCAGATGACGGGAGAAGGCGCCGACGTACCGGTCGATGTCGATGTCGGCGAAGAAGTCCTCATGGGGTGCGCCGGGCGCCATGGAGATGGCGTCCGGATACCGGTCCATCACCTCGTTGAGGAAGTTCATGGCGGACAGCACGGGATCGGCGACCGAGCCGTGCAGGTCGGTCGTTTTCAGCGGCACGTGGCTCGGCGTGGTCGTCGTCATGGTCGCCTCACTCCTCAGCCCCGGCCGAGGGCGCGAGTAGGTGAGCCGTCGGCACGGAATTCGTCGCACGACCATTCCCGGTCATCCGGTTTTCCCCAGGGTTCACACCAGTCAACACGCAGCCTGGAATCGCGTTACCGATGGTCGTGGATCGTCGGTTATCAGCCGGTGATGAGTCATTCAGGACCGCAGATGTTCGTCGAAGAACTCGATCAGCGCGTGCCAGGCCCCCACCCGGGCGGCGGCATTGGCCTTCGCCGAACCCCCGGTGCGGAATTTCACGCCGGGGCCGGCGGTCACGATCTCGGTCGTCGGCCCGTACGGCGGCCCCGCGATCAGGTGACCGGCGTCGGGGAAGTGGACGTGGGCGGCGCTGTGACCGGCCGCGGTCAGCCGGTGGAGGGCGAGTTCGCTCAACTCCGTGCACGGCCACATGAGGTCGTCGCCCGCGGTGATCGCCAGCACCGCCCCGCGGATCCGTTCGACCGGGATCGCGGCGGCGGCCAGAGCGTCCAGGTCGGTCAGGCTCGGAGAGAAGGCCAGCCCGAGTTCGACAGGCTCCTTCGCCGCGACCTGGTCGGTCAGTTCCGCCGGGATCCGGTTGGGCAGGAACGGCAACGGCTTGCCGCGATAGGTCCACGCGGGCACCTGGTCGGACAGGATGTCGAGCAGGTGCTGCTTGGGGCTGATGCCCTGGGTGATCACTCCGCAGCCGACCAGGCTGACCGCGGCCGTGATGTCGGGATAGGTGGCGGCGAGCAGCAGGGCCGCCTCCCCGCCCCGCGAGCCGCCGACCACGCCGATCCGGTCACCCCGGACCCGGCGCCTGTCCCGCAGGAACGAGATGGCCGTCGCGAAGTATTCGAGCGGGATGTTCACCAGGCCCGCCGGCACCCCGCGCATCCCGAAGTAGGCGAGGGCGAGTACCGCGTACCCCCGTGCCGCCAGCAGCGCGGCATCCAGTTCGTGCAGGCCACCCTCGGCGCCGCCGATCAACAGCACGCCGGGGTACGGTCCGCCTTCCTGCGGCCAGAACAGCGTTCCGACCAGGCCGTTGCTGCGTACCGGGATGCGCTGGACGTCAGGGGGCAGGCGCAGCCGGTCGACGGTCGCCGTGGCCAGCGGCCGCCCGTCGCCGGTCTCGGCCGTCACCTCCAAGGACGACGGCGGAAGCGGACGGCGGTCGCGCAGCGACTTGTCCGGTTTGCCGACGGCCTCCATCGACCACACCAGGCCCATCGGATCCGGCTCGTCGTAGGGGCCCGTCGTCGGGGTGGCTTCGGCGAGGGACAACCCGCCGTCCTCGCCGGTGCGGAAGCCGGCGGTCGCTTGCCACCGCTGTCCGTACTGGTCGACCGTCCGGCAGTGCACGACCACGTCTTCGGCGGGGCCGCAGCCGGTCAGCCGGATGTCCAGCGGGGTGTCGACGAGCGGCTGCGACGGCTCGATCGTCAGGCGCGCGGACGTGGGAGAGCGATGGGTGAGCCCATCCGGCATCTTTTGCTCCCGATAACTTCAGTGATATACAGGACTTTACAACAGTCAAGTTGTGGAGTGTCTATGGTAGACCACGTATCTTCCGGACCCCTTGTCGCCGGGCTGACGGCGGCCGCGGGTAACGACCATGATTCGCGATTTCGCCAGGTTGATCTGGACCTTCACCGCGACAACGTAGGGGTGACGTCGTCCTCGGCGACCGGGTGCGGAGCGTTCAACGTCTGGGGGAACTCGCTTCCCGCCGAGGAGCTCCCGTCGGCCGGGACCATCCGGGTCGACGGCGTGCCCTTCGATTTCCCCGCCACCGGCCCGGACCGGCCTGACAACGTCCGGTGCGCGGGGCAGCACATCACCGTGGTGCCGGGCCGGTACGACTGGCTCTATCTGCTCACGGCGGCCGAGCGGCGGGTCGAGGACGAGATCGCCTTCCACTACGCGGATGGCTCGGTCGACTTCGAACCGCTGCGCGTGTCGGACTTCTGGGCGGCGCCCGCGGTGTTCGGCGAGACGTCGGCCTTCACCACGTTCGCGATGCACTACCCGTACCACGTGCAGGCGAACGTTCCCGCGATGGTCTGGTGCCAGCGTGTTCCGCTTGTGCGCCGGTCCGCACTCGCCGCCATGCGGCTGCCACGCAACCCCGCCGCACATATTTTCGCCGCGACGCTCGTGGTGTGGAAGGGATACGACCGGTGACCGGGCTACGACAGGACCTGGCGATCCAGCACTGGTATCGCGACCACGTGAGCTGCTTGCAATCGACGTTGGCCTCGCTGCTCATCCGGGAAGGGGAGGACCCGCTCGGCGCGCTCGGGCTGAGCTGGGAGTTCAAGCACCTGCCCGGGGATGTGCGGCCGGAGGAGTTCTACTGGCCGTGCGACGGCGACCTGGTCGGCGCCCTGCTGCCCCATCACCGGGCCGGATCGGCCTGGCGCAACGCCCCGGCCGCCGACCCGCTCGCGCCGCTGGAATCGGTACTGGCGGAGAACAGGCTGCCCATCGTCGCGGTGGACAACTATCACCTGCCGTTCCGCCCCGCCTACCACGACGTGCACTCGGCGCACCTGATCATCGTGTCCGGCATCGACCGGGTGGCAGGCGAGGTAGTGGTCAGCGACGCCATGCCGCCCGCCTACCAGGGACGGCTCGCCATCGACGATCTGCTGCGCAGCTGGACGTCGGTGAACCCCCGCGAACAGGAGGCTTTCTTCAGCGGAGTGCACATCGACGGGCGGTGGCTCGACGTCACCCTCGACACGCCTTTCCCGCCGCTGACCCCGGCCCGGCTGCGTGAGGCACTGGCCGCGAACCTGGCCCGGTTCGCCAGTGCCGGGCCGGAACGGGTGGGCCTGCGCGGACTGGCCGAGTTCGGCGCGGAGCTGGTGACCGCCGCCCGCGACGGGGACCGGACCACGGTCGAGCAGGTCTACCCGTTCGGCTGGGGAATGCAGGCACAGGCGGCGTTGCACGGGGAACTGTTGCGGGACCTCGGTGTCCGGTGGCGCAACCCGTTGCTCGCGGAGGCCGGACGGCGTACCGAGCATGTCGCGCACGCGTGGACACCCGTGCGGGTCTGCGCGGCCTACGGGCGGGCCGATCCTCCCGCTTGTGCCGACGATCTCGCGTACCGGACCGCCCGGTTGCGACGAGCCCACGAAGAGGCGATAGCGGCGATCGAACAAGCCATCGCGACGCTGGACGACGGAAGTGGTGAGATCGGATGACGAGTTTGCTGCGAGACCGGCTTGAGCTGCTTCCGCAGGATCGGCGGGACAGATTTCTCGCGCTGCTGCAGTGTGCCGACGGCGACCGGCCGCCCGCGGCGCCGATCCGCCGCTCCGGCGCGGACAGCGCCCCGCTGGCCCACCCGCAGAACACCTTGCGCCTGCTCGACGAGCGGCTGGGCACGCTCGGCGATGACCATGCCACGGTCCTGATCACCTGGGACGGTGAGCTCGACACCGAAGCGCTCCGGCGCGCACTGGTCGCGCTCGTCGCGCGCCACGACAGTTTGCGGATATCGTTGCCGGACAACGGTTCTGGGCCAGTACAGCGGATCACGCGGGAAACGGCGGCCGAGCTGCCGGTGATCGAGGTGGAGTCCGGCGACGCGCGTGCCGCGGCCATCGCCTTCGCCGCGGAACCCTTCGACCTGGCGGACGGGCCGCTGTGGCGGGCTGGTCTGGTGGCCTTGGGACCGGGCAGGCACCTGTTCGTCTTCGCCGCGTGCCGTCTGGTCTTCGACACCGACTCGGTCCAGGTCCTGCTGAACGATCTCGCTGAGCTGTATCGAGCCGAAACGACTGGCACAGCGCCGGAACTGCCCGCGTTGCCGGTCGGCTACCTCGACTACACGCACTGGCGGCACGGCGCGATGGCAGGCAACGAACACGCTCGGCTGACCGAGTACTGGCGCCAGCAACTGCAAAGCCCGCCGGTGGTCGATCTGCCCGCCGACCGGGTGCGGCCGACCGAACCCGCGGGCACCGCGTCGAGTACCCGGCTGCCGGTCGGTCAGGATCTCCTCACACGGGTGCGCGAACTGGCGTCCGAGCTGGACGTGCCGCCGTCCACGGTCTACCTCTCCGCGCTGTTCGTGCTCCTGCGGCGCTACACCGGCCAGAGCGGGCAGATCGTGGGAACGCCGGTCACCGGGCGCGATCGCCCCCAGACGGCCTCCCTGATCGGGAACTTCGCCGACCTGCTCGCCCTGCGGGTCGACCTCGCCGGGACACCCACCTTCCGTGACGTCGTGCGCCGCGTGCACCTGGTCGTCGAGGGCGCCGAGGCCAATGCCGGGTTGCCGTTCCACGACGTGGTGCGGGCACTGGAGACCGCGGGCGAAGTCCTGATGTCGCAGTTGGTGCAGATCGTGTTCTCCGTGCGTGACCCGATCGACGCCCCCGAACTCGCCGGGTTGCGGACCGGCGTCGAGGTGCCCGGCCCGTCGATCGTCCGGTTCGACGTGGCGATCGACCTGGTCGAGGCGGGGCCGGAGCCCCATGTGGCCGCCACCTACCGGACCGACCTGTTCGACGCCGTCACGGTCGGCGACCTGCTCGACCACTACCTGCGGCTGACGGCGTCGCTGGCGGGCGATCCCGGGGCGCCGATCGCCCGCGCCGAACTGCTGTCCGCCGCGGCGCGCGACGAACTGGTCGGGGGATGGGACGGGATCTACCGGTCCTCGCCGCCCGCGACGATCCACGGCTGGTTCGCCGACCAGGCCGCGCGTACTCCGGACGCGTGCGCCGTCGTCGCGGGCGACGAGCGGCTCAGCTACCTGGAGCTGGACACGAAGGCCGACGCGCTGGCCGACGTGCTGCGGGCCTCGGGGGCCCGGCCGGGACGGATCGTGGCGGTCTGCCTGCCGCGGGGCGCCGACTACCTGGTGGCCGTCCTCGCCGTGCTCAAAGCGGGCGCGGCCTTCCTGCCGCTGGACCCGTCGCATCCGTCCGGCAGGCTGCGGACACTGCTCGGCGACGCTGCCCCCGTCGTGGTCCTGACCACGACCGAGCTGACCGGCGAGTTGTCGGACGCCGACTGGCACACGCTGACCACGGCCGACCGGGCTCCCGACGGCGCGACGCCCGGCGACGGCGCGGACGCCGGTCCCGGCGACCTCGCCTACGTCCTCTACACCTCAGGCAGCACCGGTACCCCGAAGGGCGTGCTGATCGAGCACCGGGCGGTCGTGAACTTCGTCGAGGCGATGCGGGACCTGTTCGTGCTCACCCCGGCCGACCGGATGCTCGGCTACGCCTCGACCACGTTCGACGTGTCGATCTTCGAGATGTTCGGAGCACTGCTGACCGGCGGGCGGCTGTGCCTCGCGCTGGACAGCGACCGCCTGGACATCGAGCGTTTGCAGCGGCTGCTCCAACAGGAGGAGATCACCGTCACCGACCTGCCCCCGTCGGTGATGGCCATGCTGGAGCCCGAGCGGTTGGACAAGCTGCGGATCGCTTTCGTCGGCGGCGAGGCGTTTCCCCGGGAACTCGTCAACCGGTGGAATCGCGGACGCCGGTTCTTCAACGGATACGGCCCGACCGAGTGCACCGTCACGATGATCGTGCACGAATGTGCCGACCCGGTGGACTCCTCGCCACCGATCGGCCTCCCCATCGCCAACCACGTCGCCCACGTGCTCGACGAGAACCTGGAGCCGGTTCCGTACGGTGTTCCCGGCGAGCTGGTGATCGGCGGGCTGGGCCTGGCGAGGGGATACCTGAACGAACCCGGGTTGACCGAGCGGAAGTTCGTCGCCGACCCGTTCGGTTCGGCACCGGACGGGCGTCTGTATCGCACCGGAGACCTCGTGAAACGCCGCCGGGACGGCGCGCTGGTCTTCCTCGGCCGGATCGACCGGCAGCTCAAGATCCGCGGGATGCGCATCGAGCCAGCCGAGATCGAGGCGTCCTTGTCCGGCCACGCCGACGTCCGTCAGGCGTTCGCCGACTCCTGGACCGACTCGCGGGGCGAGCCGCACCTCGTCGCCTACGTCAGTCTGGCCGCCGGTGCCGATACCGGCTCGCAGGACCTGCGTGCGTACCTGGTCACGATGCTGCCCCCGCCGGTGGTCCCCAGCCGGGTGGTGATCGTTCCCGAGCTGCCGCTGACCTCCAGCGGCAAGGTGGACCGCGCGGCGCTGCCCGCACCCGAGGTGGCCACCGCGCCGGCGGTGACCGTCGACCGGCCGGAGACCGAGCGGGTCATCGCCGACGAACTGTTCGGCCGGGTACTGGGCGTGGCGACGGTCGATTCGCACACCAGCTTCTTCGAACTCGGCGGCAGCAGTCTGCAAGCGGCTCAGGTGATCTTCGGTATCCGGCGGTCGTTCGACGTGGAGGTGAGCGTGGCGGACTTCTTCCGTGACGCCACGGCTTTCGGTCTCGCCGCGGTGGTCGACCGGCTGCGCGCGGCCCAGTTGGACGACCGGAGCCTGCTCGACCTCGTCGAGCGAATGTCCGATGAGGACGTCGACCGGATCATGCGGCTCGAGCGTGCGGAGGAGGCAGGCTGATGGACTTCGGCATGACGGAACACGACTGGAAGCTCCGTACCCTGGTCGCGGACGCGGTACTGGACACGCGGGTCCAGGAGGCACTCGACGCGGTAGTGGCCGACTCGGCGCCGGAGCCGGATGTCCGTGCCCTGTACCGGGAATTGGGGCGCCATCGGCTGCTCGCGCCGCACTGGCCGGTCGAGTACGGCGGGCTGGGCACCTCGCACACCGGGGCGGCCACGATAGTCACCGACCTCTTCGCCGCGGGCGTACCGGACATGCAGCAGGTACTGAGCGTCCAGATCGTGGGCGCGTTCCTGCTCACCGCCGGATCCGACGAGCAGAAGCGGCGTTACCTGCCCGCGATGGCCGCGGGGGAGCGGTTCGCGACCGTGCTCTACACCGAACCCGAGGTCGGATCCGACCTGGCGTCACTCCAGACCACGGCGGTGCGGGACGGCGACGACTACCTGCTGTCCGGCGTGAAGGTCTACGGGCTCAAGAGCGGCATGTCGGATCTGGCGCTGTGCGCGGTCCGCACCGGCGCCGAGGCGGGCAGATACGACGGCATCACACTGTTCCTGATCGACCTGACGGCCGACGGGGTCACCCGGTCGAATCTGCCGACCATGGCCGACGAACAGTTCGACCGGGTGGAACTGGACCGGGTCAGGGTAGGGCCCGAGACGATGGTCGGGGCGGAGGGCGACGGCTGGCCGTTGCTGCTCCAATGTCTCGCGCTGGAGCGCACCGGGCTGGACTACTCGCTTCGGGCCCGCCGCTGGTACGAGACCACGCTGGCGGGCATCGACCCGGACGAGACCGACAGCGCGCTGCTCGCCGACATCGGCAGGTACGGCGTCCACGTCGAAACGGCCTCGCTGATGACCTCGTCAGTACTCAGCCGGATGGACCGGCAGGTGACCGACGAGGTGATGGCCGCGATGGCCAAGTACGTCACCAGTGAGACGGCGCAGCAGGTGGCCGTGTGGGCCACCGAAGTCCACGGGCTCGGCTACGGCCTGCGGTCGCTGTCACGGGAGGACATCGCGGTGCTCGAGGCGGGCTACCGGGAGGCGGCGGGCGTGACGCTCGCCGCGGGCACCTCGCAGATCATGCTCGAGATCGTCAGCGGCTCGATCGCGGCCGCGGGTTCCACACAGGAGGCCTGGCCATGGACCTGACCGTCGACCCCCTGGTCGAACAACTCCGGCGGGTGATCTCCGCCGGCCTCACACCCGTCACCGACGACGACCCCGAACGGCTCTGGCCGGTGCTGGTGGACTACGAGGTGCCCGCCTTCGAGGCGCCTCCGTCGGCCGGCGGCTACGGGCTGGGGCTGACCAGCGGCGTGGTGGTGAGCAGTGAGCTGGGCCGCCGGGCGCTGCCCGACCTGTACACCGGCACCGCGCTGGTCGTGGACGCGATGAGCTCGTCCGGCGACCGGACCGGGATGGCCGCCTCGCTGGTCGGTGGCAAAGGCCCCGTGGTCCTCGCGGGGATGGACGCGCTCCCCGGATCGGGCCGGCGGGACAGGCCGACCGGCAAGCCCGTCGCCGGCGGGATCGAGCTGGCGGGCGAGGTACTGGTCGACGGCAGTGCGCCCGCCTTCGCCGGGTGTTGTTTCCCTGTCGCCACAACCGATTCGGTCCTGCTGGTGCTGCTCACGCCGGAAGCGTTCTCCCCGGTGATCGCCGACGGCCCGCCCGGCTTGTCCCGGGTCCGCCTCGACGGGATGGTCGTGAGTGACGACGAGATCGCCGGTTCACTCGGCACCGGCGATCCACTGTCGGATCCGGACGGCATCCTGAGCAGGGCCCGGCTCAGGCAGGCCGCGTACCTGCTCGGCCTGGCGGCCGGTGCGCAGTCGCTGGCCGCCGCGCACGCGAGCACGCGCCGCCAGTTCGGCCGTCCGGTGGTCGAGTTCCAGACCGTCGGGTTCACCCTTGCCCGTTCGGCCATCGCCCTGCGCGCGGTGTACCTGGCCATCGAGCGGGCGGCGTGGCTGGCCGACGACGGCGCACTCGATCCACTGGCCGCTGTCGAGGCGCTGGCGTTCAGCGCGGAGACCGGGATGACGGTGATCAGGGCGGCGACGCAGATCCACGGCGCGGTCGGGCTGACCCGCCTGTCCGCGATGCACCGCTACTACCTCGCGGCCCGGCGGCACACGACCGGATGGGCGTCTCCGTCCCGGTTGTGGTGTGAGGCGGGGGCACGCCGGCTCGCCTCCGGGCGCTCGGCGACGACACACTGAGGAGAGCACGATGTCGTCCACGGAGAAAACCGCCCGGCTGGCGCTGGTGCGTGGCGAGAAGGTCGAGTTCGACGACGAGCGGACAGTCGTGCGGATGATCGAAGACCAGGCCGCCCGGGTTCCCAACGATCCGGCGATCACGTTCGGGGACGTGACGCTGACTTATCGCGAGGTCGACCGGCGGGCCAACGCGCTCGCCGGGCAGCTGCGGGAGGCGGGCGTCAAGCACGGCGACTTCGTCCCGTTGCTGATGACCAAGGGCCTCGAAGTGCCGATCGGCATGATCGCCGCGATGAAACTCGGCGCGCCGTTCGTGCCGATGGACGTCGATTGGCCCGAGGCACGGATCAAGGACATGGTCGTGGCCATGGCGCCGCCGGTGGTGCTCTGCGCCGGTGGGACGCCATCCGCCGGGCTGCCCGGTGTCATCAGCTTCGACGCCACCACGCTGCCCGAACGTGACCCGGCCGACGACGGTCCACCCGCCGGCCTCGACGACTTGGCCTACGGCTTCTATACGTCAGGGTCCACTGGCAAGCCGAAATGCGCCCTCAACGTGCACCGCGGCCTGCGCAACCGGTTCCTCTACATGAACAAATGCTTCCCCGATCGGACCGGCCACGTCGTGTTGCAGACCAGCACGCATGTCTTCGACCCCACGCTGTGGCAGCTGCTGTGGCCGTTGACCAACGGGCACCGGACGGTCGTGCCCGTGTCGACCGGCCTTGTCGACCTCGCGTCGATCATCGAGATGATCGAGCGTCACCGGGTGACGATCACCGACCTGGTCCCGTCGGTGTTCAACGTGCTGGTCGAGCTGCTCGGCGCGGAGCCGTCGATGGCAGGCCACCTGCGGTCCCTGCACGACCTGGTGATCGGCGGGGAGGAGATGCAGGCGGCCGCGGTACGGCGCTTCCGGGACATGGTCCCGCACGTGCGCGTCACCAACACCTACGGGCCGACAGAGGCGGCCATCGGGATGATCTTCCACGAGGTCGGCGACGCCGACGCGGAGATCGTGCCGATCGGACTGCCGATCGACAACACCTGTGCGGCCATTGTGGACGGTGACCTGCGTCCTGTACGCGAGGACGTGGTCGGTCACCTCTACATCGGCGGGGAGTGCCTCGGCCGCGGGTACCTCGGCGAGCGGGCCAAGACCGAGGCCGCGTTCGTCGACAATCCCTTCCCTGGACTGGAAACCCGCTTGCTCTACCGCACCGGTGACCTGGCCAGCCTGCGTGCGGACGGCCGCATCATGTTCCACGGCAGGCAGGACGACCAGGTCAAGATCGCGGGCCTGCGCGTCGAGCTCGGCGAGATCGCCACGGTGCTGCGGGCTCATCCCGACGTGTCCGAGGCGAAGGTGGTCGTGCACACCCAGGCGGAGGACAAGCGGCTGATCGCGTTCGTCACCACCCGAGGGCCGGTGGGCCCGGCCGAGTTGCTGGAGCACGCCAGGGCCGCCCTGCCTGCCTACATGGTCCCGGCCCGCGTCACCGTGCTGGACACGATGCCGTTGCTGCCCAACGGAAAGCTGGACGGTGTCGAGTTGGCGAGGCGTGCGTCCGACCGGGGTGAGCCGCCGTGCCGGACCGGCGACACGGTCAGCGCGACCGAAGGTGCCCTCGCCGAGATCTGGACAGAGGTGCTCGGCATCGACCCGATCACCCGGTCGGACAACTTCTTCGCACTGGGCGGCGACTCGCTCGGTGCCCAGCGCATGGTGCTGGCGGTGCGGAAAAGGCTGGGGCAGGCAGTATCCGTCCAGGACGTGGTCCGGGCGCCGGATCTCGCCGCGCTCGCCGAACGGCTAGCCGGACGAGTGCTCGACGCCGGTGAGTCGCCGGGCGCGGACATCGAACTGCCCGACGACATCCGGCCCGTCGAGCCGCCTCTGCCCGGCCCGCCCGGCCAGATCCTGCTCACCGGCGCGACCGGGTTCATCGGGGCTCAACTGCTGCACGATCTGCTGACCACCACCTCGGCGACCGTGCACTGTCTCGTCCGTGCGCCGGATGTGGCTTCCGGGCGCCGGCGCCTGTGCGAGACGCTGGCCGAATACCGGCTGATCTCCAGTACCCCACTGGACCGGATGCGGGTGGTGCCCGGCGACCTGGCCAAACCGAGACTGGGAATCGGCGCTCAGACCTACGAGATGCTCGCCGAGACGGTCGACGCCGTCGTGCACTGCGGCGCCCTGGTCAACCTGGTGCTCGGCTACGCCTTCCACCGCAAGGCAAACGTGCACGGGACGCGGGAGATCCTGCGGCTCGCGGCACGCAGGCGGACGAAGCCGGTGCACTACGTCTCGACCCTCAGTGTCTTCGGACCGGCCGCCCGCGCGGGCAGGATGCCGATCCCCGAACTGCCCGTGTCCGGCATCGAACCACCGCCGGACGGCTACAGCCTCTCGAAATGGGTGGGCGAACAACTGGTCGTCGCGGCGGGGGAGCGGGGTGTGCCGCTGGCCGTGTACCGCCTCGGCGAGGTGATGCCACACTCGGGCACCGGTGTGCCGTCACCGACGAGCCTGCCCGACATGCTGGTCGGCGCCTGCCTGCGGCTCGGTGTCGCCCCGGCCACCCCCGTGGTGCTGGACTACACGCCGATCGACTATGTCGGGCAGATGATCACCGCGGGTGTGGCGACCGGCGCGAGCGGCGTGTTCCACGTCCTGCCACCACAGGCGATGCGCCTCGACGAACTGCTGGACGGCTTCGGCCGGGAGTTCGGCCTGAGCCCGGTGTCCTACCGTGAATTCTGGGCCATGGTCGAGGAGGCTGCACAGACCGGCGACCCGGTCTACACCCGGCTGCTCGCCGCCGTGCCCGCGGCCGGACTCGAAGTCGACGACACCACCCTGCTCGCCGAGTTGACGACGCTGTTCCAGGACGGCAGCAGGGTTTTCTCCACGGCACGGGCGGCGGTGCTGCGCGCCCAGAACGGGATGGCCCCGGCGCCGATCGGCGGGGAGGCCATCGCGCGCTATGTCGCCCACCACCGCGGTCTGATGCGCGCCGCGGAACCCTCCACCAGTTCCTGACAAGGGAGAGGGGTGTGTGGAAATAGGGACTCGACGTCCCCATTTCCACACACCCCTCACCCAACGTCACGTGCGCGCGTTCACCTGGCCGTGAAGGCCTCCTTGCCTACCCTGAAGGTAGGGAAAGAGTCCTTCACTACCCGCCACCCGGCACAACATCGTTGACTGTCCCCAATGTCGCATTGGAGACGCTCAGCGACACCAATGCGACATTGGGGACAGCCAACCGCGCGGACGGTCTCAGCCCATCGCGACAAGGATCTCCCGCGGCGGCGCATAGGGTTCGCGACCGCGAGCCGTGAGCATGTTGTCCATCAGCAGGACATCCTCGGCACGCCAGCGCACCGGCACCGCGTGCGTCGCGTAGGCCTTGTTGATCGTGTCGATCACGTCCCTGCCGATGACCCCACCGTCGCCGAAGTAGGTGTCGAAGGGCAGCCCGTCTTCCCCGAAGGCCTCGGTCAGCACCTCGCGTTCGACTTCCGGCAGGCTCCACTGATTGAGGAACGAGATCTGGTTGAACCAGCATTCCTCGCCGGTGCGCGGATGCGTCCACACCGCGGCTCTCCGCTGGCTCGTGTGCAGCGTGCCGTCGGGTTGCCAGGCCATGGTGATGTCGTTGGCCCGGCAGTACTGTTCGGCTTCGCTCCGGGTGTCCGCCTGCAACACTTCCTGCCAGGACAACCCGATATGAGGACGGTAGACCCGCTTGAGCAACCAGCCCTCGGTCCGGAAGCGCTCGACCAGCCCGCCGGGGAGGGCACGCAGTACCGTCCGCGCGCCACCGATCGTCGTGGCACCTCCCGAAGACGGCGGCGTCACGCATCCGAGCATGAGCGTCTCCGGGAACGTGCGCCGGTAGCTTTGCTCGGGATGCAGGCACAGCTCCTGGCTGTCGGGCCACTCCGCCGACGAGTAGATGCCTGGAGCGAGCACGGTCCGCGGCGCGAACGGCTCGGCGGGCGACAGTCGACCGGGCAGCAGGACGTCTCGGATGCGGGCGAAGTCGCCGACGGTGCGCAACGGCAGGCCTCGCAGGAGTATGGCGCCTCGCGTGTGGAGGACGCGCTGGATCTCCGCACGGGCGTCGGCCAGTCCGGTGAAAGTCGTTCGGTGCAGCGGAATTTCGCCGGGCGGGGAGGTCACAGCCCGGCCACTTCCGGCTGGGCGACCGGGTAGGCCCGCAAGGGAAATCGCGCGCACAGGCGGGTCACGGCGGTGGATGCCTCCGTCCGCACCTGTGGGTCCATTGTGTACTGCCGGATATCGGACGGCCGTACGTGGCGCAGTACCAGGTCGATGAGTTCCGCGCACTGCCGCGCCTCGTCGGGTCCCATGCCGCGCCAGGCCGCACTGTTCGTGCCGATCCGCAGTCCGCTGGTGACCAGCGCGGGCGTGGTGTCACCGGGGACCCGGTTCTTGTTCACCACGATGTCGCACTCCTCGAGTGCGCGTTCGGCGACCAGTCCGCTCATCCCCAGCCGGGTGAGATCGACGAGCACGATGTGGTTGTCTGTGCCGCCGGTCACCACGTCGTGTCCCAGTTCGAGCAGCCGCTGCGCGAGTACCTCGGCGAGGTGCGCGACCCGCCGGATGAGGCTGCCGAACTCCGGCCGGGTGACCAGATCGAGGGCACGTGCCTTGGCCGCGATGGCGTTGAGCATCGGCGCGCCCTGTGAGAACGGGAAAACCGCGCGTTGCAGGAAGGTGGCCAGGGTTCCCTTGCCGGAAGGCGCGGGCAGATCAGCGGACTGTCCACAGAGGATCAGCCCACCACGAGGGCCGTACAGTTGCTTGTGGGTGCACGTGGTGGTGACATGCGCGTGGTCGATCGGGCTGGGATGCAGCCCGGTGGCGACCATGCCCGCCGTATGCGAGATGTCCGCGAGCAGGTAGGCCCCCACTTCGTCGGCGATCCGCCGGAATCGGCGGAAGTCGATCCTCCTGGGATATGCCGTCGCGCCGCAGATGATCACTTTGGGCCGATGCTTCGCGGCGAGCCGGGCGACCTCTTCGTAGTCGATGGCGCCGAACGCGTCCAGTCCATAGCCGACGGCGTTGAAGTAGTCCCCGGCGAGTGCCGCGGGACTGCCGTGTGTGAGGTGGCCACCCTGCTCCAGGGTCATCCCCAGCAGGGTCTCTCCCGGTGACATGATCGACGACAGCACGGTGTAGTTCGCGGTCGTGGCCGAATGGGGCTGGACGTTGGCGTAACGCGCGCCGAAAGCCTTGCGGGCCCGGTCGATGGCGAGCCGTTCGATCTCGTCGACCCCGGCGCAACCCGCGTGATAGCGGCGCCCGGGATACCCTTCCGCGGTCACGTTCACCGCCACGGAAGCCTGGCTGGCCAGCACGGACGGGTGCACCACACTGGACGAAGCGACGAGTGACAGCGTACGGGTCTGCCGCCGCAGCTCACCGGTCAAGGCCGTGTGCAGATCCGGGTCGTCGGCGGCCAATTCGTCGCTTCCGTGATTCAGCAACTCGCGCAACGGGTCCCTTGTCATTCGATCCTCCCGGCTTCGCCTTGGAAGACCGGACGTTAAGGGGCCTCAGTGACACCGTGGTTACGCGCCGGGCGTGTAACCGTTCGCTAACCGGGATTCCCTACTGTCGAAGACAATCCGGACGGGTAGGGGAGTACATGTCGACATCTGCCGAGGGACTCAACCGGTTGCCTGCCGAGCGGCGAGCCACTCTGCTCCGGCATCTGCGGAGCAGAGCGGAACACAGTGGACGTATCGTCCGCCTGGACGGCCTTGGCCCGCCGGTCCCGTCACACCAGCAGCGCCAATTGTGGCTCGCGGACCGGCTGGGCGACGGCACCAGGCGGAACAACGTGGGACTGGCGCTCAGCTTGCGTGGTCCACTCGACGTCGATGCGCTCCGGCGTGCGTTGCAGTCGTTGCTGGTGCGTCACGACGTGTTGCGCACGGCGTTCGTGGAGGTCGACGGCGAACTGGCACTGGAGCCACCGGGGAATCCGGACCTGCCGCTGCCCGTACTGGATCTCCGCGACAGGCCGGGCACACTCGCCCGGGTCTGCCGTGACCTGGCCGGGGCCGACCTGGATCTGAGTGATCCGCTGGGTGTCTGGGTGACGCTGATCCGGATCGCGCCGCGGGAGCACTGCCTGATGTGGGTCGTGCACCATGCCCGGTGGGATCCGGTGTCGAGCGACATCCTGATGCGTGACCTCGTCGAGCTATACCGGGAAGCGACCGGTGTGCCGGGAGCCGGACCGCCGCCGCTGCCGGTGCGATACTCCGATTTCGCGGTGTGGCAACAACGGCGTTTGACCGGTGACCGGCTGGCCGAACTGACCGAGTACTGGAGTGGCCTGCGTGGCGCCGCGTGGTGTGAGCTGCCGGTCGACACGCCGCGACGTCAGGTCCGGCCAGGCGCCGGCGCGAGCGTGGCCGCCCAGCTCGACGGCGACACCGCCGCCGCTATGCGTGCTCTGGTCGAACGAACCGATACCACCACGTTCATGGTGACACTGGCCGCTTTCGTCGCCGTGCTGAACCGGATGACCGGTGTGACGGACGTCGTGCTCGGTACCGCCAGCGTGAGCAGGCCAGGACAGGACCTCGACGGTGTGATCGGGTGTTTCGTGAACATGTTGGTCCTGCGTGCCGACGCGACCGGCGACCCGGTGTTCCTCGATTTGCTCGACCGGGTCCGCGCGAGCAGCACGGCCGCCTTCAACCATCACGAGCTGCCGTTCGAGCAGGTGCTGGAAATCGTGCAACCGCCGCACGACGGGGTACGGCCACCGATCTTCGGTATCGAGTTCACCGCGGTGCGAGCCGGTCGTCAGCAGACGGGCCGAGCCGGGGACCTGACCGTGGAAGTGTCGCTTGTCCACGACGGCGCGGCGAAGTTCGACTTGAGCATGATGGTGACCGAGTACGCCGACCGGGTCGTCATCGAAGTGGAGTACGACAGTGGCCTCTATCGTCGAGAGACGGTCGAGCGCCTGGTACTGAGGTTCCAACGCGCCCTGGCGGCCGCGGTCCGCGACCCCGGCTTGCGGATCTCCGGGCTGCCGCTGATGGACGACGCCGAGATCGAACGGCTTCCCGGTCCCGTACCAGGAGTGCATGGGTCCACTGTGGATGTGAGGTTCGCCGCGGTGGCACGCGAGAACGCCGGTCGTCCGGCCGTGGTTGGCGAGACCGCGACCCGGGATTTCGGCTGGCTCGACACCGGTTCCATCGCGGTGGCGAACCTGGTGTGTTCTCTGGGGATCGGGCGAGGGGACGTGGTGGCCGTCGCGTCCGGACGCGACGAGTGGTTCGCCGTGGCGATGCTCGGCGTGCTTCGGTGCGGCGCGGCCGTGGCGCCGGTCGGTGACGAGCGGGCCGTCGACGGTGCCGTCCTGCTCCTGCGAACCCCGACGGCGCAAGGCATTCCGTCCGGCGACACCGTGGTGGAGCTGGACGATCACGTGCTGTCGGACTACGCCATCGGCACACCCCGCGTAGCCGTGGATCCGGACGATCCGGCACTGGTGGTCGCGGGAACGGTTCGATCCCACGCCGAGATCGGGCTCGCGGTGGACAGCCTCGCGGCGACCCTGACGGTGGACAGCGCCGACAGGGTGCTGCCTGGCAAGTCCACTGTGGACATGCTGACCGCCTTGCTGAACGGTGCGGCCGTGGTGCTGTGCGAGCCCTCACCGCTGGTGCTGCGCGAGCGGCGAGTCACCGTGGCCTTCCTGGACTCCGTACCGCCGAGGGATCTGCCGGACCTGCGAGCGGTGATGGTGCCGGCGTCGGCCGCGATCGACGACCGGCCGGGACTGGTGACCCGGATCGACCTCGACGGCATGCCGGTGCTTCTCGGCAAGCCGTGGGCTCTATCGCCAGTCCCGAACCGCCATGTGGTGCTTCGGGACGCGCAGCGAAACCTGGTGCCCACTGGAGCTGTCGGCCACATCTGGGTCGATGGCGTCCGGTTGCCCTCCCCGGACGACGAGGACCTGAGTGGGCACTGGTCGGCAGACGGATCCCTGGTACTCGAGGGAATCACGCGACTCGATCCGTCTAAAGAGGACAATGGTGCCGACGATCTCGCCGAGGAGATCGCACTGCGTCTGACCGGCATGCCGGATCTGCCGCGGCTGGGTGTCGACGACGATTTCTTCGGCTCCGGCGGCACGTCCCGCCAGGTGATCCAAGTGGTCGCCGCGATCAAGCAGCACTACGGCGTCAAAGTGAACCTGGCCGAGTTCTTCGAGCAGCCGACGGTTCGCGCCCTGGCCCGGATCGTGTACGCCGGCGGCAAACAGGCCAAGGCATGACCCGGCGGTACGGGCTCTGACCGCCGGGCCGGGCGTACGGATCAGCTGGTGCCGATCCGTACGCCTCCGCCATCGGCCGGGGCGAACTGGATCGCCTTGGTCTCACAGACCGCGTCGAACCCCCAGCGGCCGAGTTCCCGGCCGTTGCCGGATTGCTTGTAGCCACCGAACGGGGCGAGGACGTTGAACGGTGCGCCGTTGATGTCCACCCGGCCGGTCCGCAGCCTGCTCGCGACCGCGACGGCGTGCTCGGTGTCGGCCGACCACACCGCGCCGTGCAACCCGTAGTCCGTGCTGTCGGCGATCCGTACCGCGTCGTCGATGTCGTCGTAGGCCATCACGGACACCACCGGGCCGAAGATCTCCGTGCGGGCGGCGGGCATGTCCGGGTGGACGTCCGCGAGAACGGTGGGCCGCACGTAGTAGCCGGGACCGTCCACCGCCGTGCCGCCGGTGCGGACCGACGCACCCGCCGCCGCGGCGCGCCCGACCGAGTCCAGTATCCGGTCGCGGGCGGCGGCCGTGATCACCGGGCCGAGCCGGGTGCCCGGAGCCCAGGGGTCGCCCACCGCGAGGGCATCGGCGGTCTCGACGGCGAGGGAGATCGCCTCGTCGTACCGGTCCCGGGGGACCAGGAGGCGGCTCCACGCCAGGCACGCCTGCCCGGAATTGAACATCGCCTGGTCGACCGAGGACACCACGGCGGTGTGGAAGTCCGCTTCCGGCAACACGATCGAGGCGTTCTTGCCGCCGAGTTCCAGGCTGACCCTGGCGATGCGCGGCGCCGCGGCCGCGGCCACCGCGGCACCCGCGCGGACCGATCCGGTCAGCGAGATCGCGGCGACGCCGGGATGCGCGGCGAGCGCCGCGCCCGCGGTCGGGCCGTCACCGCACACCAGGTTCACCACGCCAGGAGGCAGATCGCAGTCGGCGAGCACCTCGAGAAGCAGGTACGTGTTGAGGGGAGCCAGCTCACTCGGTTTGAACACCAGGGTGCAGCCGGCCGCCAGCGCGGGAACGAGCTTCTGCATCGTCATGACGACCGGCACGTTCCACGGCGTGATGCAGCCGACCACGCCGATGGGTTCCTGTCGTACCAACGAATCCCCCACGGTGACCTGCCACGGGTAGGACTCCGCCTGCGCCAGGGAAGCGTGCAGTACGCCCAGTCCCACCTCGACCTGTACGTTGCGGGCCACGGTCCTGGGCATGCCGGTCTCGGCGGTGAGCACGTCGGCGAGTTCGTCCACCCGGCTCGTCAGCCGTTCGCCGAACTCCCGCACGTATTCCAGGCGGCGTCGCAACGGAGTGGCCGCCCAGGCGGGGAACGCGCGTGCCGCGGCGGCCACCGCCAGGTCCACATCGGACTCGCCCGCCAGTGGGACGGTCGTCAGCGCGCGTTCGGTCGCCGGATCGAGCACCGTGGTGACGCGCTCGGACCTGGGTGTCGACCAGGCACCGTCGATCCAGTGACCTGGCGGGGTTCGGTGACAGTGGGCGGGCAGCGGATGGTCGGTGCCCAGTTCGTACGCGGTCATGGCGGCTCCTTGTCCGGGCCGTTGGGGTATCCGGGGGAGAACATAGGTGGCGGCGGTTAGCGCGCGGTTACCTGCCGATTGTCGCGTAACTGGTTGCTAACCAAGGGTTTCTAACCTCGCCGGGAGTCTTGCCCGCGCGTTGGAAGGGTGTCACATGAATCAGGAACAGCGTCTCGCCCAGCGAGTTCCGGTTCCACCGCGGACCCGGCCGAAGGTCGACGGCGGACGGCTGCCCGACGGGGTGAACGACGCGCCGCTGGTGCTCGACCTGCCAGTGGACCGGCTCCGTCTTCCCACCCGGTCGCCGCGTCCGGTGACCTGCCCGGTGGCGGGAACCGGCGAGGAAGCCGAGTGGGCCGCGTACTTCCTCACGTTCCTGCACCGGTACACCGGGGCGACCGAACTGGTCGTCGCCACGCCGGGACCCAGGATCGGTGTTTTCACCGTGCGACCGGACGAATCGATGGCAGGCCTGATCGCCAGGACTTCCGATGCGCTGGCCGGGCTGCGGGAGACCGCGTCGATCCCGGCGGCGGACCTGCTCGCCGGGCGGGCACCGGACATCGCCTCAGGGCACCTGCCCGCCGCGCACGCGAGCTTTGGCGACACGGACCTGCTCGACTTCGCCGACATCGGCCTGCGCATCACCGGCGGTGAGGCCGTCCTGGTCGCCGACGGCAACCTATGGGATCGCCCGAGCGTCGAACGGATGGCCGGTCACCTGGCGATGATCGCGGCCGCGGAACCGGGGCTGCCCGTGTCGGCCGTCCCCCTGCTGGACGCGGCCGAACGGAACCGGGTGCTGGTGGAGTGGAACGACACCGCCGGTGACTGGGATCCGGCGGTCGGCTACCTCGACTTGTTCGCCGATCAGGTGACGGCGACACCGTTCGCGCCCGCCGTGGTCTCGGCCGGGCAGGTCTACACCTATGCCGAACTGGACGTGCGAAGCAACCGGATCGCTCGTCGGCTGCGCCGCCTCGGCGCGGGCCCGGGAGTCCACATCGGACTGTTCTGTTCCCGGAGCGCCGACTACGTGGTGGCCGTGCTCGCGATTCTCAAGAGCGGTGCAGCGGCCGCCGTGCTCGACCCGATCAATCCGGACCATCGGCTCGAATTCATGGCGGCCGACGCGGACGTGCCGTTCGTGCTGACCTCCGAGCATCTGCTCAATCGGGTGCCTGATGGTGTTCCCGCCCATGTCGTGAACTCGGCGGAGTTCGACGACGAACCCGCGGACGCGCTCCCGGTGACGGCGACCGCCGACACCGTCAGCCACCTGATCTACACCTCGGGATCGAGCGGTGAGCCGAAGGCGGTGCGGGAGCGGCACGGTGCGCTGGCCAACCTGGTGCACTGGACTCGCCGGGCCTACGAGGTGTCCGCGGGCGACCGGGCGTCGTGGGTCTCGACGCCGGGATTCGCCGTGCAGGTGATGGAATGGATGCCCTACCTCGCGCTCGGCGCGGCGGTGCACATCGCGGACGAGGACATCGCGATGTCCGCCGATCGGCTCAAGGACTGGATTGTCGCCGAGGAGATCACCCACGCCATGCTCGTGGCCGTACTGGCCGAACGGGCGTGGCAGCTGGACTGGTCGCCCGCGAGCAAACTGCGGATCATGGTCACCACGGCCGAACGTGTGCACAGCTGGCCACCCGCGGACAAGGGCTTCACCGTCGTGATGACCTATGGGTGCACGGAAGCCACGAATGTGTTGTCCTGCCTCGATCTCGGCGCGGATGTCGACGCGACCACGCGTGCCACCCCCGAGGACGTCCGGCTGACCAGGCAGGTTCCGGTCGGCAGGCCGATCGCCAACCAGCGGGTGTACGTGCTCGATCCCTCGGGAGAGCCCGTGCCGGTCGGTGTGGTCGGCCGGTTGCACGTCACGGGGGCCGGACTGTCGGGCGGGTACCACAACCGCCCGGAGCTGACCGAGCGCTCGTTCCGGCCCAGCCATCTGCCCGAGGACCCCGGCGTCACCTTCTACGACACCGGGGACCTGGCCCGGTATCGCGCCGACGGCGTGATCGAACTGCTGGGCCGGTCGGACGACCAGGTCAAGATCAGGGGGTTCCGGGTCGAACTCGGCGAGGTGGAGGCCGTGCTGGCGGCGCTGCCCGCGGTGGCCGACGTCGCCGTGGTGGCGGCGGAGGACACGGGAACCGGCAGGCACCTCGTGGCCTACGTCGTGGGCGCCGACGGCTCCGAACTGTCCGCGGAATCCTTGCGCGGCGCGGTGGCGGAGCGGTTGCCGACCTACATGACACCCTCGGTGTTCGTCCTGCTGGACCACCTGCCCCGGTTGCCCGCGGGCAAACTCGACTTGCGGGCACTCCCCGCGGTCGACGGGCGGGAGCACTTGCGCACCGAGTACGCGGAGCCACGCACCGACATCGAGCGCGGCCTGATCTCGTTGTGGTGTGACACATTGCGGCTCCCGCGGGTCGGTGTGCACGACGGCTTCTTCGATCTGGGCGGCCACTCCCTGCTGGCGATGCAGCTGATCGAAGGCGTCCGCCGGGAGTTCGGCATCCAGCTGCGGCTGTCCGACATCCACCGCGTCCCCACCGTCGCCGGGATGGCCGAGCTGATCGTGAACGGGCATGGCGATCGGCATGTCGACATCCAGCAGGTCCGGCCGGACCCGGCGGCGCGCCACGAACCGTTCCCGCTGAACGACAGCCAGCAGGCGCTGTGGGTCGGCCGTGGTGACGCGGTCGAACTGGGCAACGTCGGCTGCCACGGATACTTCGAATGGCAGGGCGACCTGGACGTGGCGCGGTTCGAGACGGCTTGGCGACTGGTGGTCGAACGCCATGCCGCACTGCGCACGGTGGTCGGCCGCGATGGCACGCAACGGGTGCTGGCCGAACCGCCGGAGTACCGCATCCCGGTCGCGGACCTGCGCGGCGCCGGTGACGAGGAGAGTCAGCGGCGGCTGATGGAGATCCGCGACGAGATGTCGCATCTGGTGATCCCGGACGACCAGTGGCCGTTGTTCGATCTCCGGCTGTCCCGGCTCGACACACCGGAGGGGCCGCGCGTCCGCATCCACCTGAGCCTCGACATGCTGATCGTCGACGCGTGGAGCTACTTCCAGGTGCTGGTACCCGACCTTGTCCAGTTCTACGAGGATCCGTCGGGCGAGCTCGAACCGCTCGAATTGACGTTCCGCGACTACGTCATCGGCTCGGAAGGCATGCTCGAGTCGACCGAAATCTATCGGCGGTCCCGCCAGTACTGGCTGGACCGGCTGGCCGATCTGCCACCCGCGCCGCAACTGCCGGTCCTGCCGGGGCGCCGGGCAGACGGGGAAATCCGTTTCGACCGCTGTGACCACCGGATCGACAAGGCGGGCTGGGACCGGCTCAAACAGCAGGCGACCCGGCACGGGGTCACCCCGTCCGGCCTGCTCACGGCGGTGTTCGCGGAAGTGCTGCGGGTGTGGAGCGGGCAGGACCGGTTCACGATCAACTTCCCGCTGTTCAACCGGCTTCCGGTGCACCCACAGGTCAATTCCCTGATCGGGGACACCACGACCACCCTGCTGCTGGCGGTGGAGAAGTCCGACGGGACCTTCGCCGAGCGAGCGGCGTCCTTGCAGAACAGGCTCTGGACCGACCTGGAGCACCGCTACTTCAGTGGCGTGCGGGTGTTGCGTGAGCTGGCCAAGGCACGGAGCTCGGTGGTCGCGGCCATGCCGATCGTGCTGACCAGTCTGGTGGGGCATCCGCCGCGGCGGTTCGCCACCGCGCTGGGTGAAGCGATCTACTCCATCTCCCAGACCCCGCAGGTCTCGGTGGACTTCCAGGTGTTCGAGATCGAAGGCGCCCTGCAGTTCAACTGGGACTACCTCGACGGGCTGTTCCCGGACGGCATGGTGCAGGACATGTTCGACGCCTACTGCGGGCTGATGCACGCGTTGGCCGACGACGACGCCTGGCGGACCGAACGCTTCGACCTGATCCCGCCGGACCACCGGCGGCTGCTGTCCGAGGTCAACCGGACCGAGACCGCTGTTCCGGACGTCTCACTGCTGGACCTGTTCGACGACCAGGTCCGGCTCCGGCCCGACGAGCCCGCCGTGATCAGCGCCCGCCGGGTCCTGACGTTCGCCGAGCTGCGCTCGACGGCCAACCGGATCGGGCGATCGCTCAGGCGACGTGGTGCGCGCCCGAACAGTCTCGTGGCAGTCGTGATGGAGAAGGGCTGGGAACAGTACGCCGCGGTCTACGGCGTGCTCACGGCCGGCGCCGCCTACCTGCCCGTCGATCCGCGGGTCCCGGTGGCCCGGTTGCACCACCTGCTCGCCGACGGGCAGGTCGGGACAGTGCTCACCCAGTCGTGGCTCGCGGATTCGGTGACCTGGCCCGAGTACGTCACCGTGCTGACCATCGACGACTTCGACGGGATCGGCGACTCGGCACTCGAACCCGTCCAGACGCCGACCGATCTCGCGTACGTCATCTACACGTCCGGTTCCACCGGGGCACCGAAAGGCGCGATGGTGGACCACCGGGCCGTGGTCAACCACGTGCTGGACGTCAACCGCCGGTTCGGTATCCGGGCGGGCGACCGCGCGCTGGCCACCGCGGCGCTGAACTTCGACATGTCGGTGTACGACGTGTTCGGCATCCTCGCCGCGGGCGGCGCGGCGGTCGTCCCTCAGCCGGACGCGAGTCCCGACCCGGATCAGTGGATCAGCCTGGTCGCCACGCATTCGGTGACCTTCTGGGCGGCGGTGCCCGCGCTGATGGACCTGGTGGTGTCCCGCGCGGAGGCGGTGCCCGGCACGACCCTCGCCCCGCTTCGGACGGTCGTGCTCGCGGGGGACTGGATCCCGCTCACGCTGCCCGGCAGGCTGCGCGCGCTGGCGCCCGGCGTGTCACCGATCAGCTGCGGCGGCCCGACCGAGACCACGAACTGGTCGATCGCGTACCCGATCGGCGAGATCTCGCAGGACTGGACGAGCATCCCCTACGGCAAACCGATGGCCAACCACCGGTATCTCATCCTGGACCAGCATCGCCGGGAATGCCCGCTCTGGGTGGCGGGGGAGATGTACGTGGTCAGCGAAGTCGGTCTGGCACAAGGATACTGGCGCGACGAGGACCGCACCGCGGCCGCGTTCGTCCGGTTGCCGGATTCCGGCGAACGCGCGTACGCCACCGGTGATCTGGGCCGGTACCTGCCCGACGGCACCGTCGAGATCCTCGGCAGGGTCGACTTCCAGGTCAAGGTCCAGGGACACCGGATCGAACTCGGCGAGGTCGAGGCCGCGCTGCGGCGGCATCCCGCCGTGGCGCAGGTCGCCGTCGTCGCGATCGGCGAGCACGCGGAACGCCGCCTCGCCGCGCACATCGTGCCGACGGAGGCGGGGGCCGTGGACGCGGGCGAGTTGCGACGACACGCCGGCTCCGCGCTGGCCGCGTCAGCGGTACCGGCCGTCTACCACTTTCACGCCGAACTTCCCTTGTCCCGAAACGGGAAAGTCGATCGCGCCGCACTCGCCGACATCCAGCCGGCGGTGTCGTCCACCCGCCTCGACCCGGCGGCCGCGCCCACCCCGGTCGAACGGCTCGTCGCCGACCTGTGGGGGGAAGTGCTCGGCGTGCCCGAGGTGGGGCCGGGCGACCGGTTCTTCGACCTCGGCGGCAATTCCATGCTGGCCGCCACCATCGCGCAACGGCTCGGCGAACTGTTCGACGTGGACGTGCCGCTGCGCACCATCTTCACCCTGCCCACACCCGCGGACGTCGCCGCCGAACTGGTGTCGCATCCGGACCACGGCGCCGAGGTCACGGCGGTGGCGCAGCTCCTGCAAGACCTGAGCGAGGACACGGGAAGCGGTCTGGCGGCGGACCCCACCTGATGCCCTGCGCCTGTCGCAGGCGTGACTCACGTGATTGCTGAGGGGCGTGCCTGGTCGTGAGTGGCGTTTCGAGTTTTGACCCGAAACGCCACTCACGACCCACTGGTCCGGGCCGCCGTGAGGGCCACACCAGCCCGCCCCCGTGTCGCGAAAGCCACTTTCGCGACGTCTGATGTCCCGAAAGTGGCTTTCGCGACACGGCCGCTGGATATCGCGGAGTCCGTGAAGGCCTCCTTCCCTACTTTGAGGGTAGGTAAGGAGGCCTTCACGGACCGAACCTGCGATCAATCGCACCCAAATCCAGTAGGTACCTAAGGCACGATCGGCTCTAACCCGAATCGCCACTCGCGATCGCCCGCCTCTCGCGGCCGCGGCGGCCTTCATGTACTGGGGAAAGCCTTACGCCGTCCGCAGCGCCTCGTGGTAAGCGGCGCGCGTCGCGGCGCCCGGTTCCACCGCCAAGCGCGTGGCCATCTGGTGGACGCAGGTGGCGAACCAGTCCTGAACCCGGGAGGGCTGGTGCAGGAGCGCGTGGCAGCGCATCAGTTCCTGGTAGCTCTCCTCCCGGCACGGGTCGATTTCCAGCATCCGGTGCTGCGACACCAGCACCTCCTGGAGGTCGCCCCGCTCGTAGGAATGCGCGGCGAGCCGGGTCAGCACCTGTAGTTGCATGTTCTTGAACCGTTCGCGACGCGATGTCGCCCACGGATCGTCGGATTCCGGCAGATAGGGGCCTTTGTACAGCTGTACGGCCTGGTTGTAGCGAACCGCCGCCGCGGCCGGGTCGCCGTCCCGTTCGAGCCGGATGGCCTCGGTGACGGCTTTCTCGAACTCGTGCACGTCGATCCACAGGTTCTCGGCGTGGAGCGCGTATCCCGCGTCCTGGAAGGAGATCCACAACCGCGGATCGTCCGGGCCTGCCGGTGGCGCCTCGGTGAACAACTGCCGGAGCGTGTGCACCGCGACCTTGAGACCCGCCGCCGGTTTCGTGGCGGAGGACTCTCCCCACAGGGCCTCGATCAATGCCGTCCTCGAGACCGGCCGTTCGAGGTTGGACAGCAGATGCTGGAAGAGAGCTTTCGTCAGGCCTCCCTTCCAGTGCTCGACGGGAACACCGTTCAGGGTCAACCGGAATCCGCCCAAGGTGTGCACCGTGCTCGTGAGCGACGGCGGTGCCAGGGTGTGGTCGTTCAGGTGGTTCAACGGTGACCCCGCCTCGTCGAGGAATCGCCGAACGGCAGCGAATGGTATTTCGCGACAGTGCCCGAAACGGCGAGACAGAAATGCCGGGCGGCGGCCAGCTGGCGGTGGTAGCCGGGATGGTCGTCGGCCAGCAGCACACCGACGGTGGTGCCGCTGTGCGCGGCGATCACACCGAGCCCGCCGATCCGTTCGCACAGGTCCTTGGCCTGCTCCAGCGTGCGTTTGGGGCGCAGCACCTGGTTCATCGTGGCGCTGCGGGTGGCCACTTCCCCCACGGCGGCCAGATCCTTGTCGCGGACCGCGGCCGTGAGCTTGGCCAGCAGGTACTCGTACTCCAGTCGTTCGGCCGGGCCGAACGGTTTGGCGATCCGGTTGAACGCGACCGTGTCCACGGTGCCGCCCTCGTCCAGGCCGACCACGGTCAGCGACGGCAGCGAACCGAGAACGGACCGCAACCGGACCTCGCGGTGATGGAACGCGACGATGCCGCGGTACATCACGCCGTCGGTGGGTTCGATGTCCCGCAACAGGTCCTCGATCATCGCCGAGGTGACCTCACGGCCGAGGGCGTTGCCGATCGCCCGGGCCGCGGCCACCAGATCGGCCGACGAACTGGCCAGCCCCTTGCCCTCCGGCAGACTGCTGTCCAGTCGGAGTTCGCCGCCCGGCGCGTCGGACCCCGAGAGCATCTTTTCCGCCAGGCCGCGGACTTTTCGTTTGCCCGCAGGGAAGACCCGCACCCCGGCGGACCGGGCAGCGGGGCGGAACGTCGCCGTGCTCCAGCGCGCGATGGGGAACGTCACGAGGAAGTCGCGGCCGTCGGGCAGCACACCTTGCAGCAGTTCACCGAACGTGCCGAACACACTGCTGACGCCCACCGTGGTCAGCGAACCCGGTGCCGGCGCCCGGAAGGTCATGGCGTGGTCTGGGGCTGGGAGAGTCCCATGACCTCCAGCACGATCTCCGCCGCGGCGTCCGGGTGCCGCTGAGGCAGATAGCGATCGCCCGCGACCGTGCGGACGGTCACCGAGGTACTGAACCTCCGCCAATCCTGGTGACCGGTCGTGTCCTGCTCGTCCACCGTGGTGACGACGGTCAGCGGAACCCGGGCCGGTGGCCGCGGGTCACGGCGGTCGTCGAGCAGGTAACGACAGGCGCTGACGACATCGTGCCGGTAACACGCGCCCACCAGCGACACCCGTTCCGGGTTCAGCTCGTCGAGCGCCGTGAACATCCTGTGCGCACCGAACAACGCCCGGACGTCTTCGTCGCTCATGGCTTCGGCGAGGCTCGCGTGGCGCCGCAACCACGAGCGCTCCAGCGATGGTGGCGAGCCCACGACAAGGTGACGTACGTCCGCGCCATGCCCGGCCAGTGAGCGGGCGACCGCCACCGCGCAGGCCGCGCCGGTGCCCTGGCCCCAGAGCACCACCGGACCGTCCACCGCCGCGAGTATCTCGGCGACGGCCTTGGCCGCGAGGGCGGGCACGTCGACCATGGCGCCGGTGCCCGCGAGGTCGTGCCCTGGTGGCTCGATCCCGTACACCGCGATGTCGTGGCCCACCAGCACTTGGGCGAGCGGATGAAAGTTGACGGCGTTGCCTGCCGCGTCGGTGAAGAAGACCACCGACGTCCGAGTCCTGGCAGGCGTCGACAGTGCTTGCAGGACCCGGCCGCCGTTCGTGTCGTCCTGTGCGTCGACGGCCGCGGCGAGATCACGCAGAACCGGCTTGCCGGTCAGGTCGTTGAGCGAGATCAACCGGTCGAGCACGACCACCAGCCGCACCGCCGACAGCGAACTGCCGCCGAGGTCGAAGAAGTTGCTCCGCGCGCCGATTTCGTCCCATGGCAGGCCGAGTACCTCCGCCCACGCCGTGGCCAGCCGCCGTTCGGTGGCGGTCGCCGGTGCCACGTGTTCGGTGCGCGGAATACGGGAGTCGGCCATCGCGGCCAGTGCGCGCCGGTCGACCTTGCCGTTGTCGTTCAACGGCATGGCGCCCAGCTGGTGGCATACGGCGGGCACCATGTGGGCGGGCAGCGTGTCCTGAAGCCGGGCGCGCAGCCGCGCTGCGGGCAGGTCGTCGTCGGCGACGAACATCGCGACGAGTTCCTTGTCACCACCGGGTGTCGGGCGCACCAGCACGGTGGCCGCCCGGATACCGGGTAGTGCCGTGATCCGGTTCTCGATCTCGCCGAGTTCGATCCGCATGCCGCGGATCTTCACCTGCGAATCGCGGCGGCCGAGGAATTCGAGGCTGCCGGTGGGCAGCCAGCGCCCGAAATCCCCGCTGCGGTACATGCGGTCGCCGGGGTGGAACGGATCCGGCTGGAACGCGGCCGCGGTCCGCTCCGGGTCGTTGACGTAGCCCAGACCGACACAGACACCGGAGAAGACGATCTCTCCGACGGAGCCGAGCGGGACCAGTCGCGACCGGCTGTCCATGACGTACGCCCGGACGTTGCGGTTCGGCCTGCCGACCGGAACCAGGTCCTGGTCCGGGACCGCGGCGATGATCTCGTGTGTGGTGTCGTCGGACGCCTCCGTCGCGCCGTATCCGTTGAGCAGAGGTATTCCCGGGTACCGGGCGAGCCATCGGGCGACCGAGTTGCGGCTGACCGCCTCACCGGTGACGCCGAGGAACCGCAGCCTGCCAAGGGGTCGCGGGTGCTCGTCCAGCCAGGACAGCATGATATCCAAATAGGACGGAACGATCTGGAGGACGGTGGCCTCGCGCGCCACCACATGGTCGATGAACCCCGCCACGTCGAGGATCCACTCCTGATCGACGATCACCGACCGTCCGCCCACGAGCCAGGGGCCCACCAGCTGCCACAGCGAGATGTCGAAGCACTGCGAGGCGTTCTGCACCACCACGTCCGACGCGGTCAGCCCCAGGTCGTCGCGTTTGGCGAGCAGGTGGTTGAGCATGCCGTCGTGTGCGCACATCGCGCCCTTGGGCAATCCCGTCGAGCCGGAGGTGAAGTAGATGTATGCCCGCTGGTCCGCCGGAATGACGACGTCGGGATCGTCACACCGATCCTGGCCCGCGGTGAGAGCGTCGATGAGGACGACCGGCGGTGACGATTCCGGCAGCTCGGCGGTGGCCCCTGGCTGGGTCAGCACGACCACCGATCCGCTCTGCTCGAGCAGGTGCTGGATACGGGAAGCCGGATAGTGGGGGTCGATCGGCAGGTACGTGCCCCCGGCCTTGAACACGGCCAGAACGGCGGCCGCCCAGTCCAGATCCCGTTCGGTGAGGACCGCGACCACGGCACCATCACGAACACCCCGCGCGATCAGGCCGTGGGCGAGCCGGTTCGCCCGCTCGTTGAGTTCCCCATAGGACAGTCGGTGCCCGTCGTGTTCCACGGCGGGTTCGTCGGGAGTGCGCCGGACGTGTTCCTCGATCAGGTCGTGCACCAGCAGGGGTGGCGGTTCGACCCAGTTGTCGTTCATGCCCCGGGTCTGTCTGTCGAGTTCTTCCTCGGACAGCAGGGAACAGGCGTCGTGATCGGCGTCCGGTTCGGCCGTCAGCAGGCTCAAAGCCGTGAAATGGTAGGAGATCAGCCGATCCACGTGCTCTTCGTCGAACAGTCCCGCGTGATAGTCCGCGGTGATGGTCAAGTCGTCCCCTGAACCGTGCACGGCGAAGCCGATCACGGCCGTGCTGCCGGCGGTGGTGAGCAGCGGCCGGCTCGGTGGGTCGACCGAGATCACGACGTCGAACACGAGATCCCCGCCGCCGTCGGAGATGATCGACGCCAGCGGATACCACTGGTGTGGTGCCAGCCGGGCCGCGGTGCTTTCGGCCGCCTGGACCAGATCGGCCCAGGAACCGGGCCGCACCGTCAGGCAGAACGGCGTCGAATTGCCATCGGTGAGAAAGCCCGTCCGGACAGCCGGTTGGCCGACCAGGACGCTGAGCACCTTGGCGTGTGCGGCGAGCACCGCTTGCCGGAACGATTCCCGGGGAATCGGCGGCGCCGGGAAAATACGCCGCCGTCGCTCGATGACGCGCGTGCGCCGCGCGCCGGGTGGCGCCCATCTGGGAACGGCGCTGAATTCGCTGCCCGCCAATTCATTCCGCCAGAAGGCGCCTGCCGCGTCGGCCGCGTCGGTGCTGAGCGTCACGAATCCCTCCCCGGAGTTGTGGCCACGATGAATCGACCGTAAAAGTTTCGAGTGATGGCCCGGTTACGTGGAATCCGTCAGTTTTTTCGCGCCGGAGAATCGCTTGCTGGGGCCATTTTCGGCGTGGTAGACAGGAAAGGCGGAAATCACCTTTCCGACGAGCTGAACCCGTGCGATGAGAGTCGCCGACCACGTCGACCGAGCAGGCCCGGTGTGGCGCCGCTGATCGGGGAGAACAGTGATCAAACAGTCCTCAGTAGAAACCCACTCGACGGTATGCCGCGTCCCGGCTCAGGTTGCCAGGTATGCCGCCGAACGTCCCGAGGCGACCGCGGTCCTGGCCGCCGACGGCACGCTGGACTTCGCCGTGCTGGTGGACCAGGCCGCCCGGATCGCCGGTGCGCTCGTCGCTCGCGGCGCGGGCCCGGAGACCCCGGTGGGCGTCCTCGTGGGGCGCGGCCGTGACCTGGTCCCGTGCTTGCTGGCGGTGTGGTGGATCGGCGCGGTGTACGTACCGTTGGACGACCGAGACCCGGCCGACCGGTTGAACTACCTGATCCGGCAGGCGGACGTGGCCCTGCTGCTGGCCGACGAGGTCCGGTCCGATCTGGACGTGACACCATCCTCTGTCGTCCGGCTCGCCGACGCCCGCCGGTTCACCGAGCCGGTGGACCATCCCGTGGAACCGCACCCTGCCGCGCGTGCCTACATCGTCTTCACCTCCGGCACCACCGGGCGCCCCAAAGGCGTGGAGATCACCTATGGCGGACTGGAGGCGTTCACGAGCGCGCTGCTGACGCTGGACCTGCCCGTCGGGGGACTGGGCGTCAACCCTGTCTCACCGTTCTTCGACGGATGGCTGTGGTGCACGCTGCTTTGTCTGCTGTACGGACAGGGAGTGGCTCTCGTCGACCTCACGGACGATGACGGCATGGGTGTCGGTGACCGGCTGGCCGGGATCGGCCCGCGGACGATCTCACTGACACCGTCCATTCTGGCCGCCTGCGAGGTGGACCTGCCGACAGTCGAAGTTCTCGTGCTGGCAGGTGAAGCGACAGGTCCGCGGCTGGTCCGGCGGTGGTCGGCAGGGCGCCGGGTGCTCAACGTGTACGGCCCGACCGAGGCCACGATCGCCGCCACCTGGGCGGACACCGCCCGCGGCGACGACCCGGCGACCACGATCGGCCGGGCACTTCCCGGCTATACCGTGCACGTGCTCGACAGCGAGCTGCGCCGGGTGCCCGACGGCACCGTCGGCGAGATCCACATCGGCGGTCCGGCCGTCGCCAGGGGATACCGGGGACAGCCGGGAGCGACCGCGGTCGCCTTCGTACCGGACCCGTTCGGCGCACCCGGTGGCCGGATCTACCGCACCGGGGATCTGGCGAAGACGTCACCGGACGGCACGCTGGAGTTCTTGGGGCGCAAGGACGATCAGCTCAAGGTCCGGGGATTCCGGATCGAACCGGGTGAGATCGAGACCGTGATCGGCGCTGTGCCGGGCGTGTCGGCGTGCGCGGTGTTCCCGCTCGCCTCCGGTTCGGCACTGGGCGCGGCCGTGGCCGCGACCGGGGAGGTCGCCGGTCTTGTCCGGCAGCACTGTGCGGACGTGCTCCCAGCGCATATGCGTCCGGCGGAGATCGTCGTCCTTGACTCGCTTCCCTTCACCAGCAACGGAAAAGTGGACCGGCGGGCACTGGCGGACCTGGCGTCGGCCGCGCGGGCGACCGCCGGCCGGGCGCCGGGTACCACGCGGGAGCAGGAGGTCCTGGACGTCTGGAGCCGATTCTTCAGCAGCGAGGTGACCGATGTGGAGCGGGACTTCTTCGAGCTGGGTGGCCATTCCTTGATGGCGGCCCGAGTGGTGTCGGCACTCCGCGCCACCAGCGGACTGCGGTTGACGGTCGGGGATCTCTTCGCCGGGCCGACGCCCGCCCAGGTGGCCGCGCGGCTGGACGAACTGGCCGCGGCCGAGGCACAGCCGACGGGAGCCGTGCGATGACCGGCGGATGGCTGGTGTCCTGGCCGGAGTTCTGGCGGCAGGACGTCCGGGTGACACTGCTGTGCGTACCGCCGGCCGGTGCCGGTGCCAACCAGTTCCGGAGCTGGCAGGAGGCGTTGGGGCCACAGGTCGGCGTGGTCGCGGTGCAGTTGCCCGGCAGGGAGGGCCGCTGGCGGCATCCGAAGGCCGAGTCCATGGAAGAGGTGTACGACGCTGTCGTGCCGGACGTGTGGCGGCTGGCCGCCCAGCGTCCACTGGTGATCTTCGGACACTGCTTCGGCGCCATCATCGGCTATGAGGTCGCCCGTCGGCTGGAGCACGACTCGTCGCCGGAGGCGGTGGTCGTCAGCGCGTGCCGTTCGCCTGATCTGTGGGTGGGCGGGGAGTTGTTCGGCGGTGACGACGAACTGGTCGGGCTGCTGGCGGCACGGGGGCTGGACGTCGACGACGTCGACGAGGACAGCCAGGAGATGCTGCTGAGGACGCTGCGCGCGGACATCGAGCTGTGCACGAGCTACCGCCACGAAGCCGGTGTGACCCTGAGCAGTCCGCTCCACGTCTGGGGCGGTAGCGACGACAGCATCGTCCCCCGCGCGCAGATGGACGGCTGGAATCGCTTCACCAGCGGGCATTCCCGGCAGCGTGACTTCTCCGGCGGGCACTACTTCATCAATGACGACCAGGTTACGGCGCTCACCGAGCTGCGGCGGGTACTCGATGCCGCGACCGGTGCGGCCGCCGGGGGACAGGAGCAATCGTGGACGCAACCGGAACACCGCGACGTGTCGTGCTGATCAACGACGAGGAGCAATACGGGATCTACCCCGACGGGCGGCCGATCCCGCCGGGGTGGCGGACCGCCGGGTTCACCGGCTCGGAAGACGAGTGCGCGCGGTACGTCGACGAGTACTGGACGGACATGCGGCCGCTCAGCCTGCGACAGGAACTGGGCCGGTGACCGCGTCCGGTGAGGCGATGACCGTCGACCTGAAGGATCCCGATCTGTTCGCCAGGGACGAGGCCGGGCCGGTGCTGCGGTGGTTGCGGGCGAACGCGCCGGTGTACTGGCACGGGGAGCCGGACGGCGGGGGATTCTGGGCGCTGACCAGATATCGCGACATCGTCGGTGTCTACGCCGACGACCAGACGTTCAGTTCCCGGTTCGGCATGCGCCTGGACAGTGACCCCGCCGCGGTCGAGCAGGTGTCCCAGCGGATGCTGATAGTGAGCGATCCACCCGACCACACGGCGCTCAAACGGGTCTTCAGCGGCGCGTTCGGCCCGGCGGAGATGCCCCGGTTCCGGCAGCGGGTCGAGCAGGTCGTGCGCGAGACCCTGCGGGAGGCACTGACGGCGGGCGAGATCGACTTCGTCGACGTTGTCGCCAAACGGATCCCCAACTACGTGGTGTGCGACCTGATGGGAGTGCCGCGCCAGGACTGGGAATGGCTCGGCGGAGTCACCAGCGACGCGTTCGACTCCGACAGCGAGGCCGACCGCGCCGGGGCGCACGCGGAGATATTCCTGTACTTCAGCGAATTGCTGGCCGAGCGCAGGCGGAATCCCGGAGACGACTTCGTCAGCAAGATCGCGGCCGCCTCCCGGACGGCGGGCCCCGACGGCGGGCGGCGGCCGCTGACCGACGAGGAGATCGTGTTCAACTGCAACGGCGTACTCGCCGGAGCGAACGAGACCACGAGGTATTCGGCGGCAGGCGCGATCCTCGCCTTCATCGAGAATCCCGAGCAGTGGCAACGGATACGTGCCGACGGGAGCGAAGCCACGCTGAGCACCGCGGTGGAAGAGGTGCTGCGCTGGACCACGCCGGGGGTCCACGCCCTTCGCACGGCCACCAAGGACACCCGGATCGCCGGTACCCCGATCAGGGCAGGGGATCGGGTGGCCCTGTGGAACGCGTCGGCCAACCGGGACGAGGAGGTCTTCGAGCGGCCCGACGAGTTCGTGATCACCCGCAGCCCCAATCGGCATCTCGCCTTCGGCCACGGCAGGCATCTGTGTCTCGGTGCCCGGCTGGCCCGCCTGGAACTGTCGGTCTTCCTAGCCGAACTCCGCACCCAGGTGGCCCGGCTGGAGCTGACCGGGCGGCCAGAGCGGACGCCGTCCAACTTCACCTGGGGCCTGCGCACGCTGCCGGTCCGGATAGCCGCCCGATGAGCCCCGTGGTGACGGCGGCGCGTCGGTCACCCGGCGTGGTGGAAAGCAGTGTGCTTCCCAAGATCGTCGGGCTGGGCGGCAACCTGCACGCGGCGGTCTTCCAGCTGATGAAACTGCTGCCCGCGCAGTTCATCCTCCAGCAGGCCACGGCGAGCGGTGAGCTGGACGCGGGCACGACGGTCATCGAGACCACGTCCGGGACCTTCGGCCTCGGCCTGGCCATCGTGTGCCGGTTGCGCGGCAATCCGCTGATCCTGGTGGGGGATCCGGCCATCGACGCCGCACTGCGGCGAAGGCTCACCGATCTCGGTGTGCAGGTGCACATCGTGGCGGGCAGGCAACTGGCCAAGAACGGGGTACAGCAGGCGAGGCTGGACCGGCTGGCCCGGATCCAGCGGCGGCACGAGAAGTTCTACACGCCCCGGCAGTACGACAACCCGCTCAACGCCGCGTCCTATCGTCCGGTCGCGGACCTGATCACCGAACGCCTCGGGCGGGTCGACGTCCTGGTGTGCCCGGTGGGATCCGGTGGCTCGTCGTCGGGTATCGCCTCGGTGCTGCGCGAACGGTTCCCGGATCTGCGCCTGGTCGGGGTGGACACACCGGGCAGTGTGCTGTTCGGCGCGCCGGTTGGCCCCAGGCCGTTGCGGGGACTGGGCAGCGGGATCGTGCCGCAGGTGCTCGAGCACAGCTTGTTCGACGAGGTGCACTGGGTGGGCGCCGCCGAGGCGTTCGCCTCGACCCGCGGACTGTACGCGGACCACTGCCTCTACATGGGGCCGTCCAGTGGCGCGGCACACCTGGTCGCCGCGGCGGTCGCCCGGCGGCGACCGGACGCGGTGACGCTGGTCGTGATGCCGGACGAGGGACACCGGTACCAGCGGACGGTCCATGATCCGCGCTGGTTGCGGCGCCAAGACCTGTTCACGTCTGTGGTGCCCCACCGGCCTGTCGACGTGGACCATCCCACCGAGGTCGTCGGCGGCTGGTCGAGGTTCGCCTGGAACCGGCGGACCCGGGAGCAGGTGGTCACATGACGGGTCGGCTCGTCCTGGTGGAGAGCAACACCACCGGCACCGGACGCCAGTTCGTGCGCCGGGGTGTGGAGATGGGCCTACGGCCGGTTCTGCTCGCCGCCGACCCGGACCGGTACGACCTGCGCGACGTCGTACCGGAATCCCTGCGTGTCGACACGAACGACCCGGCCGCGGTCGCGCGGGCGTGCCGAGGGCTTGGCGAGACAGCGGGCATCGTGTCCAGTTCGGAGTACTTCGTTCCGGTCGTCGCGGAGGTGGCGGACCGGTTGGGACTGCCGGGTCCGTCGGCGGACGCCGTCCGGGTGACACGGGACAAGGGCAGGCAACGTCGCCTGCTGGCCGTCGCAGGGGTGCCTCAGCCGGAATTCGTGATCGCGGGTACGCCAGGCGAGGCGAGAGAAGCCCTTGTCGCGACAGGGCTCCCCGCCGTCGTCAAACCGGTCACCGGCAGCGGCAGCATCGGAGTGCTGTTGTGCCGGACCTCGGACGAGGTGACCGGCCATGCCGAGCGGCTGCTGACGGTCACGCACAACGAGCGCGGGCACCGGATCCCGGCCCGTGTCCTCGTCGAACAAGCGGTGACGGGGCCGGAGTTCTCCGTGGAGGTGTTCGGCGGGCAGGTCGTCGGAATCACCCGCAAGCACCTCGGCCGGTTGCCCCGGTTCGTCGAGACCGGCCACGACTTCCCCGCTCCGGTCGGGCGATCCCGTGGCGACAGGCTGACCGCGGTGGCACTGGCCGCCACCCGCGCGCTCGGCCTGGATTTCGGTGCGGCGCATGTGGAAGTCCGCGAGAGTGCGGCCGGACCGGTGGTCGTGGAGGTCAATCCCCGGCTGGCCGGTGGCTTGATCCCGAGACTGGTGGCCGAAGCGACCGGCGTCGACCTGATCACCGCCACGCTGCTGGCCGCCGTCGGCGAGCCGCCGCGGCTGACAGCCGACCGGGCGCGCAGTGCGTCGATCCGGTTCGTCGTCGCACCGCGCGGCGGCACACTGAGCGAGGTTCGAGGTGCCGCCGCCGCACGGCGGCAACCGCAGGTGATCGAGGTCGACATATACCGGCCGGACAACACCCCGGTGTCGGTGACCGGCGATTTCCGGGACCGCCTCGGCCACGTCCTCGCCGTCGCCGACCGGGCAGCGCTCGCGGAAGCCGCCGCGGATTCCGCGATCCGGCTGATCAAACCGGTGGTATCGGCCGCGCGGGTGGCCGCCCGATGACCGACACCGGACGACTGGTCACCGGCGTGTCACCGCAGATCGCCCGCATGCTCTGGGGTACGAGCCAGGACTCGCGCGCCGAACTCGGCAGGATCAGCACCGTCGATCTCGCTCACGTCGTGATGCTCACCGACCAGAACGTGATCGGCTCCGAGGTGGCGGCCGAGCTGCTGACCGCGATCTCGGCGCTGCGCGAGCAGGACTTCGCGCCACTGGACGGAATCCCGACACCCCGGGGCCTGTATCTGGCCTATGAGGGCCATCTGGTCGACCAACTCGGCGAGCGCGTCGGCGGTGTGCTGCACACCGGACGGTCACGCAACGATCTCAACGCCACCTGCCTGCTGCTCGCGTTACGCCCGGTCTATCAGGACCTGATGTCCGGCCTGGTGCGGCTGGGGCTGGTCCTGCTGGGCCGTGCCCGCCAGTACCGGGACGTGGTGATGCCCGCGTACACGCACTACCAGGCAGCCGTGCCGATCACGTACGGCCACTACCTCGTCGGCGTCGCCGGCGCCTTGGCCCGGGAGGCGGAAGCGGTCGAATCGGCCGCCCGGCACCTTGACCGAAGTCCGCTCGGGGCAGGCGCGGTGGGTGGGACGACCGTGCCGATCGACCCGGCGCGCACGGCGCGACTGCTCGGATTCGGTTCGGCGGCGCTCAACTCACTCGACGCGGTGGCCTCCCGGGACGTCGTGCTCCGTCTGCTGGCCTCGGCGGCGACCCTCGGAGTGGTGCTCAACCGCGTGGCGGTGGATCTACTCACCTGGTCGACCGCGGAGTTCGGGCTCGTCACGGTGCCGGACGGGTGCGTCGGGTCCAGTTCGATGATGCCGCAGAAGCGCAACGCGTTCGTACTGGAACACGTGCAGGGCCGGACGGCGGACGCGCTGGGCGCGTTCACCGGGGCGACCGCGGCGATGCGGGGGACACCGTTCACCAACTCGATCTCCGTCGGCACCGAGGGCGTAAGTCATGTATGGCGCGCACTTCGGTCGACCACGGATGCCATCACGCTGTTGCGTACGGTGATCAGCGGGACGAAGCCGGTCGTGGCAGTCATGACGAGCCGTGCGGAGTCTGGCATGACGACGGCCACCGCGACGGCGGAACGGCTTGTCGCCGCCGGAACGCCCTTCCGCAGAGCACATCACGAGGTCGGGGTGAGCGTCCGCGCGGTGCTGGCCGGGCAGGCCGAGACGCTGGGCGAGGCCGTTCTGGCCCGCGGCGACGCGGATATGGAGCACCTCGCGGCGGCCGACGTCCGCAACGCCGCCGACTTCGGCGGCGGTCCGGGTCCCGCGTCGTTCGCCCACGCGTGGGAACGCCTGCGCGGCCAGTGGTTCACCCACCGCGACGCGCTCACTCGGCAACGACAGGTGTGGCTGGCCGCGCACCAAGACCTCGACACCGCCGTGAGGCGGATTCGTGAACAGGGGAGACACCGATGACCTTCGTCGAACTTCGCAGCGACACGTTCACCCTGCCGACGCCCCGGATGATCGAGGCGATGGCGACCGCCGAGCTCGGCGACGACACCTACGGCGAGGACCCCACGGTCAACGAACTGGAACGTCAGGTGGCCGACCTGCTCGGCAAGGAGGCGGCGTGCCTGGTGCCCAGCGGCACCATGGGCAACCTCGCGTCGATCCTGGCGCACTGCGCGCGGGGCACCAAGGCCATCGTCGGTGACCAGTCCGACATCTACGTCTACGAGGCTGGCGGCGCCTCGGTGTGCGGCGGGGTGGTGTACCATCCGATCGCCAATCAGCCGGACGGCACCCTCGCGCTCGAAGACATCGAAGCGGCGTTCCCCGCGAACCCGGCCGATCCGCAGTTCGCCCTGCCATCGTTGCTGTGCCTGGAGAATCCGCAGAACCGGTGCGGTGGCCGGCCGTTGGGGCTGGACTACCTCGCCGACGTGTCGGCACTGGCAGCGGACCGCGGCATCCCGGTTCACCTCGACGGCGCCCGGATCTTCAACGCCGCGATCGCCATGGGGGTCCCCGCTTCGCGAATCGCGCGATACGCCGACTCCGTGCAGATGTGCCTGTCCAAGGGACTCGGCGCGCCGGTCGGCTCCATGGTGGCGGGGAGCGGCGCATTCGTGGCGAACGTCCGCCGGATCCGCAAGATGCTGGGCGGCGGTATGCGACAGGCGGGGGTACTCGCGGCCGCGGGGCTCGTGGCACTGGCCGACATGGCGGACAGGATCACCGAGGACCACGAGAACGCCCGTCTGCTCGCCGAGGGACTCGCCCGGATTCCGGGCTACGCGGTCGATCCGGTGGCGCCGCGGACGAACATGGTCTTCTTCGCACTGACCGGTCCCGGTCTGGGGATCCCGTCCTTCACTCAGGCGGCGAGGGACAAGGGCGTGCTGCTGGCAGGTCTCGCTCCCGACCGCGTGCGGCTGGCTACTCACTCGGGCTTCACCAAGTCCGAGGTGGACACCACGCTGGCGGCCTTGAGGGCCATTGCCGAGCAGGCGGCGGCCGCCGCGTAGCCGGTGCCGGGGTTGATCACGGTGCGGTCAATCCGCCGATAAGGTACTGCGTGATCTATCAGAGGATGCCCCAAAAAACAGAGTATCTGCCCTGTTTTCTCCTTTATTCGTACGAGATCGCCCGATAACATCGTCAACAGTGGTTATACGCTGCGTGACCAAGACTTGAGGGTCCTCTGATGCGCTTATTTCACTTTCCGGGCGGAGCGACCTGGAGTATTAGGTCGTTGGAGCGAACACAGGGTCGACCGTGATGGTCCACCTCGGTATGCCGGGATCCACGGTCGCGGCACCACCGATACCGGACTCGATGACCAAGCACGGGTTTCAAGGTAATCATGGCCGATTCCGCGGCAAACTGGATGTCTCGCCTCGCGCACCCGTTCGGGATAGGCGGGCAGCCCTTCGATACCTGCTCGGGCAGCGGGGAAACAGCCGACCGGGACGTGATCGATGTCCTGCTGGTGGACAACATGCTTAGGTCGCAAGGACATGAGCCTTACGCGTCGCCGCACACAATCCACGTCGCCGTGGGCTGAAACCATTCAAGCCCTCGGTTGACTTTCGTGTGCCACACCAGTGTGTCCAGGGGGATTCCTCCCGGTCCCAATGAGGGGAACAGACCCGCGAATAATGTCGTGTGATCATCGGCCGGTCCACCATGACGGTGTTGCGGTGATCGTGGGTTTTGCCTGCTCGGGTGCGGATGAGTGAGCCACAGTCGGGAGAGATCATTGTGATTCATGTACAAGTGTGCGCGGCGCAGCCACTGGCGTTGGCCGGACTGCGCAACATCCTGTTGGGCGCCGCCGATATCCGGATCGTCGATGAACCCGGGGACATCTCGGATGTACTCCTGAAGGGCCGGCCGTCCGGCGCCGACGTCGCCATCGTCCAGGCCGGGCCGAAAGTATTGAAACACCTCAGATCGGCGTCGGCGGTCAACTCGGTCGCGGCGACGTACCCCGTCGTCGTGGTCACGGGCGCGCTGTTCGAACACGCTGTGCTCGACGCCATCAGCGGAGGCATCCGGGGCTTCGTCAGCGACCAGGCCGTGCACGAAGAACTCGTGCCCGCGGTGCGCAGCCTGGCCGAAGGCCGCGCGTTCCTCTCCCCGCGGATCACCAACGGCCTGCTCGACTGGCTGGCCGGTCAGCTCCCCGCCGACCCGACCCGCTTCTCCCGCGCCGACCAGGTCCTCACCGAACGGGAACGTGAAGTGCTGATCCAGCTCGGACTCGGGCATTCCAACGCACAGATCGCCGAGCGGTTCGTGATCTCCCAGACCACGGTGCGCTCGCACACCTATCACATCCTGACCAAACTGGGCCTGCCGAACCGAACCCAGGCCGTCCTGTTCGGCTACCAGTACCAGCTCATCAGCCGGGTGGCCTGACCGCCCGGCCTCTTGATCGGCCACCGAGTGCCGGTGTTCACCTGGCCGTGAAGGCCTCCTTGCCTGTTCTGAAGGAAAGTCGAGATCTTGTAGGTCAGGCGGCTATTCGTCCCCATTCGGCCCTTGCGGGCATTAGAGTCGTGTGATCCTGCGGGTCTTACCCGTGATTGGACGGAGATCTCGCGTGATTGGGCGGAGATCTCGGGAGATCTCCGCCCAATCACGCGTAACCGCCGTCTGATCACGCGAGATCTCCGTCTGAGGAACGAAACCCAACGTCAAACAAGCAGGATCACGCGACACTAGTGAGATACGGCGAACGGGTCACCGTGCTTGCCCACGTACTCACGACACGGACTCAGGACACTGGCCGGATGGCTCAGTCGGTTGGCTACCTCGTCGCCGCGGCCGGGCCCTTCTCCTGCCAGGAGCCCATCGAGGCGTCCGTCCGGACTCGCTGAGCGGCTGAGGTGGCGGGAAAGAACAAGACTGTTCTTCCCGGATTTCGCCGTGCACGCTCGATGGCGCTGATCGTCGACCTGGAGGACGGGTGGCTTTGACCGGTAGCGAGATCGACCTGGAGCAGGAATACGTGGCGGCCCTGTACGCCCGGCTGGACGCTCTGCGCGAGGAAGCGGCCGAGCGGCTTACGGCGGCCGGGGGTCGAGAGGCGGCGGCTGTCTGGCGGGCGGAGGTCGCGCGACTGGACGCGGTGGAGCAAGGGTTGTGCTTCGGGCGGCTGGACATGCACGACGGCAGACGCGTCTATGTCGGCAGGCTCGGTCTGTTCCGGGATGAGGGTGGCGAACCGTTGTTGGTGGACTGGCGCGTCCCGGTGGCCCGTGCGTTCTATACCGCGACGGCGACCGCTCCGGACGGCGTGCGGCGACGGCGGCGCATCACGACGCGAGGCCGAGCCGTCGTCGCGCTGAACGACGAGCTGCTGACCCCGGACGGTGCCGGCGACGATGGTCTGGTCGGCGAGGCGTCGTTGCTGGCGGCGGTGACCGTGGAGCGGACCGGGCGCATGCGCGACATCGTGACCACCCTTCAGGCCGAGCAGGATCGGATCATCCGGCACGAGACCGACGGGGTGCTGGTGGTGCAGGGCGGTCCCGGCACGGGAAAGACGGCGGTCGCGTTGCACCGGGTCGCATACCTGCTCTACACCCGTCCGCATCTGCGCACCCGCGGCGTCCTGGTGGTAGGCCCCAGCCGCGTCTTTCTCGACTACATCGGCCAAGTACTGCCAGGTCTCGGCGAGAACAGCGTGGTGACCACGACCATCGCCGACCTGAGACCGGACGTCGAGATCAGCCGGGTTGACCCACCAGGAACCGTCGAACTCAAGGGCGAGGCGGTCATGGCCGAACGGCTGGCCGCGGCGATACGGTCCCGGGTACGGACACCGGACTACGCGGTCGACTTCGAGTTCGAGCAGCAGGTGCTGCGGCTCGACCCGCGCGAGTGCGGCCGCGCCATGCACAAGGCCAAGCACACGGGACTTCCGCACAACGAGGCCAGGCTGGTCTTTCAGCGGGAGATCGTGGAGGTGCTCGCGCGGCGCCTGATCGAGGACATGGAGGCGATCGTGCTCACCGACACCGGTGAGGCGCTCGACGGCGGCAGCCCGGACGGCCGGCTCAGCGAAGCCGACCTGCGCGCGCTCGCCGCCGCGGGTGTCGTGATCGACCACGACGCCGGGCCGAAGACGATGCTGGACGAGAGGGACCGGACCGGTCTGCGGAACTCGATACTCGCGGACACCGGCGTCCAGGCCGCACTCGACAGACTGTGGCCGCCGCTGACCCCGGAACGCGTGGTATCGGACCTTCTCGGCGAGCGGGCTGAGGGTTGGAGCGCCGCCGATGTCCCGTTGCTGGACGAGGCCGCCGCCCTGATCGACCAGGGCGGCGGCCATGCCACGTTCGGGCACGTGGTCGCCGACGAGGCACAGGAACTGTCCGAAATGGACTGGCGAATGCTGATGCGCCGGTGCCCCACCAGATCGATGACCATCGTGGGGGACCTCGCCCAGACCGGGAACCCGGCAGGAACCTCCTCGTGGGACCGCGTACTGCGACCACATGTGCGGGATCGGTGGCGACTCGCCCGGCTCACGGTCAACTACCGCACACCCGCGGAAATCATGGCCGCCACCGCGGACCTGCTCGCCGCCTACCATCCCGGAACGCCTCCGACCCGGTCGGTCCGCTCGACCGGTGTACCGCCCTGGCGTCTCGGCACCACCCGCGCCGGCCTGATCTCCACCATCGCCGACCTCGCCGCGGCACACACCGACGGCCAACTCGGGATCATCGCCCCGAGTGCCCTCATCGAGCCCCTGGCCGCCGCGTTGTCCCTCAAGACGGCACCGGACCTGACCGGCAAGGTGGTCCTGCTCACCCCTGCTCAGGCCAAAGGCCTGGAGTTCGACTCGGTCCTGATCGCCGACCCGGCCGAAATCCTCCGCGCCGCACCACATGGCCACAACGACCTGTACGTCGCCATGACCAGAACCACCCAGCGGCTGGGCGTCGTGCACCCCGGTCCGGCACCAGCCGAACTGTCCGCATTGCAAGAACTCCAACCGAAGCCCGATCAGACTGGCCGGTGACGGTGTCCCCAATGTCGCATTGGTGTCGCTGAGCGTCTCCGATGAGGCATTGGGAACGGTGGCCTTCCGTGGCCCGTTTGCTCAGTGGCCTGCCAGGTCCATGGTGAAAAGAACCAGCGCGAAGAACAACTGGAATGAGGCAATGCAGACGCCGGCGATGACAAGCCCGTCCAAGCGATATTGCCGGTCGGTCAGTATCGAAACCGCTCCGCCTGCCAAGGCGAGTACCGATACCACTTCGCCATAGGGGAGTATCCAGCCGAGTAAACCGAGCACGAGGCTGACCGGTCCGAGGGAGCCTTTGACTCCGGGGCGATCGCCAGGTGGTAGTCGTCGAGTCACGATGCAGCCTCCCCCCTGATCGTCAGGTACACGTTACCTTCGCGCTCGTGGCGCACCGTGACTAGACCGGAACCACTACCTAGTGATACGTTGTACTGGTACTCGGTACCACCGAGTACCAGTAGAGCGAAGAGGGCCACGATGGACGACCTGACGGAGATGCTGAAGGGCACGCTCGAGGGCTGCGTGCTGGAAATCATCGGTGGCGAGGAGACCTACGGGTATGCCATCACGCGTCGCCTGAACGAACTCGGTTTCGGCGACGTCGTCGAGGGAACGGTTTACACCATCCTGCTGCGACTGGAGAAGAACGGACTCGTCCAGGTGGCGAAACGACCGTCGGGGCAAGGGCCGCCACGCAAATTTTACGCACTCAACGACGCGGGACGTAAGGAGCTCGCGACGTTCTGGGCGAAATGGGAGTACATCACTTCACGGATCGACAAGCTCAAGGAGGGCGGGAAATGAACTTCTGGGAGACCATTACAGGTAGCGATCTCACCAGGGAATGGAAGGCGTTCGAAGTCAGGGCCGAGGCATTGCCTGCCGACTATCGGCCTGCGTGGGAAGAGATCAAGGGTCATCTTTCCCCCTATTCGGACTTCACCGGTCGCAACCTGATGCCGATCCTCGACGGTGCGCTGGGACTGCTCGAGGAAACAGCGGCCGACGGGCAGGGGATTCACGAAGTTCTGGGTGATGACGTCGAGGGCTTCTGTGCGGCGTTGGCCGGCGGAGAACAGGCTCGGGGCTATCGCGATCGCTGGCGACGGCAATTGAACAGGAATGTCGCCAGGAAATTGAATCAGCTGGGAGGTTGACGTGGGTATCCAAGACATCATCGAGGGCAAGAAGCAGTGGCGGGCGCACGTGGCGCGGGTCAAGGCGCTCCCGCCGGATTACCGGATCGTCTACAAGGAGATTCAGAAGTACCTCTTCAAGGTGGGACCGATCGACTTGACCGACGGGCCTCTGCTCCCGGGGATCGTCGATTTCTTCGAGGAGGGTGTCGCCGCGGGCAAAGGAGTGCTGGAGCTCATCGGCGACGACGTCGCTGCCTTTTGTGACGACCTGATCGGGGACTCGCGCACCTACGCGGACCTGTATCAGGAGTCCATCAGCAAGAAGGCATGACCATGAACCCGATGGGCCGGTCCGGGCTACTCTGACGCAGGTGACCATCGAGCTGGCGCTGTTGTCGCGGGTGGCCTACCGCGACGAGGAGATCGCCGGTTCCAGGCCCCGCGGTTTGCTGGCGCTCTTGGCAGGCGAACTCCGTGCGGGCTGCGGCACGGGCAGGCTGGTGGACGCGTTGTGGCCGGTCGAGCGGCCCGCGCACCCCACGAAAGCGCTACAGCTCGTAGTGTCCCGTCTGCGCGCACGGCTCGGCGCTGACGTCATTCTCAGCACGCCGACGGGTTATCGGCTCGCGTTGGGGGAGAGTCAGGTCGACGCCTCCGCCGTGTTGCTGAGCGTGTCCGCGACCGAGAAGTGTGCTCGCGTGGGCGACCACCGGTCGGCCCTCATACGTGCCGAAGAAGGCCTCGCGTTGTGTGCGGGGGCCGAAGAGTGGGCGAACACGCTGGACGATCCGGTGTCCGCGTTGCGAGCGGCGCGGGTGCCGGCGTATCGCTCGCTGGTGCGCGCCCGAGCGTTGGCGCTGTCTCGGGTCGGCCGGTCGGCCGAGGCTGTCGAGACGCTCGGACTTCTGGCGCTCGAGCACCCGCGGGACGAGGAAATCCTCGTGGAATTGCTGCGCTGCGAGGCTTCCACGATCGGGTCGGCCGCCGCACTGGCCCGGTATGAGGCCTATCGGCGGGCGCTACGTGACGAACTGGGCAGCGACCCAGGACACGCTGTGCGGGACGTTTACCGCGAACTGCTGCGCAGCGACGCCCCCGCGGTCCGGGACGGGGTGCGGCAGGAGCCCAATGCCTTGCTCGGCCGGGACAAGGACATCGCCGCGGTGACCGATCTGGTCCGGATGTCGCGGGTGACCTCGATCGTCGGCGCCGGCGGGCTGGGCAAGACGCGCCTCGCGCACGCGGTCGGTCGTGAGGCGGAACAGCGAGTCGTGCACTTCGTCGGCCTGGCCGGTGTCACCGCTGACAACGATGTGGCCGGGGAGGTCGCGTCCGCTCTCGGCGTGCGGGAGGCGGGCCCCGGTCCGACGGGCAGGCTCGCCGTCCGGACGGACGTCTTCGCGGGGATCGTCGAGGCCCTCGGCCCCGGACCGGCCTTGCTGGTGCTCGACAACTGCGAGCACGTCGTCGGTGGAGCCGCCGAACTGGCGCAAACCCTGGTGTCCCTGAGCAAGGATCCGCGGGTGCTCGCCACCAGCCGTGCTCCGCTCGGGCTGTCTTCGGAATCGGTGTACCCGCTGCCCGAGCTCGACCTGCCGACGATGGTGGAGCTGTTCGGCCAACGCGCGCGGGCGATCCGGCCGGACGTCGACCTCCCGGCGGAAGCGGTCCGAGAACTGTGCCGTCACCTGGACGGGTTGCCGCTCGCCGTCGAGCTGGCCGCGGCACGGACGCGGGTGATGTCGGTCGCCGAGATCGCCGGTCGCCTCGACGACCGGTTCGCCTTGCTCCGAGGCGGTACGCGGGACGCACCTGAGCGGCACCGCACGCTGCACGCCGTCATCGACTGGAGCTGGCACCTCCTGGACCCCGCCGGGCAAGACGCGATGCGCGCGCTTTCGGTGTTCCCCGGCGGTTTCACCGCGGCCGCGGCGCGTCACCTGCTCGGCGAAGACGCCGTGCTGGAGCACCTGGCCGAGCAGTCCTTGGTGAAAGTGACCGAAAGCGAGGGAGGCACGCGCTTCCGGATGCTGGAGACCGTGCGCGAGTTCAGCGCGGGACGCAGGGAAGCGGCAGGCATGACGGACGACGTCGTCGATCGCTTCCTCGGGTGGGCCGTCGACTTCGGAGCACGGTGGGGGCAAGAAGACTTCCTCGCCGGCTCCCTCGCTGTCGACGCGGTCCGCGCCGAGCAGGACAACCTTCTCCAGGTCCTGCGGTACGGGCTCGACCGGGAGGACGGCGCGGCCGTCGCGGTGACCACGGCCCTGCTGGGCGGTCTGTGGGTCAGCGAATCGAACTTCACCCGCCTGGCGCCGCTGGCCAGGGACACCGCGTGGGTGTTGTCCCACGCCCGGCCCGAACCCGCCCTCGTCGAGGCCGTCCGGACGGCGGCGGTGCTGGGCGCGATGATCGCGTCCGTCATGCCGGGACTGAGCCCGCTGCGCGCACTGGTCACGTTGCGACGCCTGCCGACCGCTCCGCCGGACACCGTGATCCGTGCCGCCCATCTCGCGTTGCGCGAGCCGGACGTCCCCGCACTGCTTGAGCTGTCCACAAGCGACGAACCGTTGCCCGCCGCCATCGCCGACTACGTGCTCAGTTACTTCTGGGAGAACGGCAATGATCTGGACAACGCGTTGCGGGCGGCCAGGAACATGCTCACGCGCGCCGAGGACGGCGGGACACCGATCCTTTCGGCGGTGGCCCATGGCCGGGTCGGCGAGCTGTGCCTGCAGATCGATCCCGGCGAGCCGGCGTTCCACCACCTGAACGCCGCGTTGGTGCTCGCCGAGCGGCTCGGGTGGTCGATCGCGGCCAGAGGACGGTGGGCACTGGTGCTGGCCAATCTGCAGCGCGGCGCGTTCGACGAGGCGGAACTAGGGCTCGAGGAAGCCGTGCGCGGTCTCGCGGACGACTCGGGCCCGGTGCTGTTCGAACTCTGCGCCCGCGCGGAGATCCTGCTCGGCCGGGGTGACATCGAGGGTGGCCTGCGCTTGTGGCGGCAGGCCGCCGAACGACTGAAGAACTCCGGCGGTGACCTGTCCGGGCTGTGGCCGTACGAGGTCGAAGCCGTCGCCGTCGTCACCCATGCGCGTCATGGACGGCTCGATCAGGTCCAGGAGATCATCGCCCCGTTGCCGGGAATTCTGGCCTCCATGGTCAGCACGGCGGCCGTGGCGGAGTTCCCGGTGTGCGGCTCGCTCCTGGTGGCGCTGGCGGTGGCGGACCTCGACCGCGGTGCCACCGCGGACGGAGTGCGGATGATCGCCTTGGCCGAACGGTTCGGCCTGCTGCGCGAATTCCAGCCGACCATGGCCCCGGCGCGGATCACGAACATCGCCAAGGAGGCCGACAGCCGGGCGTACGACGACGCGGTGTCGTCGTACGCCGGCCTCGATCACGACGGCCTCCGGGCGGCGGTCGCCGCGGCGCTGGGCTCGAGGGATCAGCTCACCGGCTCGGATCCCGCCTGAACAACGCCCGCGCCCACAGGTAGCCGGCCAGCGCGAGGCCGACGCACCAGGCGACGGCGATGATCCCGCTGTTCCCGACGGCTGTGTCCAGAAGCAGTCCGCGCAACGTGTCGATGATCGGTGTGAAGGGTTCGTGAGTGGCGAACCAGCGCACCGGCGCGGACATCGAGTCCGGCGAGACGAACGCGCTGCTGAGGAACGGCAGCAACTGGACGACGAAGACGAAGGGACTCGTGCCCTCCGCCGTCTTGGCGAGCAGGCCGACCGCGACAGCGATCCAGGTGAGCGCGAGGACGAGCAGTGCCAGCAGGCCGATGATGGCCAGCCACCGGACAGGATCGCCGGTGGGACGGAAGCCCAGCACCAGCGCGACACCGATGACCAGGCCCGCGCTGATCATCGTTCGCGTGGACGAACCGACCACGTGTCCGGTCAGGACGGCCGCGCGGGAGATCCCCATCGTGCGGAACCGGTTGATGATGCCTTCGGTCATGTCCCGGTTGACGGCCATGGCCGTGGTGGTGGACCCGTAGCCCACGGTCATCAGGAGGATCCCGGCCACCAGGTAGTCGATGTAGCCGCCGCGCGGAGCGGCGCCGAGTCCGGCGTTCAGCGCGCCGCCGAACACGCCGACGAACAGCAGCAGGAGGATCACCGGAAGCCCGATGGTCATGATCATCGTGCTGGGGTTGCGCAGGGTGTGCTTGGCGTTGCGCCGCAGCATGATCACCGCGTCGGTCATCGTGCCGTCTCCTTCGTGCTGGTGGGGTGGCCGGTCAAGGCGAAGAAGACGTCGTCGAGGTCCGGCGTGTGCACGGACAGCTCCTCGACCTCGATCCCCGCCTGCTCCAGCCTGCTCAGCAGAGCCCGTAACGCCGGGACACCGCCGTCGCCGGGTACCTGGAGCGTGAGGGCCTCGTCGTCGCGGGTTCCGCCGCCGAAGGAGCGCACCGCCGCGTCGAGACTCGCCACCGCGCTGAACCGGAGGCGCACATGCCCGCCGGGGATGCCGCGTTTGAGCTCCTCCGGAGTTCCCTCCGCGACCAGCTTGCCGTGGTCGAGGACGGCGATCCGGTCGGCCAGTTCGTCGGCCTCCTCCAGGTACTGCGTGGTCAGGAAGATCGTGACACCGTCGGCGACCAGACCCCGGATGGTCTGCCACATCGTGCGGCGGCTGCGCGGATCCAGCCCGGTGGTCGGCTCGTCGAGGAAGATCACCCGAGGGGCGCCGACCAAGGTCATCGCCAGATCCAGCCTGCGCCGCATCCCGCCGGAATAGGTGGAAGCCAGCCGACCCGCGGCCTCGACGAGGTCGAAGCGGTCGAGCAGTTCCGAGACCCGTTTCTTGCCCTCGGCTCGGCCGAGGTGGTGCAGGTCGGCCATGAGGGTGACGTTCTCTTCGCCGGTGAGCAGATCGTCGACGGCCGAGAACTGGCCGGTGACCCCGATCGCGCGGCGGACCGCGCCGGGCTCCTTGGCCAGGTCGTGCCCGGCGATCCGTGCCTGGCCGCCGTCGGACCCGATCAACGTGGACAGGATCCGCACCGCGGTGGTCTTGCCTGCCCCGTTCGGGCCCAGCAGTGAGAACGTCGTTCCCTCGGCGACTTCCAGATCGATGCCGTCGAGCACCACCTGGTCGCCGAACGACTTGCGGAGCCCGGTCACCGAGATCGCCGATCGTGATGGAGCGCCGGTCATGTCCCTCCCTTCGAACACCGTGGCGGCTGTCGCCACGTTCGAGAGGACAGTGCGGGTGGCCGGTGTCACCGCGGCTTCACCACGGTGTCGGTGTGCCGGATTGGCCTCGCCGGACGGGTCGGGCATGCTGTGCGCGCAGAACATCGTCGGGGAGAGGCACGGCATGACCGAAGTACCGGAGTCCGCTGTTCCGGAACGGGTCGACAGCCCGGACCGGCAAACGGGACCGTCAGGCAAGTTCGGCCGCTGGCTGATGGAGCACCGCGTCCAGCCTGTCGGGCCGGAAAGCCATGAGGAGCACGCCACCCCGCAGTCGTGGTGGAAGGTCATGTGCCTGACCGGCGTGGACTACTTCTCCACGCTGTCCTATCTGCCCGGTATCGCCGCGCTGGCCGCGGGCGCGCTGTCGCCGCTGGCGACGTTGCTGATCGTCGCGCTGACCCTGCTCGGCATGCTGCCCATGTACCGGCGGGTGGCGAAGGAAAGCCCGCACGGCCAGGGTTCGGTCGCGATGCTTGAGAACCTCCTGCCGTTCTGGCGCGGCAAGATCTTCGTCCTGGTGCTGCTCGGGTTCGTCGCGACGTCGTGGATCATCACCATCACCCTGTCTTCGGCCGACGCCACCGTGCACGCGCTGGAGAACCCGATCGCGCCGTCGTTCCTGCACGGGCACGAGGTGCTGATCACGGTGATCCTGCTGTTGATCCTGGGCGGGGTGTTCCTGCTCGGGTTCAGCGAGGCCGTCGGGGTCGCGATCCCGCTGGTGGCGATCTTCCTGATCCTGAACGCGGTGGTCGTGGTCGCCGGGGTCGGCGAGGTCTTCACCGAGCCCGCCGCGCTCGACCGCTGGCTGGACGCGCTGACGTCCGGAGGCGGCGGCTTCGGCGGTGTCATCGGCCCGGCGATCCTGGCGTTCCCGTTGCTGGTGCTCGGTTTGTCCGGATTCGAGACCGGTGTGAGCATGATGCCGCTGGTGGCGGCGAAGGGCGAGAACGCCGAGCAGAAACTGGCGAACCGGATCCGGAACACCCGCAAGCTGCTCACCGCGGCCGCGCTGATCATGTCGGTGTACCTGGTCGCGACCAGTTTCGTCACCACGATCCTGATCCCGGCCGAACAGTTCAAACCGGGCGGCGAGGCGAACGGCCGCGCGCTGGCGTACCTGGCGCATGAATTGATGGGTGACTGGGTCGGCACCGCCTACGACATCAGCAGCATCCTGATCCTGTGGTTCGCGGGCGCCTCGGCGATGGCGGGGCTGATCAACATCGTTCCGCGCTATCTGCCCGCTTACGGGATGGCCCCGGACTGGGCCCGCGCCGTGCGCCCGGTCGTCCTGGTCTACACGGCGATCTGCGTCCTCGTCACGATCATCTTCAACGCCGACGTCAACGCCCAGGCCGGCGCGTACGCCACCGGGATCCTCGCGATGATGGTCTCCGCGTCGGTCGCCGTGGCCATCTCCGCTGTCCGCCGCCGTCAGCGGAAAGCCGCGATCGCCTTCGCCGTGCTGACGCTGATCCTGATCTACGCGCTGGTGGAGAACGTCATCGAGAAGCCGGACGGCCTGACGATCTCCGCGTTCTTCATCCTCGGGATCATCGTCGTGTCGCTGATCTCGCGGGTCAGCCGCACCACGGAACTGCGGGTGGAGCACATCGAGTTCGACGAGCCCGCGCGCCGGTTCGTCACCGATTCGATCGCTCACGACGGCGCGCTGACCATCATCGCGAACCGGCGCCAGGCGGGCGACGCCGACGAATACCGGGCGAAGGAAGCCGAGCAGCGCGGCATGAACCCGGTACCGGGCGCCGCCGACGTCCTGTTCCTCGAAATCGACGTGATCGACCCGTCCGGGTTCAGCGACGTGCTGAAGGTCCGCGGGGTCGAGATCGACGGTTTCCGTGTCCTGCGCGTGGAAAGCCCGGCCGCGCCGAACGCGATCGCGGCTGTCCTGCTCGCGTTGCGTGACGCCACCGGGGTGCGGCCGCAATGTCATTTCGAGTGGAGCGAGGGAAATCCGCTCGGGCACCTGTTCCGCTACCTGATCCTCGGCCGCGGTGACACCGCCCCCGTCGTCCGCGAGATCATCCGCACCAGCGAACGTGATCCGGCGCTCCGCCCCGGGATCCACGTCGGCTGACGTCACGCGTTAACGAGAGGTCGTCATCGGGGTGATCCGCGTTCTGTTCCCGTGAAAAACGGTCGCACGGCGCGGGGAATCAATTCCCCGCGCGTAAAGATCGGGTGCATGCGCACCTCCTACCACGACCAACTCGACCGGCTCGTCGCCCGCTTGCTGCGGACTTCGCGGGTGGTCGCGGACATGATGGACCGGGCAGGCACGGCCCTGTTCGAGGCCGATGGTGAACTGGCGGCCGAGGTCATCGCCGAGGGTGCCGCCTTGGAACGGGTCAAGGCCGAGGCCGAAGGGCACGCGCACGCGATCCTGGCGTTGCAGTCCCCGGTCGCGACCGACCTTCGGGTCGTGCTGTCGGCGATCCACGCTGTCGGCGACCTCGATCGGATGGGCCGCCTCGCGGTCCATGTCGCCGAAGCCGTCCAGCGCAGGCAACCGGACCGGGTGGTGCCGCAGGTGCTGATGCCGCGGTTCGTCGAAATGAGCCGGATCGCCGTATGGCTGGCGGTGATGGCCGGGCAGGCGATCGAGAGCCGGGACGCCGTACTGGCACGCACGCTGATCAGTGTCGACGACGACATGGACGACCTGCACCGCACGCTCTTCACGGTGATCGACTACCAGGACTGGACCTACGGCACCGCGAAAGCGGTCGACGCCGCCTTGCTGAGCCGGTACTACGAACGCTTCGCCGATCACGCGGTCTCGCTGGCGAGGCAGACCACGTTCGTCGTCACGGGTAGTCCTAAATGGACAAGCTCCGTCCCGGTCCAGGGTGGCGCGGTGACCGGGCCAGAACGCGGCCGGGGAATAGTCGCCCTTGACCGAAAAGCACGCGGTGAGAGCAACGGCGGCCGCATCGAACACGACACCCCGCGCTATCGCAGGCTCGTTTGACGACTGGTGCGAGGTGTGCCGCGAGACGCTTGCGGCACACCCGGCGGTTCAGTCGGCGGAGCGGAGTTCGTGGTTCTCGCGCTGGGCGTCGTGGAGCTGGTCTTCGAGGGTGACGATGCGGCAGGCGGCGTCGAGGCCGGTGCCGTTGTCGACCAGTTCTCGTACGCGCGCGGCGAGGCGGAGCTGGTGGCGGGAGTAGCGGCGATGACCGCCGGCCGAGCGCTGCGGTTGCAGGAAACCGGCTTCGTCGAGGCTGCGCAGGAAGCCCTGCGTCGCGCCGAGCATGTCCGCGGCCCTGCCCATGGTGTAGGCGGGGTAGTGGTCGTCGTCGAACTTGTCCGCTCCACTCGGGTCGGGAGCGGGGGTATGGCGTTGGTCAGGAATCATTCCACCTCCACATCACGAGGGACCCCGGATGCCTCGAGGCATCCGGGGTCCCTGGGGTTGGGTTTCACCATTGTCAACCGGCCGTGAGGCCGACTTCGTGTATCCGCTGTGTCCGTCCGAGAGGCGAACAACGCGGAGATCGCTCATTCGTAACCGAGAACCACCTACCAATCTGATGGGACTGCGGTACCCGCGCGGCGCTACTACCCAGCCGCGGCGGGCGATCCAATGATGCGCCCTTTCCCTTCTTTCCTGTGTTTCCTTACCTTGCATCACTTTCATCGCTGCGACCGTCACCGGCTGGGACCCTTTCACTGATCGGCCCCAGCACGCGAAACGCCGCTGGTCACTGCCCGGAGCCCTGACCGTGATCGGCTCCGGCCACCTGACCGGTCCTGCACTAACGAACTTGCAACTACTTACTGACTTACAACTGCGTACTGCGTTCTGACTTACAACTACTTACTGACTTACAACTACTTACTGAACTACAAACTGCGTACTGACTTGCAACTGCGTACTGCGCTTACTGCACTGCTCTGCTTCGCCGGGATCGGCCTTGCTGTTCGCGTCTTCACTTCTCGATCCCGGTACTTCATCGGCCACCAGTCGAAACCTGTTCACTGATTGGCTTCGTCCTGCCTGGCCGTCTTGTCTCACCTCGCGGGTAGTTCCGTCATCTCCCGCGCCTGCTTGACGTTGTCTCTCTCGGTACGAGAAGAACACTACACACACCCAAGCTTGAATGTCTACCCCCGCCATCATAGATTTGCTCGGGTTCCGGAGGGAAGCTCCTTCGGAAGCCCGGAACCGCAGGTCAGCGGCGAGGGGCACGCGGCCAAGGACACTCGGAAGGGTGACGAGGGGAATGAGCGACTCGATCGCGCGGCAGGATCCGTTCGACCTCGGCGGAGTGCGCGACCACCAGGAGTACGCCCGCGCTCTCGAACGTATGGTCGGCCAGGGCCGGCGGGAGCGCTGCGTCGCGCTGCTGTCGGAGACCGAGGCACATGTGGTGGCCGAGTTGCTCGGCCAATACGCCCAGCTCGACCCCACCTCGGAGCTCAACCAGCTGGCCGCGACCCTCGCCAGCCGCCTCTACAGTCGGCTCGGGGTTTGATCTCCCCAGCCTTGCCCGGGCATCACCTTCAGAGTCGTCGCTTGTCGAAGAGCGTCAGGCGTTCACTGAGCGACCACAGCTTCCGGACGTCCTCGGGATCGACGGCGGCGGTCGCCGCCTTGGCAGGTAGCCGACCGTCGTAGTAGCCGCTGTTGAGGACCTTGGATCCGGGGTCGGCGAGCCGGGCGACCGGTTCGGCTCCTTCGGCGACGGGGCGGCCGCGGTAGCTGTAGCCGGGGAGCATTCCGGTGGCGATGATGCCGGGGTGCACGCTGACGGCTTCCCTGACCTTCGGCCGGAATTCGGTCAGCGCGGTGGTCATCATGGTGAGGGCGAGTTTCGACTGGGCGTAGGCGGCACCGCGGTTGTAGCGGCGCTTCCAGTTCAGGTCGTTCCAGTTGATCCGCCCGCCGCGGTGCAGTGAGGAGGACACGTTCACCACGCGGCTCACCTCGGAGCGGTCGAGCGCGTCCTCGAGCAGCCGGGTCAGCAGGTACGGGGCGAGGTAGTTGACCTGGATGGTCTGCTCGTGACCGTCCTTGGTGAGCACACGCCCGTGCGCACCGGCGGTCCCGGCGTTGTTGACCAGGACATCGAGCCGGGGATAGGACTCGGCGACGTCGACGGCGAGATCGATGACCTGGCGAAGGTCGGTGAAGTCGGCGACGGCCGGGCGGAGCCGTCGTGCGTCGACGCCGGAGTTCACCAGCCTGGCAACGGATTCGTCGCTTTCCTCCCGGGTTCGCGCGTGGGCGATCACGGTGCAGCCGAGGTTCGCCAGCAGCCGGGCGGTTTCGAAGCCGATACCTTCGGAGGTCCCGGTGAGCAGGACTGTGGGGCCTTCGTTCATTGTCCGTCCATAAAGGATTCAAGGGCGCGTTCGATCGCGCCAGGGGCCGAATGTCAACGGCCGGCCGGGGAATCGCCGGAATCGGAGGTATCGCCGACCGGCATCGGATGAGGTGGACGGTCGTCGTGGCGCACGCCCCACGCGTACCCGCGAACGTCACCTTTGCCCATGGATCCAGCCAAACCTGTCCATGCCCGAGGGGCAAGAGACGGGGGTCCGGTTTTACGGATTCCTTCCGGGCAGGGGTAACTGGCCGATCAGGGAGGTCGCTCAGCGCGCCTCCAGCCGGAAACGCATCCGGCAGACGACGGCGTCCGAGCGGCGCCGGAGCACGCGGGCGAGTACGGCGCCGCGCTGGTTCTGCAGGATCCGCTCCCACCAGTGTGCCGGTTCGACTTCGGCGATCAGGACGAAGACGTGCCGGTCGCCGGCGGCGCGAAGGTGATCGAGTAGTGGTTCGCCGAGGCGTCGCCGTTCGTCGTAGAGCTGCACCAGCGTCACGTCGGGATGCCACTTCTCCCAGGCCGTCACGAAATCCCGCGCCGACTGCTCGTCCTCAGGGTGGATGACGTGGACGGCTTCGACCTGGTCGCCGAGGGAGAGTGCGGCGGCGAGGGCGTCGCGGGTCAGGCGGGACACCGTGTGCACGGGGACGATCACGATCGACCGGTTCGGCCGGGGAGGTGCCGGGGTCATGCCGAGTTCGAGCCGGTCGCCGATCCTGCGGTAGCTGCGTTCCACCCATTCCATGGCCGCGACCAGAAGTGGGAGCGCGAGGACGATCAGCCAGCCGCCCTCGCCGAACTTCGTCGTCGTCACCACGATCGCGGCGACGCCGGTGAGCAGCGCGCCGAAGCCGTTGAGCGTGGCCTTGCCCCGCCAGCCTGCCGGGCGATGCCGCCGCCAGTGCCGGACCATCCCGAACTGGGAGAGCGTGAACCCGACGAAGACCCCGATGGCGAAGAGCGGGACCAGCGTGTTCATGTCGCCGTCGGTGATGAGGAGCAGCAGGGCGGCGGTGACGGCGAGGAAGCCGACGCCGTAGCGGTACACCTGGCGTTCCGCGCGCAGGGCGAACACGTGGGGGAGTTTGTTGTGTTTCGCGAGCAACTGCGCGAGTACCGGCAGCCCGCCGAAGGAGGTGTTCGCGGCCAAGGCCAGCAGCACCACGGTCGAGAACTGCACGAGATAGAAACCGAAGCCGTCGCCCAGCGCCGCGGTGGTCACCTGGGAGAGCACGGTGACGCCGTCCACCGGGTGGATGGCGAATTTCCCGATCAGCACGGCGATTCCGATCAGCATCACGCCGAGCAAGCCGCCAAGGGCGATTTCCGCGTGCTGGGCGCGGCGCACCCGCGGCCTGCGGAACGACGGCACCGCGTTCGCGATCGCCTCGACGCCGGTCAGCGCGGCACACCCGTTCGCGAAAGCCTTGAGCAGCAGCAGAATCCCGACCATCTGGAGGTTCTGTGCGTGCTCCGGCGCGGCGATCTCCGCCGCCGGGCCCGAACGGAGCAGGCCGGCGACGATCACCGTCAGGATCGCGCCGACGTAGATCACGGTGGGCACGATGAACACGCGAGCGCTTTCCGCGATGCCTCGCAGGTTCACCACCGTGACCAACGCCAGGACGCCGAGGCACACCCACAGCGTGTACGGCAGCAAGCCGGGAAACGCCGACGTCAGCGCGGCCACCCCCGCCGCCACCGAGACCGCGACGTTGAGGACGTAGTCGATGATCAACGACGCCGCGGCCACCAGTGAGGCCCGGCGCCCGAGGTAGGTCCGGCTGACGCCGTAGGCCCCGCCGCCGTCGGGGAACGCGGCGATGACCTGGCGGTAGGACAGCGTCAAAACACCCAGCAGCACGGCGATCGCGATCGTGACGGGCAAGGTGAAGCCCAGCCCGGCGCCGCCCGCGACGGCCAGCACGATCACGATTGCTTCAGGCCCGTAGGCGACCGACGCCATCGCGTCCAAGGACAGCGCGGCGAGCCCGCCGACGACGGAAAGACGGTGCCGTTCGGAGCGGTCGGTGTCGCTCTCGGGGCGGGTGAGTGTTGTGGTCACGCCGTCAGCGTGGGGCTCTGCTTTTCTTCGCTGCGAGGACGTTGACGAGTTCTTGACAGCGAATCGGGTGAACCCGACACCAAACTGACGGGCTGGAGATCCGAATCACCGCGACGCCAGGCTTTCCGCGACAGGAAGGCGAGTCCCGTCGCCCCAAGGGTATTGAGCGCGAACACCAGGTGTCGTGGCCGGACGGATGCCCCAGCACCAGCCAGGAGTGCGGGATCCAGCATCAGGCGGCGAATCAAGTGAGCGAGACGGCGTGGGTAGTGGTCGTCGGCGGCGGGACCGCGCAGCATCCACCGGCGGCCGGGGTGTCGTCCGGCTCGTCGAATATGCCCGCGCCACCGCAGACCCCGGTTTCGGCCATCCTGAGTTCAACGCGTGCCGCCGAATCATGGTCTCCGGCGAGTTCGGCGGCGATGCTGCGGACCTGTTCGTAGCCGGTCATGGCGAGGAAGGTCGGTGCCCGGCCGTAGCTTTTCATCCCGGCGAGGTAGAAGTCCTTCTCCGGGTGAGCGAGTTCCTTGGCGCCGTGCGGGTACACGGTTCCGCACGAGTGCACGTTCGGATCAATCAGCGGAGCGAGAGCGACCGGTGCCTGAAGCGTCGGGTCCAGCTCCAGCCGGATCTCCGAAAGCCAGGTCAGGTCGGGGCGGAATCCGGACAGCGTCACGACTTCGTCGACCTGGTCAAGTCGTTGTCCGGCGGAGGAGATCAGGGTCAGCAGTCCGTTGTCGTCGCGTTCGACCGCCTCGGTGCGGAACCCGGTCACCACCGTGATCAGCCCGGAGTCGACCGCGGCCTGGGCGCGCAGGCCGAGAGCGCCACGGGCGGGGAGCTGGTCGGCGTCGCCGCCGCCGAAGGTGTCGCCGACCGAACCGCGGCGCAGAACCCAGCTGATCCGGGTATTCGCGAGACCGGACAGCGCGACCAGCGCGGTGAGCGCCGAATGCCCGCTGCCCGCGACCACCACGTGCTTGCCCGCATACCTCGCCTCACCCGGATTCGGGACCCGGTAAGCGATCCGGTCCGCCGCTGCTCGTTCACCCGTGGCCGGAAGTCCTTCCCCGCCAAGGGGATTCGGTGTCGACCAGGTTCCGGAGGCGTCGATCACCGCACGTGCCGCGATCCGTTCCTCCGTGCCGTCGGTGGCGCGAACATGCACGGTGAACGGCTCGTCGTCCCGGCCGCTGTCCACGACACGGTCACGGCCCCGGCGCGCAACGCCGATCACCTCCGCACCCAACCTCACCCGGTGGGCAAGTGTCTTCGCCAGCGGCCGCAAGTACAGCCCGGCCCAGTCCTCGCCGGTCGGATAGGCGTTCCCGTCGGGGCGAGTCCAACCGGTCGTTTCCAGGAGGCGACCGGCGGCGGGGGCGACGAGTTCGGACCACGACGAGAACAACCGCACGTGACCCCACTCCGCCACACCCGCGCCCGCTTGCGCACCACGTTCCAGCACCAGTGGCGTGAAACCCCGCTCCACCAGCTCGGCGGCCGCCGCCAACCCCACCGGACCCGCGCCGATCACCACGACAGGCAACTCGCTCATATCCCACGCACCCTTTCATCGATCAGGATCGATTGAAGCAATGTCAGGGACTGTATCGATGGTCATCGATTGACGCAACCATCGATTCTGGTCGATACTGTGCGGTATGACCACGGTTGTGCCCGTACCTCTCGCCGGTCTCCTGCCCGAGACCGAGGCCGCGACCTATGCCGGGTGGTTCGCCTGCCTGGCCGAGCCGATGCGGGTGAAACTCCTGCACGCGGTCGCCACCTCACCTCGCGGCATGACCGTGGGGGCGTTGACGGAGATCCTCGGGACCAGCCAGTCCACCTGCTCCCACCACGTGCGGAAGCTCGCGGACGTCGGCTTCCTGCACCTGCGCAAAGAGGGCACTGCCACGGTCGTGACGATCAACCAGGCTTGCTGTAGCGGGCTTCCGCACGCCGCAGACGCCGTCATGGGCCTGCTCGCGCCGCGACCGTGCTGCCCGGACGACCTCCCCGAGGACGTCACCCTCCGCGCACTCCGCGACGACGACTGGGCCGTCGTGCGCCGGATCTACGGCGAAGGCATCGACACCGGCCTCGCCACCTTCGACACCGAAGTCCCCAGTCGCGAGGACCTCGACGCGAAGTGGCTGCCCGGCCACCGCTGGGCAGCCGAGATCGGCGGCGAGGTCGTCGGCTGGACCGCCGCCGCCCCGATGTCGGCACGCGACTGCTATCGAGGCGTCGCCGAAACCTCGACCTATGTCGCCGAAAGCCACCGCGGGCGCGGTGTGGGGAAAGCTCTGCTCTTCAAGCAGGTCACCGAGGCTGACGCTGCCGGGCTGTGGACCTTGCAGACCTCGATCTTCACTGACAACCGCGCCAGTATCGCCCTGCATCACTCCGCCGGCTACCGCACCGTCGGCGTCCGCGAACGTATCGCCCAACGCGACGGCGTCTGGCACGACACCGTCTTCCTCGAACGCCGCAGCCCGGTCGACTAACGGGCGCGGTGTGCCGGGGGCACGGGGTGCACGGGAGCGCCGGGGATGACGGAGTTCTCGATGGTGCCCAGCCCGGCCACCTCCATGGTCACGGTGTCGCCGATCGCCAGTGGCGGGGGCACGCGCTCGCCGCCGTTGCGGCCCCACAGTTCGATCAGGCAGCCGTTCCCGCAGGTTCCGGAGCCGAGGACGTCCGAGGCGCGTACTTCGGTGCCGCGGCTGGCGTAGGCGACCATCTCCGGGAACGACCACGCCGAGTTGGCCAGCGAATCCTCGCCGATGGGGGTTCCGTTGACCGATACCGACATCGTGAGGTCGAACCGGTCGCCCTGGCGGTAGGGCTCGAGTTCGTCCGGGGTCACCAGGTAGGGCCCGAGCGTGGAGGCGGTGTCCTTGCCTTTGGCCGGTCCGAGGCCGATGCGCATTTCGTGCATCTGGAGGTCGCGTGCCGACCAGTCGTTGAAGATGCTGTACCCGGCGATGTGCTCTTCGGCGTCCTCGACGCGCAGGTTGTGACCGCTGGTGCCGATGATCGCGGCGACTTCGAGTTCGAAGTCGAAGACGGTGCAGCCGGGCGGCATCGGGACCGGGTCGGCCGGGCCGATCAGCGCGTACGGGTTGGTGAAGTAGAACGTCGGGATCTCGTACCACTCGGGGACGACCGCGGGGTCGCGGCTGCCCTTGAAGGAGCCTTCGACGTGCTGTTCGAACGTGATGAAATCCCGGATGGACCCGGCCTGGACGGGCGGCAGGAGCCGTTGCCCGGCGAGCGCGACGGGTGCGGCGCACCGGCTCAGCACTTCGTCTTCGCCGGGGCGGGCGGCCAGCAGTTCGAACAGATCGGTGCCGGGCGGGAGCGGGTGCAGCAGGTCGTCGTGCACGAGCGCTTGCCGGTACCGGCCGTCGACGTGCAGGGCGGCGAATTTCATGCGTTCTCCTCGACGTCGTCGATGATGGCCACGGCCCTTGTCCAGCCGGCGGAGGCGGCGTGGATCTTGTGGGGGAAGCAGGAGATCCGGAATCCGGTGGCGGGCAACGCTTCCAGGTTGTGCAGCTTTTCGAGATGGCAGTACCCGATCTCCCGGCCTGCCTTGTGCCCTTCCCAGATGATCGAGCCGTCCCCGGTTTCGGCGAACCGGCGGGCGGTGTGGACGAACGGCGCGTCCCAGCTCCATGCGTCCGTCCCGGTGACCCGGATGCCTTGGCGGAGCAGGTGCAGCGTGGCGTCCCGGCCCATGCCGCAGCCCCGGGCGAGGTAGTCGTCCTCGCCGTAGCGGGTCCCGGCACTGGTGTTGACGATGACGATCTCGAGGGGACTGAGGGTGTGCCCGATCCGCTCGAGTTCGAGGTCGATGTCGTCGGGTGTCACGACGTAGCCGTCGGGCAGCTTCCGGAAGTCGAGCTTCACTCCGGGCTGGAAACACCACTCCAGTGGTACTTCGTCGATGGTGATCGCGCGCTGTCCTTTGTCCATTGTGGACGCGTAGTGGTACGGCGCGTCCATGTGCGTGCCGCAGTGGGTGGTCAACTCGATCCGCTCGATCGCCCAGCCCTCGCCGTCGGGCAATACTTCGGGGCCCGCGCCGGGGAAGTGGGCGAGCATGCCGTCCACGGTGTCGCGGTGGCCGAGGTACTCGATCTTCGGGCGCGATCCGGGCGGGTCGGAGGCGATGCCGTCCCGAAGGGCGACGGAGATGTCGATGAAAGTGGGCATGGGGCTTCCTTCGGTCTCAGGTGGTCGGCGCGGGGCCGGGGCGGCGTCGCGCAGGTCGGGCAGGAAGGTCATGGCGACCGCCGCAGGGCAGTGGCTGGACCGTAACCCTCACTGGGTGGATTTTGGTGCGTTGGATGACCCAAAATCCACACAATCCCTGTGACCACCGGATCCGGACGGACACCAAGGCCGACCCCGGCACCATCGGCGTCATCGTCTCGGCGGGCGGGCTCAGTCCTCGGAGTTCGCCAGTAGTCCGTGGTCGCGGGCGTAGATCGCCGCCTGGGTGCGATCCCGTAGTCCGAGGCGGCCGAGGATGCGGGAAATGTGGTTCTTCACCGTTCCCTCGCTGAGGTACAGCCGTGCCGCGATCTCGCGGTTCGTCGAGCCGACCGCGACGAGCCGTAGCACAGCGGTTTCCCTGCTGGTCAGTACTTCGGCGGGTGCTGGTCTCGCGGGTTCGGCTGATGGAGCCGCCGCGGCCAGGCGCCGTGCCACCGAGGTGTCGAGCTGGGTGATCCCGGCGTGCGCCAGCCGGATGGCGTCGGCCAGTTCGTCGGCGGGGAGGTCCTTGAGCAGATATCCGGCGGCACCGGCGCGCAGCGCCTGCACGACGTATTCGTCGTCGTCGAAGGTGGTCAGCATGACGATTCGGCAGCCGGGCGCCTTGTGCCGCAGGATCGCGGCGGCCTCGACGCCGTCCATCCCGGGCATCCGGACGTCCATCAGCACCACGTCGGGTTCGAGCGCGAGGACGCGGGCGACGGCTTCTTTCCCATCCGCGGCGACGCCGACCACCTCGATGCCCGGCTGGATGCCCAGCAGCGAGGCGATACCGTCCCGGATCAACCGCTGGTCGTCGACGACCAGCACGCGCACGCTCATCAGGCCGGCACCGTCACGGTGATCCGGGTGCCCGCCCCGGGACTGCTCTCGATCCGCGCGAGCCCGCCGACGAGCGCCGCGCGCTCGCGCAGGCCGAGCAACCCGAACCCTTCTCCGGACTCGGACGCTCCGGTGCTGAACCCGCGGCCGTCGTCGGCGACGACCAGCCGGGTCTCGGTGTCGCCGAACGTCAGCGACACCGAGACCCGATCAGCCTGTGCGTGCCTTCGCGCGTTGGTCAAGGCTTCTTGCGCAGCACGGAAAAGCGCGCTCACCGTCGCGTTGTCCCCAGCGCGCTCCTCGCCGTCCACGACGAGGCTGACCCGGAGCCGGTCGTCCCCGGCTTGGTCGACGAGCTCCGCGAGCGACGCGGACAGGGTGCGTCCCGCCCGCTCGTCACGGAGTGTCCCGACCGACCGGCGGACGTCGTCGAGCGCGTGTCGTGCCGAAGACCGCGCGTCGGCCAGCGCCTGGTCCGCGGCCCGTGGATCGCGGTCCCAGAAGGCGGACGCCTTCTCCACCTGCACCGCGATCGCGGTGAGGTGGTGGCCGAGGCTGTCGTGGATGTCCCTGGCGAGACGGTTGCGTTCCGCCGCCGCCGACAGGTCCGCGACCTGGGCGGCGTAGGAGGTCACCTCGCGCAACGACTCCTCGAGCCGGGTGCGGGCCCGCTGCTCGCGGACCGCGATCCCGGCCATGGCGATGGCGAGAACCAGGCCGATGACGAACATCAGCACGTCGGCGACGTAGTTGGCGCTGGTGTACCAGCCGGGAACCCACAAGGCGTAGGAATAGACGAGCAGCACCAGGCACAGCGCGCCGAGCGCGATACTCACCGTCCGGCCGAACGCGAGGTAGGCCGCGAACGGCACCAGCACGAACAGCGCCCGGGACAGCCCCGAGTCGTCCAGCGCGGCGACCGTGACGAACAGCGCGAGCCGGACGAGCAGGAACGCCAAGGCGGTGCCGCGCCCCTCGCCGCAGCGCCGTTCGGCGAGTTCCAGCACGAACAGCGCCGCGACGCCCGCGACGAACCCTGCTGTCCGAAGTGGACGGACGTCCGCGCCGAGCCCGGCGAGGACGTAGTAGAGGCCCGCGAGCAGCACGATCCCGTAAACGACCGCCGACACCCACGGCACCGGCGATTCCTTCCGCACGATCGTCACACCGTCACCTCCCAGTAGGGAGAGAGTACGGCTGATCCGGCGGCATTCGCCCCGGCCCGCGAAACCTTGGCCGAACGGCACGTGCCGTTCGGCGGTGATCGGTGCGAACTCCCGGTCCGGTCGGCACTTCCGGGCCGCAGCGGTCCTTCGTAGCGTTCGACCCCTGTCCTTGCACGCCAACGCTTGTGCCACAAAGGAGTTCTCATATGCTGTCGCCCACGTTGATCCGCCTCGGCGCGCCGTGCGGCATCGTCGCCGGCCTGTTCATCGCGGCTCCCGCGGCCGTCGAAACGGTGCTGGGGGAGACCGCGGCCACCAGCTTCGTCCTCGGCCTCGCCCCGGCCTTGGCGACGCCGACGCTCGTGGCGCTTTACGCGCGTCACAGCGAGGCCGCCGGCCGGTTCGGTGCCATCGCGTACCTGGTGAACCTGATCGGTCTCGGACTGTTCGGCGGCGCCGCGTTCACGCTGAACATGGCGCTGTTCTACCTCGATGGCCCGGTAGTCGCCGAACTACTGCGCGGCCCGACCACACTGGTCCTCACCGCGAGCGCGAGCGTGTTCGCCCTCGGTTCGGTGCTCTTCGGCCTGTCCCTGCTGCGCGCGAAGATCCACCCACGGCTGCCGTCGGGCCTCTACGTGGTGGTGCCTGCCGCGTTCGCGCTCGCCGCTCCCTTGCCGGACACCCTGTTCACCAGCGGGTTGCACATCCTGTTCGGCCTCACGCTCGGGTGGCTGTCGACGTCGATGTGGCGAAGCGCCGGCATCAGCCCGGTCTCGGCCACGACGTGCTGACTCGAGGGGCGGCCGGAACCCAGCCGCCCCTCGATCCCGACGAGGCTGCGCTCGTTCGTGCGATGCCTTCTTACTGCGGTGCGGGGATGCCTTGGCCGATGCCACCGTCGACGGTCAGTCTGGCGCCGGTGGTGAAGGTCGCGTCGAAGGCGAGGAACAGCACGGCCGCGGCGATTTCCTCGACGGTCCCGTGCCGCTGCATCGGGGTCGCCATGTCTCCCATTTTCACGAAGGCGTCCCGGTCGTCGTCGGTCATGCCGGTGATGCCCATCGTCGGGGTATCGATGAAACCGGGGCTGATCACGTTCACCCGGATGTTCCTGGGCAGCAGCGCGCCGGCGATCCCTTTGGCGAACGCCCGGACGGCTGCTTTCGCTCCGGAGTAGACGGTCAGGGCGTCTGTTCCGCCTTCGTCGGCGATGGAGGTGGTGAAGACGATCGAGCCACCATCGCGGATGAGAGGAGCCAGCCGCTGGGTGGTGAAGAACGCGCCCTTGGTGTTGGTGGCGAAGCTTTGATCGTAGGACGCTTCGGTTACCTGGGCGAAGGGTTCGAGCTTGGCGAGTCCGATGTTGACGAAGGCGAAGTCGATTCGGCCGAGCTTTTCTTCGACGAGGTCACCGAGCGCGTGGATGTCGGCCATGCTGGTGGCGTCGGATCGGACCACGTGCGCGGCCGGGGACGCGAGTTGGGTCCGTGCCGTTTCGATGTTCTTCTCGTTGCGGCCGGTCAACAGGACTTCCGCGCCACCGTCGAGGAGTGCCTTGACGACAGCGAGTCCCATGCCGTGCGTTCCGCCTGCGACGACGGCCTTCTTGCCTGAATACTTGCTCATCGTCTACTCCACGGGTTTCTTGATCAGGTCGACCATGTCGGCGAGACCGCGGCCATGAGCCGGCGGGCCGATGAGGTCTCGCAGGGGGATGAGCAGGTGGGAGAGCAGGGCTCTGTCGACGTTCTGGGCGTTGCTGGCCGTGACGATGTTGGCGATGGCCACCGTCTGCATGTCCGGCGGGGAATCGGATTCCGCGGCAGCCTGCGTGCTGGTGCCGTTTTGCTGGACGAGCAGGGGCAGCGCGACGGTCGCCGCGGTCAGCCAGGGCCCGAGCAGGGACGAGGCGAAGTCCGCGAGATCGGCCTTCTCCGTGCCGACGAGGGCGAGTGCGTGGCTCGCTCCGGCGAACTGGCCGTACATCGCGCTGAGCAGGGCCAGGTCGTAGAGCGACGCCAACCCTGCGGCGGCGCCGACGTACTTGGCGATGCCCAGCCTGTTCAGCGCCTGCTCGTACTGGTCGAAGACGGGCCGTGAGCCGCTGTAAAGGACGAAGGCTTCCGGCTGGCCGATCATCGGAGGCACGGCCATGATGCCGCCGTCGAGGTAGTCGGCGCCGCGCTCGGTCGCCCAGGTCGCGGTCTCGCGGGCCTGGTCCGGAGTGCCGTTGGTGAGGTTCACCAGCGCTCGACCGGCCAAGGCGTCGCCGACCGGATCGAGGATCTCGTGCAGGACCGGGTAATCCAGCAGACAGACGACCACCAGAGGGCTGGCCGTGACCGCCTCGGTGATCGTGGCCGCCCGCGTCGCGCCGTCCGCGACGAGACTGTCGGCCTTGCCCGCCGAGCGGTTCCAGACGGTGGTGGGGTGGCCGGCGGCCAGGAACGCGGCGGCCAGCGCCTTGCCCATCGCGCCGAGGCCGATGACCGTCACCGGGACGGGTGGGTCGTGCTCGTTCACTCAAAACTCCATTCGGTCTGTGACCACCACTCTGGGAGGGGACACCCCAGGTCCGGTCTAGGTCCGGTCTAGGTCGGGTGCGCGTCGAGTCGGCCGCAGGCCCGCCGGTTACCGTGGTGCCGTGCGTTTCGGAGTGCTCGGTCCGCTGGCCGTGTGGACGGCGGACGGGACTCCGGTCGACGTCAGGGAGTCGAAGGTCCGTGCTCTGCTGGCGGACTTGCTGATCCACGAGGGACGACCGGTGTCGGCCGATCGGCTCATCGACGATCTGTGGGGCGAGCAGCTTCCGCTCAACCCCAGGAAGACCTTGCAGACGAGGGTCTGGCAACTCCGGCGAGCGTTGGAAGACGCCGAGCCGGGAGGGCGGGACCTGGTGGTGTCCCAGCCGCCCGGATATCTGCTGCGGGTCGATCCGGCCATGGTGGATCTGGGCCGGTTCCGGGACCTGACCGCGCAGGCGCGAATCAGCGACGACGCCCGGACCCGGGCGGGGCTGTTGTCGGAGGCCCTGCGGCTGTGGCGCGGGCAGGCCTTCGCCGACTTCCAGGACGAGGAGTTCGCCAGGCACCTCACTCGACGTCTTGAGGAGGAGCGGTTGGTCGCCCTCGAAGAACAGGCTGAGGCGAGACTGGAGTCTGACGACCGGCTCGCCGCCGCGCTCGTCGGCGAGCTCGGCGAACTGGTGGCTCGATACCCTCTGCGGGAACGCCTGTGCGCGGTCCACATGCGTGCGCTCTACCTTGCGGGGCGCCAAGCTGAGGCACTGGCCGCCTACAGCGGGCTTCGCCAGCGGCTGGCCGAGGAACTGGGCTTGGACCCCGGGCCCGAGCTGGCCGCCCTCCACCAGTCGATCCTGGAACAGGCCACCCACCTCAGCTTTACCTCCGGCGTCGCGCCGCGAACCAATCTGCCCATCCCGCTGAGCGCCCTGATCGGCAGAGCGGACGTCGTCGGCGCGGTGCGCTCGGAGCTGGGCACGGACCGGTTGGTGACACTGACCGGCCCTGGCGGTGTCGGCAAAACGCGGCTGGCAGTGGAAACGGCGGGCCGGTTGGTCGATGCCTTCCCCGACGGCGTTTGGCTGGTCGAACTGGCCATGCTGGATCGCCAGGGCGATCCGAGGACGTCAGCGGAACTGACCGACCTGGTGGCTGCGGTCCTCGGCCTCCGAGACGACGCCACAACTGCCCTGTTTCCCTCCACCGGTCCCGTTTCCTCGCTCGATCGGCTCACCGGCGCTCTGCGGACGAAGCAGCTCCTGCTGGTACTGGACAACTGCGAGCACGTGACCGAGTCGGCCGCCGAACTCGTCGGACGACTGCTGTCGACCGCACCGGGCCTGCGAATCCTGGCGACCAGCCGTCAACCGCTCGCGGTCGACGGGGAGCAGGTGTGGCCCGTGTCGCCGCTGGAGCCACCGGCCCCCGGGGCGGCGATCGAAGCCGTGCGCGAGTCCAGCGCGGTCCGGCTGTTCCTGGCACGAGCGAGCGCCGCCGTGCCCGGGTTCGACCTGACCACCGACAACGCCGACGCCGTCGCCACGATCTGCCGACGGCTCGACGGAATTCCTCTCGCTTTGGAACTGGCCGCCACTCGGATCCGGGCACTGGGCGCGCGGGAACTGGCCGCGCGAGTGGACGACCGGTTCCGGTTGCTGGCAGGCGGGAACCGGGGAGCACCGGCCCGTCAGCGGACGTTGCGGGCGATGATCGACTGGAGCTGGGAACTGCTCACCGAGGCCGAACGCGTCGTCCTGCGCCGCCTGTCCGTCCACTCCGGAGGCTGCACCATCGAGGCGGCCGAAACCGTCTGTGCGGGCGGGGGAGTGCGGGCGGGGGAGGTTCTCGATCTGCTTGCCCGGTTGGTGGACCGTTCGCTGGTCGTCATGACCGAGACCGCGGACGGCCCTCGGTACCGGCTACTCGAATCCGTCGCGGCCTACAGCCACGAACACCTCGACGAAGCGGGTGAGTCCGAACGGATCCGGCAGCTGCACCGCCGGTACTACACCGAACTCGCCGAACGCGCCGAGCCACACCTGCGAAGCGGACAGCAACGACACTGGTTGCGTCGCCTCGACACCGAGACCGCCAATCTCCACCGGGCGCTGGACGAAGCGATCCAGCACGACGAAGCGGAATTGGCTCTCCGGCTGGTCAACGCGCTGGGCTGGTACTGGTTCCTGCGCGGCAGGCTCGGCGAAGCACGCCGAATGCTGAACCTGGTCTTGACCCGCCACGGGTCGGCGCCCGCCGCGACGAGAGCCGTGTCGGCCGTATGGCAAGCAGGTATCTCACTGCTGATCCGCGATGCCACCGATCCGGACACGGTCGTTCCGAGCGGTGTGCTGGACACGGTGAACGACGCCGTCGCCGACCCTGCCGTGCGAGCGTGGGCCGACTGGTTCCTCGGCTTCGCGCAGAGCGGTTTCGATGCCCCGGCAACGACCGGTGACCGGATCGACCGGCTTCTGGCGGCCTATCGCGCCGCCGACGACAACTGGGGCGTCGCGGCCGTCCTGATCACGCATACGTTCGCACTGGCCAAAGGTGACATTGCCGAAGCCGGCCGACTCGGCCGTCGAAGCCTGACCCTTTTCGAGCAGCTCGGCGACAGCTGGGGGCAACTGAAGGCCAGGCAGCGCCTCGCCACGCTGTCCGAAATCAGTGGCGACTACGAAGACGCCGCACGTCTTCGCCGGGAGGGCCTGCGCAACGCCGAAGAACTCGGGTTGTGGACCGAGGCGGCGTACGAACTGTCCGGACTCGGCCGCAGCGCCCTGCTGGCAGGCGACTACGGCACAGCGGAGGAGTTCCACACCCGAGCGATGCGACTGGCCGCGGAACAGTCCCACCAGTGGGGCGTCCAACACGCCGAAGTCGGCCTCGGGCTCGGCGCACGCAGGCAAGGCGAACTCGATACCGCCGAAACACATCTGCGAAACTGGCTCGACTGGTGCCGACGCTGGAACGGAACCCCCGGCCTCGCACTGATCCTGGCCGAACTCGGCTTCATCGCGGAACAACGCGGCGACGCGTCGACGGCACTCGCCCTGCATCTCGACGGTTACACCGCGGCACAGGCCACCGGCGACCAACGGGCGATCGCGCTCGCACTGGAAGGACTGGCCGGAGCGCACTCGCTCACCGGCCATCACCACCGTGCCGCCCGTCTGCTCGGCGCGGCCACCACACTCAGGAAAGCAGCGGGAGCGCCATTACCACCCGCCGAACGCGGCGACATCGACCGGATCACCACCAGGATCCGGCGCAACCTGCCCGAAAACGTCTTCGTCACCGAATTCGAACACGGTCGGAGAAATGACGTCGACGACGTCGTCGGACACACCGCAACGCCGAATACCTAGTGTCATGAGCAACCGCTTTCACTGGTCGCGGCAGCAGGAGACTGGGCTACGTGATGCTGGCGTGTCGCGTCGGAGTGTCCTCGCTCGAGGGTTCAGTGATCTGACGTTCGTGCTGCGAGGCAAGCTCGATGGGCCGGTCGTGGCGGTAGTTGACGAGTTCGCGTTTGCCGTCGGTGGTGCTGATCTGCACCGTCGTGTCAGTGACCAGTACTGCTGCGGCCTGGAGCAGAGCGGAGCGGTGGCCTGGCCAGGGTTCGTGCCAGAACCAGTCACCTTCGCGCAACGCGGCCGCGAATACGGTGTGCATGGCGCCGAGCGTAAATACAGACAATTCCCGCGGCGGGCGAACAGTCCAGGATTTACCGGGTCGTGTGCCGGTTGATACCAATGTGGGTGACGCGAACTTCGGCCGCAGCTCAGGGCGATCTGTCCGATTGCTCCCGATATGTACGTTTTTGTTGTTGCTGGGAAGATTTGGGGGCGTTGGGTGTCCCCAGCGTCCCGGCAAAGTTGCCTTCGCTGGTCGGTGGCGCTCCTGGTGTTTTGACTGGGCATCGTCGGCTGTCCGAAGGGGGTGGACGGCAGGGGGCTTGGGGGATCCGGGTTCTATTGAGGGACAAGGCAAAGGTGGCGTCGGGTGAGGGGTGTGTGGAAATAGGGACGTTGAGTGTCCCTATTTCCACACACCCCTCTGGATCTGGTGGTCACCGGGACTCCTCGTGCGGGACTGTGTGGATTTTGGGTCATCCAACGCACCAAAATCCACACAGTGAGGGCCGAGGTCCGGCACCGCTCCCGAACTCGACATCTTGACTTCCCCGCTCGGCTCTGAATGAGGCATTCAGGAAAGCTTTCCGCGTGTGCTCACGCTGTCACGCGTCCCGTCGTCGGCCGATTCGGAAGGCTCGGCGGGAACCGACTCGCCGGTGGCCGGGATGTGCCGTAGAACGACCGCGGCCAGGATGGCCAGCGCGAGAATGACGGCGCCGGTGATAGTGGCGGAGATGTTGAGCCCGGAGGTGAAGGCTTCTTTGGCCTGCGCCAGCAGCGGGGGAGGGACCTCGGGCGTGGACTTGGCCTCGGCCAAGCTCTCGCCGACCGCGGAGGCGGCGCCATCGGGCCCATCGGTGAAGCGCATCTGATCGCGGTACACCAGGGTGGTCAGGCTGCCCAGCATGGCCACACCCATGGCGACGCCGAGTTCCTGGACGGTCTCGGACATCGCGGCGGCGGAGCCGGCTCGATGAGCGGGGGTGGTGCCGACCACCAGGTCGGAGCCGAGCGCTCCCACCGCTCCGAATCCGAGGTAGACCAGAGCGAATCCGGCCACGATCAGGCCGATGCTGCCAGGGCCCTCCACCTGGGTGAGCAGAACGTAGCCGAGGACGGACAGGACGAGGGTGCCCGAGACGACGTAGCCGGGTCGCACGCGACGCGCGATCAGGGGAGCGCCGATGGCGGCCACGACCATCGCCAGGGCGGGTGGGCCCATCCACGCGCCCGCGGCCAGCGGGGTGAGCTCTTCGACGAGTTGCAGGTGCTGGGTGACCAGATACAGCGCACCGCCGACGCCGACGAGTCCCACGAGCAGGACACCAAGGGCGGTGCCGGAGGCGCGATTGGTGAACAGCGCGACGTCGAGCAGCGGGTCGCTCAGACGGCGCTGGCGGCGGACGAAGGCGAGGGTGAAGACCACGCTGGCCACCAGGGTGACGGTGGTCTGGGTGTCGAAGCCGTGGGCGGCCGCGTGCTTGATCGCGTAGACCAGGGGAAGGATGGCGCCCAGCGAGAGTGCGACGCTGAGCAGGTCGACCCGCCAGGTGCCCTCGGCGCGGTACTCCGGCAGCAGCACCGGTGCGGTCAGCAGCACGAGCGCGGCGATGGGAAGTGCGAGAAGGAACGCCGAGCCCCACCAGAAAGCCTCCAGTAGCACGCCGCCGACAAGTGGGCCGGCGGCCATGCCGAGGGCGAAGGTGGTCGCCCAGACGCCGATCGCCAGTGCTCGTTGGCGGGCGTCGGTGAACATGTTGGTGATCAGGGCGAGGCAGGAGGGCATGAGCGTCGCGCCCGCCACGCCCAGCAGGGCCCGTGCCGCGATGAGGATCTCAGCGCTGGGGGCGAAGGCGGCGACGATCGAGACGATGGCGAACGCCGCGGTGCCGATCATGAGCAGGCGGCGGCGACCGAGGCGGTCTCCGATCGCGCCCATGGTGACCAGCAGCCCGGCGATCACGAGCCCGTAGGAGTCGAGGATCCACAGCGCTTGGGTGCCGGTGGGCCGCAGGTCGACCGAGAGGGCCGGAAGGGCGAGGTAGAGCAGGGTCACGTCGAGCCCGAGCAACATCGTCGGCAGGGCGAGGACCGCGAGGCCCGTCCATTCCCTCGGGCCTGCCCGGCTCGAATGCGCGGTTCCTGTTTCCCTCGGGTTCTCCGACACGACGGTCTCCCTTCGATCAGGTCAAACGTTCGTTCTCCGAATGCAGAAGCCCCTCGGGGGCGTCGGGTTCCATGGCGACGACCGCGGTTTCCACTGGGCAGCGCGACGGTGGGCAGGTGCTGATGTCGCAGAGCCGGCACACCTCATACCCCCGGGACGGGTGAGTGATCATCGCGGTCAATATCCGTTCGAGGAGGCGGTCGAGCACGACGCGTTCCTGCTTGCTCGATTCGGGCAGCAGATGCTCCAGTACCGAGCGGCGGGCGGCGAGGACGCGTCGGGCCTCGCGATGGCCGGCGTCGGTCAGCACCACCGAGGTCGTCCGACGGTCATCGTCGAGATTGCGCCGCACGGCGAGACCATCGCTCTCGAGCAGATTGACGAGGCGAATCGTGGCCGGGCGGCTGACGCCCAGGAACCGCTGCAGGGTGCTCATGGTGAGACCTTCGTACTGAGCGGTCATGGCCAGCGTCGCCGCGAGCGCGCCACTACGGCCGGCCGCGGTCTCGACCGCGGACGCGAGCTGGTCGTGCACTCCGGTCACGACCGCGCCGAGCAGGTTCAGGGTGCGGTGGGATTCGTTGGACATGGTGTCATGTTCGCCCAGATGGCGGCTTCGCTCATCGGCCGGTCGGTCGACTTCGGTGGAGGCGATGCTGGAGGGCAGGTCGTCAGAAGGGACCCGACCCAGTCGAGAATGCGCTGCGCGCCTGTTCCGTCCGGGTCACGATCCGGGTCGTAGACGCACACGGTGATGCCGACGCACCCTGGCTCACCGAGCGCGGTGGCGGCGAGTTCGCTGAGCTGGTTCCAGTCCAGCCCGCCTGGCTGGGGGTAGCTCACCGCGTCCAGTGCGTCGCTCGACAGCACGTCGAGGTCGATGTGCAGCCACCAATGCGCGGCGTGGGCGCGGATGCGGGCCAACGCCTTCCGCGCGTACTCGGCGGCGCTGTCCTCGCCGATGGTGAGCTGCCGCGCCGTGATCAGCCTGATCCGTTCGGCCAGCGACGGGACGTCACTGGCGCCGGCGATCTCGGCGCCGTCGCGGGGGCCCAACGCGACCACGGCGCTTTCGTCGAGCACAGGGAACTGGGACTCGAGCGACGCCGGCAGCTGTTCGCGATGCTGCCCCAGCAGGAACCCGAGTTCGCTGTCGGCGGCCTCGCCGGTGTCGGACTCGTGCGGTGGCCAAGCGTCTTCGTGGCCATCAATGAACAGCAGCCCTACCTGGTCGTCGCCGAGCGCGTCCTGGGCCCCGCGCAGGCAGCCGGGCAGGATCGCGCAGTCCCCGCCGAGCACCAAGGGCCGATCCCCGTCGAGCAGGGTCGCGGCTACCGCAGAACGCGTGGTGGCGGTCACGGCCTCAAGCCCTGGAAGGGATCGCAGTCCCGAGTGCCCGTCGCGGTGGTCGCAGGCCGCCGAGGTGCCGATGGCGACGTTGCCGCCGTCGGTGACCGGTTCGTCGGGCCCGAGGGCGGCGCGCAGTCGTTCGATGAGCCCGGCGTCGCGTAGCGCCTTCGGCGCCAGAGCTTCGTGGTCCATCCGGCCGGCAGAGCTGAATGGCGCACCGATCACTCGCATTGCTGTTCGCCTCCAGACGTGATGGTCAGGCCAGGCCGCGCCGCATGATGACTCGTCCTGGCGAGGGGCGTTCGGTCTCGGTGAACCCATGACGCGTGAACAGGTCCACGGTGCCCATGTGCAATTCCCCGGACGAGTAGCGGCGATGCTCGGAATCGGTGGGGTAGGCCTCAAGGGTGTGCGCGCCGTGCCGCTCCGCGTGGCGGACCGCGGCGGCGAGCAACTGGTCGGCGACGCCGTGGCGGCGATGCCCGTTCTTGATGTAAAAGCACGGCACCGCCCACACACCAGTGTCGTCAGGCTCGGCCGGGCGCAGGGTCCGCGAGCTGCGCAGCCGCACATACGCGGGGCGCGGCGCCACCGCACACCACCCCACCGGATGCCCGTCGTGGTAGGCCAGTAGCCCGGGCACCTCGCCCTCGCGCACCAGACGGGAGAACTCGGCTCGCGCGGGCGCGCCCCGCATCCGGTCGTACTCGGGTCCCGAGGGCACCCGCCAGTACATGCACCAGCAACCCTCGCAGCCTCCGTTGCTGCCGAACGCCTCCACGACGTCGTCCCATCGGTCGGGCTCGGCCGGGTGGATCGTCACGTCGTCGACGTGCTGCGCCGACGTGGCATTGGCGCTCATCACCTGCTCCTCTCTCGATCGGTGGCCAGTGGTGGAACCCGTTATGGCACCGAACTTTCGACGGGACAGTCGGCCGGGGGGCATACGGAGTAGTCGCAGAACCGGCACACGCGATCCGCGCGGGACCGGTCCTTGACCAGATGAGCGAGCACCGGCTCCGTGGCCTCGGCGACAGCGGCGCGCTGGGCGTCGCTCAGCGGGGCGAGGACACGCGCCACCACCTCACGGCGCCGCGTCACGACGTCCGTGGCCGCGGCACGACCCTGATCGGTCAACCAGAGCGTGACACCGCGCTGGTCGGTGGTGTCGCGGCGGCGTTCGACCAGTTCCGCCGCGACAAGCCGGTCGACAAGACGGACCGCGCCGGAGCCGGTGAGCCCGAGAACCCGGCCGAGGGCGTCGACCCGGGCTCCCGGCGCCGACAGCAGTGTCGCGAGGGCGGCCGTGCCGACCGTCGACTGACCCGCGACGTGCCCGCTGCCCGCCTCGAGCTCGTCGGACAGCGCCACGACGAGCGCGGCGAAGAGGTTCGCGGTCCGGTCATCCATGGCTCCACTATATATGACTGACGCAGTCATGCAGTTTGAACGGGAGCGCCGTCCCGCCGCGGTGGGCCGCGGCGGGGCGGCGGGGATCACGACACGAGAACGTTGGAGAACTGCCACGGGTCGTCGGGCGGGGTCACGCCGAGGTAGTCGTCGAACGGGCCCGGCCCGGTCGCCTGGGGGGTCCAGTCGCTGCGGACCGACGGGGTGGGGCCGAGATAGGGATCGGCGATCGCGAGGATCTCGTGGTGATCGAGGTCGTCGGGCCTGCACAGTCCCCGCTCCGGGTGGCGCACGGCGGCGAACACCGCCGCCAGAACGGAGGCCGCGACCTGAAGGGTGGTGGCGTTCTGCCCGCTCACCAGCTCGCGGGTCTCCTCGATGGTCAGTTGCGAGCCGGTCCACCATGCCCCGAGGTCATGGCCGAGCAGCAGCACGCCGAGTTCGTCGGCGCCGCTGATGATCTCGTCGGTCATGATCCGCTGGCGCTCTTGGAGCCGGAACCCCCGCATCTTGCACTCGTGCACCGAGGCCAGCGCCGCGTCAGTGGGTAGGTAGGCGTAGTGCACCGTCGGACGGTAGGCGACTTTCCCGTCGTCATCGGTGACGGTGAGATGGTCGCTGATCGTCACTGCTTCGCCGTGCCGGATCAGCATCCCTTCTATCGGGCCCGACGAGGGCACCCACGAGCGCACCCAGGTGGCCATACCCGGACGGGCGAGGCAGATCTGGTTGCCGATGCCGTCCTCCGGGACCACCGCCGCCGGCGGCAGCTCACGCTCGTGGGTGCCCCACCCGAGTTCGGCGGGAGCGACCCCTTCCTCGTAGAAGCCCTCGACCGACCAGGTGTTGACGAACTCCTCCGGCTCTTTGGGCAACGATCCGATCTGGGTGTCGCGCTCGGAGATGTGGATGGCCCGGGTCCCGGTCTCCATCGCCATCCGCGCGTGGTCGCCCTCGTCCAACGCCTGCTCGATCCGGGCCCGTCGCAGAAGGTCCTCGACGCCGTCCTTGAGCATGGCCGTGGCGACATCTTCGAGCCCGACCTTGGTCCAGTGGCTCACCAGACCCGGGTTGGCGCCGTGCTCGATGATCGCGGTCGGGCCGCGGCTGTCCCAGTCCCGGCTCATGCGCCGCAGTGCGTGGTGGCGGGCGAAGAGGGTCTTGTCGGTCGGGTGCCGGGCGTTCATGTCCGCGTAGGGATCCCACTGCTCGACCGAGGTGTCGACGTAGAGCACGCCGTTGTCGTGGCACCATCCGATGATGTCTTCGGTGCCGATGTTCCAGGTCAGGTTCACCAGCACGTCGCCGGGGCCGACCTGCTCGGAGAGGGTCTCGGCGAGGTTCTCGGGGGTCAGCTGCCGCTGAACGAACCGGCACCCCGCGGCGAGCGTGTCCGGGATCTCCGTGCGCCGGTCGGTCATGTCCAGCACGGTCAGCCGGTCGCGGGGCATGTCCAGGTGGGCGAGCAGCAGCGGCTGCAGGCACTGGGACACCGAACCACAGCCAAGGACCAGCACCCGGCCAGTGACGGAAAGGCGTGCGTTTCCGGTCATGATCCGCCTCCGATGCAATGCGTCGGCAACGGCGGGAAACCGTTGAAGCCGATCGAGGAATAGCTCGCGGTGTAGGCGCCGGCGCTGAGGAAGTCGACTCTGTCACCGATCTCGAGCTCTTTGGGCAACGCGTAGGCGGCGTCGCGGTAGATCACGTCGATGCTGTCGCAGGTCGGTCCGGCCATGATCACTGGCTGCGTCGGTCCGCCGCGCTCGGTCTCGACCCGATACAGGATCGCCTCGCCCTCGGTCTCGGCGAGCCCGCCGAAGCGACCCGCGTCCAGGTAGACCCAGCGTTCGGCGCCCTCGAACGGCTCGCGCACCGAGACCACCTGGGTGCGCAGCACGCCGGCCTCGGCACTGAGCGAACGGCCGGGTTCGGTCACGATTCGTGGCCGCTGATCGCCGGGGAACCACCGGTCGAGCGCCTGCTCGATCGCCTTCCCGAACTGGTTGATCGGGAGGACCGGCTCGGCGTAGCGGGCAGGAAAGCCACCACCGAGGTTGAGCATCTCGAGCTCCACGTCGTTGGCTCGCAGCTTCGCGAATGCCTCGGACGCGGCGGCGATGTTGGGCTCCCACCGCGCCGGCTCGAGTTGCTGGGAGCCGACGTGGAAGGACAATCCGTAGGGACGCAGGCCTCGCTGCGCCGCGAGTGTCATCAGCTCCACGGCGTACTCGAGTGAACAACCGAAGTTGTCGCCAAGGCGCCAGCGCGCCCCGGTGCTCTCACTGAGCAACCGGCAGTACACCGCCGCCCCCGGGGCCGCGTCGGCGATTTTTTCGAGTTCGCGCACGTTGTCGAACACGAACATCGACACTCCTCGCCGGTGGGCGTAGGCGATATCCGCGCTCTTCTTGATGGTGTTGCCGTAGGACAGCGAGCCGGCATCGGCTCCGTTGTCCAGACACAGGTCGATCTCGGCCCGGCTCGCGACGTCGAAGCAGGCTCCCAGCTTCACCAGCAGGGCGATCACCGCGGGTTCCGGGCTCGCCTTGACCGCGTAGTACGGGGTCGCGTACGGCAGCGCGGCCCGTTGTTCGTGGTAGCGCCGAGTCACCACGTCGAGGTCGAGCACCAGGCAGGGGGTGGACGGGTCGTGGTCGTGGAGCCACCGCGCGATGCGGGGGCTGAACGCGGCCACCGTCATCCCACCACCCCCGCGGTGAGGGGAGCCGTCGCACGGTCCAGTTCCACGTCGAGGGCCAGGGTCAGGCAGCGGCAGCCGCCGCCCGCCTTGCCGAACTCGGAGACATCGCATACCGCCGGATCGAAGCCGCGGCGCTCGAGTTCGCGGCCCAGCCTCGGTGTGCAGTGCGGCATCACCACGGTGCGCCCGGCCACCACGGCGTTCGCGCAAAACGCCGACGCTTCCTCCGGCGTCAGAACCACCGGGTCCTCGACGATCTCAGCCAGCGCGGCGCGGCCGGTGGCGGTGAAAGCCTCCGGCACCACCATCGCCGTCCGATCGTCGAGCGGGCAGATCCCCAAATCGACGTGGTAGTAACGGGGATCGGTGAGTTCGAGCGCGGTCACCGTCCAGCCGCGGCGCGTCCGCAGGTCGGCATAGGCCGACGCGGAGGACCGGGGGCCGTAGCCGGCCACGAGCCCGCCGGCGAACGCCACCGCGTCACCCGCGCCCTCCTGCGGCGCGGCGGGCGGCTGCTCGATCGTCCAGCCCAGTTCCTCGAACCGACCGCGGACGTGGTCGACCTCGGGAGCGCGTTCGGACCGGCTCATCCGGGCCGGAGTAATCGTTGTGCCGTCGACGATGCCGGCGTTGGCCGTGAAGACCATGTCCGGTAGCCCCGGCTCGGCCGGCACGGTCTGGACCTCGGTGCCGGCTGCCTCCAATGTGGACACCAGTTCGTCCCATTGCCGCCATGCTCGATCGGAATCCACCTTCACGTCCGTGTCCATCCAGACGTTGATGGAATACGTGACGTCGAAGTGCTCGGGTGAGCACATCAGAACGCTGCGGCCCCACTCGGGACCACCTTCTATTGCCTCCTCAGGTGCCTTGGACGTCGTCGGTGTCATTGCGCCATCCTTCCGGTTGATTCGGCGTACTCGGCGTCGTCAGCTCAGTACTCGAAGAGCTCCTTGTTGTGCGCTACGCGCGGGGGCCACGGGTTGTGGTACCGGGCGCACTCTTCGATGGGATGCCCGTGGAACAACCCATAATTGACGTGGTCGGGCGGGAATTCCTCGGTGGAGATGTAGTCGAGGATCAGATACGGCCAGACTTCCGCGTCGACCTCGTCGAAGGATTCGTGCACCGTCCGCGAATCACTGGTGACGTCGGTGGGCACGAGGACGTCGGTGTGATAGACGGCGGAGTAGCGGGTCGGGTCGAAGTTGTCCGGGATGTAGTGCGGTCGCTTGCGTTCAGGCACCTCGTGGTGCTCTTCGGCCGCCTCGTTGTGCCAGCTCGCGCTGGGCACGTGCGGGCACCCGATACCGCCGTTGCCGATCGACCGGAACGCCGTCTCGCGGACGAAGTCGGTCGCGGCCTCGAACGAGTCCTGCAATCCCCGCTTGGCCAGCGAATTGGCGTAGTGGCCCGGCGAGTTCATCGAGAACATCAGTCCACCGGGCAGGCGCCGATCGTGGTTGACCGTGCGGTGGGCGCCGGAGTAGAAGATGTTGCAGCCGGCCTTGAACACGGTCAGCACCCCGTCGGAACGGCGGAACGGGACCGCTTCGGTGTAGATCACGTCCCGCTCGATGGGCGCGTGTTCGACCAGGTAGAGATTCGACAGCTCCACGCAGACGTCGACGAGTTCCTTCCCAGGACGGGCGTAAGCCAGGTGCCTACTGTTGACCATGATCAGGAATCCGCTGCTCTCGCCGCGTTCGGCGCGGTCCTTCCATTCGCGGCGCTCTCGCTGGATCTTCGCCGCGACGTGATCACGTCCCGCGTCGAGGTCGTCCTCGCTGATCCAGCACACGTTGGCGCCGAGTCCCTTGGGGCCGTCGGATCCCTGCATCGCCAGGCGCCCGAACAGGCACGGTTGCTTCTGGCCGAGCCACTTGAACAGCACGGCACGTTTGTCCATTTCGGACACCTCAGGCGCTAACAGCGTTTCGTGCGCCAGCGAGATGTCGTCGCCTAGATCGACATCCGGGCTCATCTGCGGGAGCTGATCGATCACTTCTCGCAATGATCGTTTGGCCGCCGGTGTTTCTCGTGTGCCGGCCAATGTCGTCATCAGACTTGTCATGGTGAATCCATCCTCTCGTCGCCTCGGTTTTCCATCGGTAGGCCGGGGCCCCGCATCAGGGGAATACATCACCCGATGGACACGGTAGTGGGGAAATACGTCACTCGCTGACGTGAATACGACAGGTATTTTCTTGGCGATACCGCCAGTAGAGTGGAGTACCCACGGTGAAAACGAGTGGTCCAGACCTGAAGACCACGAGGCGAATTTACGCCATGACAAGGAAAAACTCGGATTACAAGGAGCGAGCATCCGCTCTTCAGCGCGCAGAGCTTGACATGGTCGGGCATGGTGGAGGCATCGTCTCTGGCCGAATACCAAGCAAGATGCGGAGGAGCTCACCATGATCACGGAAACCGCCTCGCAGAAAGCTCAGGCCTATTACGAGCAGGCCGAAGCCATGTACGTCAGCCTGTATGGACCGAACTTCCACCACGGTTATTGGCCGTCTGCCGACGACGGCACGACCTACGAGCAGGCGCTGGACAACCTGACCGACCAGATCATCAACCGGGTCGGGGCGCGCCCGGGGGACCGAGTACTCGATCTCGGCTGCGGTATCGGCGGACCGGCGATCCGGCTCGCCCGCACGACCGGCGCGCACGTGGTCGGTGTCTCGAACGTCGCCACCCAGATCGAACACGCCAACGCCAGGGCAAGCGCTGACAACATGGCCGAACAGGTCAAGTTCGAGCAGGCCGACGCGCTGGAGTTGCCGTTCCCCGACGAATCGTTCGACGCGGCCATCGCCATCGAGTCGCTGATCCACATGGATCGCGCTCCGGCGTTGAGTGAGATCGCCCGCGTTCTCCGCCCCGGCGGCGTCTTCACCGCCGCGGACTTCTGCCTCAACGCCTCCGTCACTCCCGCACGCCAGCAGGTGCTCGACCGGTACCGCGATCTCGATTCACTCGGCTCGTTCCACCGGTTCGACGAGTTCCCGCCGATGCTCCGCCGCGCCGGGCTGGAGCCAGTCGAGCTTCTCGACGCGAGCAGTCATGTCGAGAAGTCCGTCAAGATGTGGTGGGAGCGAACCGAAGCAGATCTCGAAAACCTGACGAACCAGTACGGCAAGCAGGAACTGGACGACTTCATCGGCCTTTTCGACGACGTCATCACCCACGGTGGACCCGAGTATCTGATCTTCACCGCCCGCAAGCCCGCCAGTCCGCGACCATGACACCGATCAAGAGTCGGGCCCGGGCGGCGACGTGATCCTCGACTTGGTCGCACCCTCCGGCGTAATCTACCGGCTGAAGAACCCAACGCGACGGACTCGGCGGCGGACGTGATCACCACGGGCACGGTCAGCGCGTCGGCCGTACAAGTCACTGGAACCTGGCGGTTGCGCGCGAGTGACGTCTCGCAGCGCGATACCGGCCACCTCGACTCCGGGAGCCCGCAATTCTGATCGACGAAAACCGTCGTCGGCCGCCGTGGCCGGAAAAGGTGCCCGAGACCGGGCTGGGACCGGAAGCGCTCATGCTGGTGGTGGTCGATCAAGCCCGCCTGCAGATCGCCGCGGCCGGTGAGGAGGCCGTTCGCCCTTCCTGCCCGTCCCCGGCGGGCGGGCAGGAAGGTTGAGGTGACCGGCAGCCTGGTGACGATGGGTCTTCCGACCCTCCCCGTGCTGGTCTACGAGGTGCTGTGGGAACGGCTCGGCCTCGGGCCGATGCCGTTCCCGCTCGTGGTGCGCCGGCACGGCCGTGACGACGCGGAGCGACGAGAGTGTCGGGCCCGTGCCCATCGATGGCTGACCTCCAACAGTCTCGGAGACGTGGACAACCTCGACGGCGACCTGCTCCAGGCTTTGCGAGCCGTCGACGACCGCGACTTCGCACTGTCCTTGCTCTACAGCGACGCCACCGGACAGACCAGGATCGGCTGCTTCCCCCAGCCCACGGGCCGGGCACTGCGCATGGTCCTGCGCAACGAGACCGTGGAACTGGGATGGATGAACGCGAAGCGGATGGCGGAAGGCATGCTGGAGGTTCTGCCCGATGTCCCACCGGGCGCCGGTCGCCCCCTTCGCGTGGCCGAACTCGCCCTCGCTCGATCGGGCCGGATGTGGCGGCGGTCAGGGCGGCTCGGTGACGGGACGCGCTCGTTGATCGAGCACGGCGTGGATCCTGATGGCGCCGAACGGTTCCTGCGGGTTCTGTCGGGGGCGAGCGCGATCGGCCAGGCGAGTGCGGTGCGATCGGGAACCGCCGGGGAGGTACTGACCGCCGTCCGTCCACTGTCCTTTGTGGATACCGGCGGTGGCCGGTACGTCGTCATGCGCAGCTACGGATCGGTCACGCTCATGCCGGCCGACAGTGTGACGTTGGCGGCCCGGATCAAAGGGCTCGCGCACGACGACTTCATCGAGTCGGCGGGATCAGGAGCCAAAGGAATTACCGATAGCGTGCGGGGATGAGCGACGAGATCCTGCCCGCTATCGCTCTGCGCGTAGAGAATTCCGGAAGAACGCAATCGAGACTGGCGATCTCGCGGACATGTTTCTGCGGGGGAGACGACGGTCGGAGTTGTCTATAGGAGCCGCGGTCAGCCGGCAGGGCTTGAGTTCTTCCGTTTGTTGGCGAGGAAACGTGCCTTTTTCTCGCGATTCCCGCAGGTGTTCATATCGCACCATCTACGGGTGCGGCTTCGGCTGGTGTCGAAGAACGCGGCTCGGCACGTCGGCGATGCGCACAAGGCCATCCTTCCGTCGCGTTCTCCGGAAACGATGCTGATCGCGTCGGCGGCGATCACGCTGAGGGCGTCTTCCACCGAAGCGGAACCCAGCCGCCAATCCCGGCTGCCTTCGGTCGTCAAGATCGCCGAGGCCAAGCCGTGTGTGCTGTAGGCGTTGATGACCCGGACAGCCGAAGCGGGAAGCGGGTTCTGGTTCGCGACGGCGGTCGCGGTCGCGTGAATCGATTCCCGTAGTTCTCGAGCGTGGTCGAGTTGGGACTCGGTGCAGGAGTCGACCGCGAGCCCGCTGATCGCCAACCAGTCCACGAGCCGGGATGGCACGGGAATGCGCTCCAGTGGCTCGCCGCACCGCTCCGTCAGGGTTCCCGTGAAGCTGGTCGCCAGGACGCTGCCAAGACGAAACTCGGGGAACTGCTCGACGGACATGGAACCAGCATAGCCGGTTGCTTCCCCGTGGAGCAAACATGATAGAACCGTCATAGATGGTTCTATCTCGATTGGGGATCCCATGGAACTCTCCAAGATCCGCGTTGGGCGTCCGGCCGTTCCAGTGCGGAGTGGTCGCTACCGGCACCGCGGAGCTTTCGCGCGCCGCGCCCGGGCCGGAGGTGTCCGACGATGGTGGATTTGACGGTATTGCCGGGCTATGTCGCCATGATCCTGCTCTTTCTCGGTCCGCCCGGGCCCGACATGGCCTACATGCTCGCAGTGGGCCTCGAAGGCGGTCGCCGGGCCGCGGTGAAAGCGATCCTCGGCATCGGAACAGGCATGAGTGTCTACGTCGCCGCCGTCGTCATCGGGCTGGGAAAGATCGCCCAAACGTACCCGTGAGTACTTGACGCGGCGAGAATATTCGGTGCGGTATATCTCTTGTGGTTGGCGTACTCGACGATGCGCAACGCGCGTCAAGCGATCAGTGAGCATGGCGATATCACGGCAGGTAGGTGGTATCTGCGGGGCATGTTCGTCAGTCTGACGAACCCGAAGATCATGCTCTTTTTCCTTGCGGTACTCCCGCAGTTCCTGGGAAGCGCGAAGAGTCCTGGTTTGCAGATGGCGATGCTCGGGGCGGTCGACGTGCTCATGGAAGTGGTTCTTTATGGAGCCATCGGACTGTTGGCGGGAGTCTTTCACGCACGCTTTGCTGGCAAAACGAAGGTGGCGACCGTGCTGAACTATGTCGCATGCGTCGTCTATGTCGTTTTGGCGGTGACGATCATTGTCGATGTTCTGCTGACCGAACCGTTGCCGGTGGCATCGGTCAAGGGCTGTGCGGACCCGTCTTCGGGCGCCGCGACCACTTGCGAATTCGTTAGATCGCCATTGGGTGCCGACTGATCGCCCGAGCCGACGACCTCGCCACCCCTGGCCGGGTTGCCGTCGTGCTGACCAACACTCGCACATGCCGCGAAGGCCACGTGGTCAGTGCGCTGTCATGCCGAAGAGCGGTGGACGAGGAGGTCTTGGCCGGTTCCGACTCCGGTGGCCTGGTTCTGTAGGGGCCCGGCTACCGGCAGTGTGACTTTCACGATCAGGCCGCCGCCGTCGCGGGGCCGCGCGTACACGTGGCCGCGGTGGGCGTGGGCCACCGTACGCACGATCGACAGCCCGAGCCCTGCACCCATCCGGGTGGCCTGCCGGTCCGTCGTGAGCCGGCGGAACGGCTCGAACAGGCCGGGCAGCTCATAAGGCGGCACCACCGGCCCTGTATTGGTGACCACCAGCTCGACCAGTCCGTCCGGCCGGGTGCCGCTGGTGACCTGGACCCAGCCGTCCGGCACGTTGTAGCGCACGCCGTTCTCCACCAGGTTCTGCACGAGTCGTTCCAGCAGGACCGCGTTGCCCATGGCCGGGGCTTCGTCGGCGGACGTGGTCACGGCCGGGTGTTGCGCGGCCACGTGCGTCACGACGTCCGCGAGGTCCACATAGGACAGTTCGCCCAGCTCGCGGTCCGATTTGGCCAGCGTGAGCAGGCCGTCGATCAGCCGCTCGTGCCGACCGTTGATCTCCAGCAGTGTCTCGCCGAGCTGTCGGACCTCCACCGAGACATCGCGACGCCGCACCGCGATCTCGAGCAGGGTGCGGTTGAGCGTCAGCGGGGTGCGTAGCTCGTGGGAGGCGTTGGCGATGAACCGCCGCTGCCCGTCGAAGGAGTGGTCGAGCCGTTCTAGCATCAGGTCGAAGGTGTCGGCGAGCCGCTTGACCTCGTCCGGCGGCCCGTCGAGGGCGATGCGTTCGTGCAGGCCGCGGTCTCTGCCGGGGGAGTCGGCGATACGCCGTGCGGCCCGCGTCATCTGGTCGATCGAGCGGTCGTCGGCGAGCCGGCGCTGCTGCTGGCCGACGAGCCGACCGGGAACCTGGATTCCGCTTCCGGTGCGGGCGTGATGGACCTGCTGTGGGAACTGCACGAGGGCGGCACCACGGTTCTGGTGATCACGCACGACCGGGAGATCGCCGGCAGCCTGCCCAGCCAGATCCGGCTGCGTGACGGGGCGGTGGTGTGATGCTGTCGCCAGCGCGCCTTCGCCCGCGTGACGTCCTCCGTGTCGGAGGCGCCGGCCTGCGGACCCGCCCACTGCGGGTTTTCCTTTCCGCGCTGGGCATCGCGATCGGGATCGCCGCGATGATCGCGGTGGTGGGGGTGTCGTCGTCGAGCCGCGCCGAGCTGGACCGGCAACTCGCCGCGCTCGGCACGAACCTGCTCACCGTCGCGCCCGGCAACACGATGACGGGCGGCACCTCCACACTGCCGACCGAGTCCGTCGACATGATCCGCCGCATCGAGCCGGTACAGGAAGTGGCGGCGCTCGGCGAGGTGCCGGACACGAAGGTGTACCGCACGGACCGGATCCCGGAGGTCGAGACCAGGGGCCTGTCGGTTCAGGCCGCACACCTCGACCTGCCGGAGACAGTGGGCGTGACGGTGGCCGACGGCGCGTGGCTGAACGCGGCCACTGCCGAATACCCGGCCGTGGTGCTCGGCTCGCAGGCCGCGTCGCTGCTCGGCGTCGTCTCGGCACGCGAGGGTGTCCAGGTCCATCTCGGTGGCCAGTGGTTCACCGTGGTCGGCATTCTCGACACGGCACTGCTCGCGCCCAAGCTGGACACCGCCGCACTGGTCGGCTGGCCGGCCGCGGAGTCCTATTTGGACTTCGATGGTCACCCGACGACCGTCTACACGCGAGCGTCCGACGCGTCCGTCGAAGCGATGCGCGGCGTGCTCGCCGCGACCGCGAACCCCCAGGCACCCAACGAGGTTCGGGTCTCCCGCCCGTCCGACGCGCTGGCCGCCCGCCAGGCGGCCGACCGCGCGTTCACGGGTTTGCTGCTGGGACTCGGTGCGGTGGCGCTGCTGGTCGGCGGGGTCGGGGTGGCCAACACGATGGTGATCTCCGTGCTGGAGCGGCGTGCCGAGATCGGCCTGCGCCGCTCACTCGGCGCCACCCGCGGCCAGGTGCGGCTCCAGTTCGTGGCCGAATCACTGCTGCTGTCCGCGCTCGGCGGTATCGGCGGGGTGCTGCTCGGCGTCGCGGCCACTGGCGGCTACGCGGCAACCCAGAACTGGCCGACCGTAGTGCCGGCGTGGGCGATGCTCGGCGGCGTCGCCGCGACGCTGGTGATCGGCGCCATCGCCGGCCTCTACCCGGCCATCCGCGCCGCCCGCCTGCCACCGACCGAGGCCCTCGCAACGCCATGAACCATTCCGGCGCCGGTGGCCGGGGTTACGGACCAGCCACCGGCGCATCAGTTGATCTGCCGTACTCGTCGCAACTTTCCAAGCCCAAACGCACGCCCGTGTTGGGGCGGAGAAACTGCTGAATGCGTCAGGCGCGATCAGCATCCACCATCGTCACCACCGGGCGATCGTGGACCACGGCTGACTCGGTCACATCAACGAAGTGTCAACATTGGCTCACTGGATACGGCTCACCTTCGAAGAAAATCTGTGTGATGGCGGCATTGATGTGGCAGTCGTGTAGGTATGGGCGTTGCTGCATGTACGCCACAGCGGCGGCTGTGAGGGTTACCGCGGCCTTGCCTTTACGGGTAATGCCCGATGGCTCGTCCAGGCTGAGGAGCCATTCGGCGTTGTGCTCACCCACCTGGGCCACGTAGGTCCGCGGATCATTTCGGGCCAGGTAGGCCGCGTTCCTGGAACGTTCCGGCCCGCGCATGCGTCCTCCTGCAGATCGTTCACGAAACCCATCATGTTGCGGGCGGGACGGCTAGCTGCGACCCGGTCCCTGATAGCCAGCGTCCCACGATGAGCGGCCATCGGGCCAACTTTTCGGGAACCCTCCGGCGTTACGCACGATCTCGTCTGCCGATCTGCTGGCGGCGACCGGGTTCTCGGGCGGTTCTCACGCAGCGGGTTACGACGCAGCTTCCTCTCATTCCGCATCTCGCGCGCTCATGCCGATGAGCGAGCGTCACAGAATTTGAGGTTCGCGGCGGCAAGAGATGCTGGGTGTCATGCCGTCCGAATGCGTGTGAGCCAGCGTGTCTATCATGATCACTGGCCCGCGCCGGAAGGAGATCCACCCGTGACCACTTATCTGCTGGTACCCGGCGCCTGGCACGGCGGCTGGTGGTACGACCCCGTAGTCCCCGCTCTCAAGGAGGCCGGGCACACCGTCATCGCGCTCACTCCCTTGGGCCTGGATCCGGACGCGAACCCGCCACCACAGGTGATCACCCTGGACGACCATGTGCACCAGGCCATCCAGGCACTGCGGGCAGTTCCGGCGGAGGCGGACGGCACGCGCGATGCGGTCCTCGTCGGCCATAGCTACGGCGGAAGCATCATCAGCGGTGTCGCGGACGCCGAATGCGACCGAATCCGAGCACTGGTCTACTTGGACGCTCTGATGCCCGAAAATGGGGATTCCAGCTGGTCGATGACCAACGACGAGGAACATGGCTGGTACGTCGACGGGTCGGCCCGTACCGGAGCTTTCGTTGACCCCTTGCCGTTTTTCGATAAGCGTGCACGCCCGCACCCGCTGGCCACACTGATGCAAGCCTCAAAACTCACGGGGGCGTGGCGCCGCGTACCTGTCAAGCACTATGTCGAAGCAACAGCGTGGCCTGGCGAATCCCCGCTCGCGGCGATGACGGCGAAAGCACGCGCCGACGAACAGGTCACAGTGCATGCCTGGGACACCACACACAACTTCATGCACAACGCTTCAGAGCTGGTCCTGAAGCTCATCATCGACCTCTAGATGAGTGATTCCGTGAAGATCGCGTGAAGTGCAACCCCGCGGGAATCCTTCCCTTGGCTGTCCATAAAGGACACTAGCTGTGTCGAATTGGTCGATTGATCATCGACTGCCCGTGTTACCGGGTCTGCGAGGCCTCCTCAAGGACGCGAACCAAAGTCGTGAAGGCCTCCTTGCCTACCTTGAGGGTAGGCAAGGAGGCCTTCACGACCTTGGCGATACGGACGTGTGGCATCTAATCGGACGATTTGACTCGCAAAGCGTCCTCTATGGGCAGTCACAGTGCCTCGCTGAGCTTCACGTGATTTTCACGGAATCAACCGTCTAGCCGGGGCCCCTGCGCGCAGGGGCCCCGACCTTCGGTGCAGACCACACGCGGGACGCGGTCCCCGAGGGCTTGGTGAGGTCGGACAGCTGGCCGGTCAGCTCACGGTCGGGTGTCCCGCCGACCACGTGCCACCGAACGTCTTCTTCTGCCGCGGAGCGGGCCTGGTCATTGAACGTCCGCAGCTCTAGCCCGACCAAGTTGGTCGACGGAGCGGCGTCGGGGCTGGCGGGGACTCGTGACCGGGGCGTTTGTGGACTCGTAGACGTGATTCATCGCTCGTAGGGTGCGGATGATGTGGGCGCGCAGGTTTTCGGGTGCGAGGACTTCGGCGTCGGCGCCGAGTTTGAGCAGTTCGGGGAGGGCTGCTTCGACCGACTCGATGGGGATGGTGATCTGGGTCCAGCCTTGCGGGTCCGGCCCTGTCGAGGTCTGCCGGGCGGCGTGGACCACGGCCGGTTCCACCAGGTAGGGCATCAGGTCAAGGCCGCGGGGGGAGACCCGCAGCGTTGCCTGGTGCTGGTGTCGGCGCTGGTCGAAGTGCTCAAGATAGTCGTGCCAGTAGCCGGCGAGAGTGAAGTCTTCGACGCGGTCGAAGGAATCGGGCAGAGCGTGCGCGTCGAGGATGCGGGAGATCCGGTAGGTGCGGAACTGGCCCGGGTGCCGGGCCACGAGGTACCAGTGGCCGGCTTTGAGGACAAGACCATACGGTTGGACGATCCGGGTGATCTCCTGCGGTTTCGTCCAGCGCAGGTAGCGGATCTGCAGAGTGTGCTGATTCCACACGGCGTCGGCGACCACAGCCAGGTGGGGCGTGGGATCGCCTTCGTGGTACCACGAAGGCGCGTCGAGGTGGAACCGGTCAGCGACGCGGTTGGCGCGATCACGCAACTCGGCGGGCAGCGCGGCGGTGAGCTTGAGCCGCGCACTGGTCACCGCGGTCGCCAGGCCCAGCTGGGCGGCCGCCGCGGGCAAACCGGTCAGAAACAACATCTGGGCTTCGCTGGCGGTCAGACCGGTCAACCGGGTTCGGTAGCCCTCCAGCAAGCGGTAACCACCCTCGTTGCCGGGTTCGCCGTAGATCGGTACACCTGACGCGTTCAGCGCTTCCACGTCCCGATAGATGGTCCGTACAGAGACCTCCAGGGTGTCGGCCAGCTGCTGGGCGGTCATCCGGTCCCGTGTCTGCAGCAGCAACAGCAGGGACACCAGGCGGCTGGCGCGCATGACCCGAATTGTGCCCTGCCCCACTGACAGAAGATGTCAGGGAAGGCTGGCTAGCGTTTCGGCCATGACCAGCACCACCGACATCGAGACGTTCGTCAGCCGCTACGCCGCCGTGTGGAACGAGCCCGACCCCGCTCGGCGCAGTGCGGCCATCGCCGCACTGTGGGGCGAGGACGGGGTCGAGTTCATCAGTTCCGCCGACTACCGCGGGCATGACGCTATCCAGGCCCGCGTCGCCGATGCGCACGAACAGTTCGTCGCGACCGGCGGATTCCGTTTCGTGGCGGCGAACGACGCCCTACACCACCACGATGCCGTCACCTTCACCGTGCACATGGTTCCCGCCGTCGGCGGTGAACCCGTGTGGACCGGCGTCGTGTTCGCCCTGCTCGGCGAGGACGGGCGGATGCAGCGTGACTACCAGTTCACGGGCGCCGAGGCGGCCACCCGCGCCGTCGTGACGGAGTTCCTTGCCCGCCTGGCCGAGGGGAAGCCGGAGCAGATCGCCGAGCTGTTCGCCGATGCCGTCGACTGGCAATTGGACTGGCCCGCCGAAGGGCACCCGGCTGTGCCATGGATCAGGCCTCGCTCGACTCGCGCCGAGGTGGCCGACCACTTCCGCGCGCTCGACACGTTCCACGTGCCTGAAAAGCGTGGCGGGGTCGCGCCCCGGATCCTCGTCGACGGCCCGGACGCCGTGGTGCTCGGCGAGATCCGCCAGACCGTGAAGGCCACCGGTAGTGCCTACATCGCCCGCTGCGCGCTGCACCTCACCATCGACAATGGCCTGATCGCTCGATACCACGTCTACGAGGACAGTCTCACCGTGGCGCAGGCGCTCTCCGGCAGCGACCTGTAAGCCACCGCCATCGCCGGGGCCCGTGCCCGGCGATGGCCAAACGCCCGTTACGAGCCCAAGGAACAGAGTTCGTTCACCGTTGAACATCCGCTCATGCCGCCGAGCGGGCACGTTCGTCAAACTTCCGCTTCTGCCGATGTGCGAATGCTTGTGATGGCTTGACGGCCAGCCAGAACAGGCGGTCGGTGGGATCGTATGAGCCCGCGAACCGGAGGGTGGTCGCGGTCGAGCCAGCATGGGGGATGATCCAGCAACGCCCGACTGGGGCCAGGCAGGCAGTGCGAGCCGTCGCCGAGCTGCGTCGGGTGTCGCGGCGGCAGGTGGTGCTGGCCTGGGATCAGCCGGTGTTCGCGTTGTGTCGGCGCGCGGAGAGAAGTGTTCAGGCACGGACAGGCGAACGTGCTCAGCCGGTCGGTGTTGCGGGTGCTGAGCTTGGTTTTACCTGGTCGCGTCCGGAGCCGGGTCCGACGCGCGGAAGGTGCGCCGGTAGGTCGACGGAGCGACCCCCGCCTCTGCCGCCAGGTGTCGACGAAGCGAGGTGGCGGTGGCGAAGCCGACCTCGTGGGCGACTCGATCCACCGGGAGGTCGCTGGACTCCAGCAGGTGCCGCGCCCGCCGCAGCCGGTGCTGGGTCAGCCAGCGACCGGGACTCATGCCGGTCTCCTCTCGGAAGCGCCGGGCGAAGGTACGGGTGCTCATCGCCGCGTGGGTGGCCAGTTCGTCCAGCGACAGCGGCGATTCGAGGCGCTGCAGTGCCCAGTCACGCGTCGGCCCGGTGCCGGACGTGCTCGCCGACGGCACGGGCTTTTCGATGTACTGCGCCTGACCACCGTCCCGGTACGGTGGCATGACGCACTGGCGGGCGACCTGGTTGGCCACCTCGCTGCCGTGGTCCTGGCGCACCAGATGCAGGCAGACGTCGACCCCGCTCGCCGCCCCGGCTGAGGTCAGCACGTCGCCGTGGTCGACGAACAGCACGCCGGCATCGAGCTCGACTTCCGGGAACAGTTCCCGGAAGTAGTCGGCCAGCGCCCAGTGGGTGGTGGCCCGCCGCCCGTCCAGCAGACCAACCGCGGCCAGCAGGAAGGCACCGGTGCAGATGGACACCAAACGGGTGCCAGGGCGCACGCGGGACAGGGCTGCGACGGCCCGCGGGTCCGGGGAGGCGGCCGAGGCCGGGAAGATCGCGTACGGCGGGATGACGAGGGTGTCCGCCTCGGGCAGTACCTCGGGACCGTGTCCGGGGGTGACGGTCAGGTCCGCGTCGGTGCGTACGGGCTGTCCGTCCACGCTCGCGGACAGTACCTCGTAGCGGCCACCGGCTGATCCCAGAACTCGGTGCGGGATGCCGAGTTCGAAGGGGTAGACGCCGTCGAGGACAAGGACGACGACCTTGTGTGCGTCCGGTCGCGGGCGGCGCATCCGGCGGTCGAGTTCGGTCGCGCGGTCGGCGAGGTCACGGGCCTGGGACGACGCGGCGCGAGGGACGGCAGAGTCGGAGGACATGGCAAGAACATATCGGAAGATGACCTTCTTGCCATCGTCGCGGATCGGGGCGTCCGGCCAGGATGACCACATGACCTCGACCGAAACCGCTGAACACCCCGGCTCCACGGGCACCCCGGTGATGCTCGCCTTGCGCCAAACCGCCCTTGGCGGCCCCGACGTCCTGCGGCTGACCGAGTTGGCGCGGCCCGCGCCCGGCCCGGGAGAGATCCTTGTCGCCGTGCACGCGGCCGGACTCAACCCCACGGACTTCAAACACCGCGCTCACCACATTTTCCTGCCGCCACCGCCGATGACCCTGGGGTGGGACGTCTCCGGCACCGTGGTGGAGACCGGCGTCGGCGTCACCCTGTTCCGGTCCGGTGACGAGGTGTTCGGCATGCTGCCTTACCCCTACGGCGCCGGTTCCCACGCGGAGTACGTGACCGGTCCCACCCGCGCCTTCGCGGCCAAGCCCGCCGGGATCGACCACGTCCAGGCGGCCGCTTTGCCGCTGGCCGCGCTCACCGCCTGGCAGGCTCTCGTCGACACCGCGGACCTGCGGGCGGGGCAACGGGTGCTGATCCACGCCGCGGCCGGCGGTGTCGGTCATCTCGCGGTGCAGATCGCCAAGGAGCGCGGCGCGCATGTCACCGGGACCGCGAGTGCCGCCAAACATGACTTCCTGCGCGAGATCGGCGTGGATGCCTGCATCGACTACCGCACTGAGGACTTCACCGACACCGAACAGCGGTACGACGTCGTCCTCGACGCCCTCGGCGGGGCAACCGCGACCCGTTCGGTGGGCGTGCTCCGTCCCGGTGGGATCCTGGTGTCCCTGGCTCCGTACGCCGAAGACACCCAGGCCGCCGCGGAGAAGGCGCAGGTCCGCGCCGTCACCCTGCTCGTTGAGCACGACCAGGCCGGAATCCGCGCTGTCGCCGGACTTGCTGACCAGGGAAAGCTCCGCGCCTACGTCTCCGGCACCTTCCCCCTCGCCGAAGGCGCCCGAGCCCACGCCCTGGGAGAGACCGGCCACACCACAGGCAAACTAGTCATCACCGTGCGCTGACCCCGGTGGCTCGGCCATCGCCCGATTCCGCGTCACGGTCAGCATCGTCCATAGTGGACTAGTGAGGCCTATCGCCATCTGAGCGCGTTCTCCTTTACGGGGGTGAGCACATTCAGGCGTACGCCGACACGCTGCGATGTCCGGCATCGCGCTGCTCGACCAACAGGCGCTGGAGCCCGCGCCGGAACGGCTGCGGTCCGATCTGACCACTGGCCGTCGGCATCGCCGGCACACTGATCTGCTGGCCATGGACAGTATGGACCTGGGCTCATACCGGCTGCTGGTTGGTGCGGCGCCCCGATGATCATCCAGAGGCTCGCCGGCCAGAACCAACGCACTCTTCTGCCGCGGACCAAGCGTCCGAGTGCACGTGCGGATGGTCGACGTGACCGTCACAGTCCGGCGGTTGGATCGTCGAGGTCGAGCGCCGGCATCGCCGCTGTGTCCTGGGCCCAGGTGTCGCGGAACCCCGGCTGGACCGCGAGGTCCACCAATTCGATCCGGGCTCCGATGCTGTCGAGACGGTGGTAGGTGAAGGAGCGACCGTAAGGGCACGAGTCGAACTCGATCGGTGCGCCTCGAGTCACCAGGCGCTGTTTGTCCGCCGTGACGTCCTTGGACCAGTATCCGATGTGGTCGAAGCGGGAACCTTCGGTCGCATCCCACGGACTGCCGACGGGGCCCTGAATCACCTCGAAGAACGGCGGTCCCTTGACGGAGAACACGATGCTGTAGTCCCAGTCCCCGAGGGTGCCCGCGCGGACTGGACTCCAGGTCACGCCCAGAGTGCGGGTGAGGTCCTCGGTCGCCCGTCCGATGTCCTGAACGACGAAGCACAGGTGGTAGAAGGAATTCACCCGTCCTGTCTACCAACTCCGCGATGTGCGTGGCCGCCTGACCGAGACGCCGTGACATGTCCGGTCATGCCGCGAGGCGGTCGATACGCAGCGACCAGACTCGCGGTCATGCCGGTGTGCGAATGCTTGTGAGGCCTGGGGATGGACGAGTTGCTCGTTCTCGCCGTGTCACCTCGTACGGCCTCGTCGGTACGGACGAGGGAACGCGAAATTCGGCGCGGAGATCGGCAGGGATCTGGATAATCACGATCATGGACCAGGTGCGACTGCGTGCGGCTGAACCTCACGAAGCGGACGACATCACGGCGTTGGCGCGTCGGTCGAAGGCATATTGGGGTTACGAGCAGGAGTTTCTCGACCGCGTTCGTGACCTGTTGACCGTGCGACCGGAACAGATCCGTGGTGAACAGGTCATCGTCGCCGAACGCGGGGAGAGGTTGCTTGGGTACTACCAGCTTGGCGGTACGCCGCCGGGCGGTGAGTTGGCAGATCTGTTCGTCGAGCCCGACGCGATCGGTACCGGGCTGGGACGCAGGCTGTGGGACCATGCGACCAGTGCGGCCAGGAAACGCGGCTTCCGCAAGCTGGAGCTGGAGTCCGATCCCCACGCTGAGCCGTTCTATCTGCACATGGGCGCCCAACGCGTGGGTGAACGTGAAGTCGCCCCCGGACGCCTGCTGCCCATCATGAGAATCATTCTTGCCGACGGTGCCCAAGCGCACTGACCAAACGCCCGCTCATGCCGCATAGTGCGCGGTTCGAAACGGTCACGGCGAGTCAGAACCTAGAGGTCGCCGAAGGCCCGGTGATGGTGGTCCGGTCGAAGCGTGCCCCTGGCGTCACGGCAACGTGACCGACCCGACGAGTCCTGGACAAGTATATGCCGATTGTAACTTTACGACGGACGTAAGTTTCTCTCGGATGCCGCGATCGGGCTCCGGGAAATCCCGCGCGATCGGGAATCGTATTTCTGAATCGATTTCGGTGAATTTGCTGCCGGTTGTTCGTAAACGTATTCGTCGACACAGTGTCGGTTAATATCCGACGCATTACTAAATGTAGTCAATCGAGTGTCGATGGTGGCCGAAAAGTCGGGCGCAAAATGCGGACCAGGTCGCGGATTGGGCTGGAAGACGTGGATATCTGCAACGTATGGTCCAAGATCGTAGGCCATTCGGACTAAATCAACGAAATTCGTATTCCTCGGCGCGGCTGATCGTCTTAACCTTGCGTAATTCTTCACCTGCACGGTTACTGGGGAGCAAGATGAAGTTCACACCGTTGTTGTGGCGCGCCCGAAAAACCTCGGAGCGACTGCTCGACGCCCGATGACACAAGCCGGCTGCGTCAGCCGATTCGACATGCACGCCCGGCAATCGCCCGACCGGATCGCGGTCTTCGAGCACGGCACAGGGCTCACCTACGCCCGGCTCGCCGGGCTCGCGGGCGGCCGCGCGCTGCGGTTGCGCGACGCCGGTGTCCGGCCGGGGGAGCGGGTCGGGCTCGTCACCGGGCACGGCAGCGCCGCGATCGCGGCGATCCTCGGCACCCTCGCCGCGGACTGCACCTACGTCCCGCTGGACCCGACCTTCCCCCGGGAGCGTCTCGAGTACCAGCTCGCGGCCGCGCGGGTGACCGCCGTGCTCGCGGATCCGGAGTATGTCGAACTGGCGGAGTTCTTGTGTCGCACGGGATCCGCGCGGCTCGTGCGCTCGGGTACGGAGACCGCGCCGCTCCCGGTGCCCGAGTCCGATCCGGACAGTCCGGCGTACGTGCTGTTCACCTCCGGATCCACCGGCCTGCCGAAGGCCGTCGCACAGACCCACCCCAACCTCCTGCACGTCGTCGACAACCAGATCGCCGCGCTCGGCATCACCGCGGCCGACCGGCTCAGCCTGCTCGCGTCGTTCGGCTTCGACGCGGCGATCCCGGACCTCTACCCGGCACTGCTCAGCGGCGCCGCGCTCGTGCCGATCGACCTGCGCGCGCACGGCCTCGCCCACGCCGCGCGCGAACTGGCCCGGCACGAGGTGACCGTCTACCACTCGACGCCCACGGTCTACCGGCACCTGCTCGACGTCCTCGGCGAGACCGGCCTCCCGTCCGTGCGGACCGTGCTGCTCGGCGGCGAGCAGGCGACCCACGCCGACGTCCGCCGCGGCCGGTTCGCGCCGGAGTGCGTGTTCGTCAACGGTTACGGCGCCACCGAGGTGACTTTCGCCGCGCAGTACCGGACGACCGCCGCCGAGCTGGGCCAGGACGCCGACGGGCCGCTGCCGATCGGGCGCGCGCTGCCCGGGTTCACCCTCACCGTGCTGGACAGCGGCGAACTCGAAGTGCACGGGCGACACCTCGTCGACGGCTACCTCGACCAGCCGAGCCCGGCGTTCGGGGTGACAGCCGACGGCGGCCGTCGCTACCGGACCGGCGACCTCGGCAGGCTGCTACCGGACGGGAACTTCGTCTGCCTCGGCAGGCTCGACCGGCAGGTCAAAGTCCGCGGCTTCCGGGTGGAACTGACCGAGATCGAGGCCAGGCTCGCCGAACAGCCCGGCGTGGCCGAAGCCCGCGCGATCGTGCGTGACGGCGACCTGCTCGCCTACGTGACCGCGGCCGGCCCGCGTCCGGACGGCCGGGTGCTGCGGGCCGCGCTGGCGGACGTCCTGCCCGGCTACTCGGTCCCCGCGGCCGTCGCGGTGCTGGACGGTTTTCCGCTGACCGTCACCGGAAAACTCGACGAACGGGCGCTGCCGGACCCGCGGGCGGCCGCGACCGTCCCAACCGAGCGGCTGACCCCGGCCGAGGAACGCGTGCACCGGATCTGGTGCGCGGTGCTGGGCCGTGACCGGGTCGGGCGTACCGAGGCGTTCTTCGACGCCGGCGGCGACTCGCTGCGGCTCGGCCGGGTGCAGGTGCGGCTGGCCGACGAGTTCGGGGTGGACGTTCCGCTGCTCGCGCTGTTCGAGCGCACGACGATCGCCGGGCAGGCTGCCTGGCTCACGGAGTCCACTTCGGACACTCCTCCGCCGGTCACCGCGGAGGAGCCGGCCGGGGATCTCATCGCCGTCGTCGGGCTGGCCTGCCGGTTCCCCGGCGCGCCGGACGCCGCCTCGTTCTGGTGGAACCTCTGCGCGGGCGTCGACTCGATCCACGACTACACCGACGACGAGCTGGCGGCGCTGGGTGTCGGGCCGGGCCTGCGGGCCGACCCGGCGTACGTGCGGGCGGGTGGCCGGATCGAGGGTGTCGAGGAGTTCGACGCCGGGTTCTTCGGGTTCACCGCCGACGAGGCCGCGCGAACCGACCCGCAACACCGGCTGTTCCTCGAAGCGGCGTGGCAGGCACTGGAGGACGCGGGACGCGACCCCGCCGCCGAGACCGGGCCCGTCGGGGTGTTCACGGCCGCCTCGGTGAACCGCTACTTCCTGTTCCACCTGTTCGGCAACCCGGCGGTGACCGGCGACGTCGACCCGGACGACTGGGAGGGGCGGCTGACCGGCCGTCAGCTCGCCGACCACCTGCCAGGCCAGGTCGCCTACCGGCTCGGGCTGACCGGGCCGGCGGTGGCCGTGCAGAGCGCGTGCTCCAGCTCGCTCGCGGCGGTGGCACTGGCCGCGCAGAGCCTCGCGGACTACCGGTGCGACGTCGCGCTGGCCGGCGGGGCGAACGTGACGTGGCCGCGGTACCGCGGCGGCGGGCTCGCCTCACCGGACGGCCGGTGCCGTGCGTTCGACGCCGCCGCGGCGGGCGCCGGGTTCAGCTCGGGCGCCGGGGTGGTCGTGCTGCGGCGGCTGGCGGACGCACTCGCCGACCGCGACCACGTCTACGCCGTGCTGCCCGGCTGGGCGATCACGAACGACGGCCCGGACCGCGCGGGCTACGCAGTGCCGGGACCGGCCGGGCAGGCGGCCGCGGTGGCCGAGGCGCTGGCCGTCGCGGAGGTCGCCCCGAACGAGGTCGCGCTGCTCGAAGCCCACGGCAGCGGCACCCCGCTCGGCGACGCGATCGAGGTGGCCGCGCTCAACCGCGTCTACCGGGACGCGCCGCCGGAAACGTGCGCGCTGGGCTCGGTGAAGACGAACATCGGGCACCTCGACGCGGCGGCGGGCATCGCCGGGCTGATCAAGGCCGTGTTGTCGGTGCGGCACGGCGTCATTCCGCCGAGCCTGCACTTCACGGTCCCGCACCCGGAGGTCGACCTGGCGGGCGGCCCTTGGTACGTCCCGGCGAAGGCCACCGACTGGCCCGCCCGCGAGCGGCGGGTGGCCGGGGTCAGCTCGTTCGGCATGGGCGGCACGAACGTGCACGTGATCGTGGAGGAAGCCCCTGCCGTCCCACCACGGCAGGCGGGGAGTGGTCCGTCCGTACTGCCGGTGTCCGCGCGTGACGCGAAGGCGTTGCGAGAGGCGGTGTCCCTGCTGCGCGACCGGCTCGCCACAGACGCGCCGGACCTCGGGGACGTGGCGTACACGCTTTCGGTGCGGCGAGCGTTCGCGTGCCGGGCCGCCGTGGTGGCGGACTCGATCGCGTCGGCGGTCGCCGCGCTCGATGCGTTGCTGGCGAACGGAACCGCCGTCGAGGGCCCAGCCGGGGCGGAGCGAGACCTGGCCGCCCACTGGGCCGGAGGCGGCGAGATCGAATGGGTAGCGGACGGCGATCCCGGCCGCGTTCCCTTGCCGGGTTATCCGTTCCAGCGAGAGCGGTACTGGATCGACCCACCACCTCACCACACATCAGAGCCTGTTGGCGGAGCTGAAGATGGACCCGAAAAGCGACCAAACGCGTGAACCCGCCCCGGCCGAAGGCCCCGCTATCGCGGTGGCAGGGCGCCTTGCCCACATCCGTGACGTGCATGACCAGGCAGCGTCCTGCCGACGTCGATCGCGGACGCGGGTTCACCGACAGACACTCAGACCAGGAGACCTCTCGGTGACCGACACCTTGCCCGTCGTGGGAGGCCACGGACCGCCACTGTCCTATCCGGACACCACGATCACCGGGCTGATCCTCGCCCAGGCCGCGCGCACTCCTGATGCCGTCGCCGTCCGGCAGGGTGACGCCCGGCTCACCTACCGCGAACTGGTCGCGTCGGCGACCGGCGTCGCCCGGCTGCTGTGGGCCCGGGATGCCGGGCCCGGCACCCGCGTCGGCGTCTGCGCCGACCGGCGGCCGGAGCTGATCTCGACCGTCGTGGGCGTGCTGCTGTCCGGGGCCGCCTACGTGCCGCTCGAACCCGGCGGCCCGAAGGCGCGGCTGGCCGAAATCGCCGCGGACGCCGGGATCTCCCTCGTCGTCGGCAATCGCGCGCGGGCCGAATTCGGTGCCACGGAAGGCATCGAGACGCTCGACGTGCCCCCGCCCGCGGACGGGCCCGCCGAGTGTCCCGCCGGGCCGGACGACCTCGTCCACCTTCTCTACACCTCCGGCTCCACCGGCCGGCCCAAGGGCGTGCTGACCAGTCACCGCAACGTGGTCGCGTTCGTCACCGGGTTCGCCGCCGCCCTCGGGATCCGGCCCGGCGCCCGGGCGCTCGGCATCTCCTCGCCCGCCTTCGACGCCTTCACCATGGACGTGTTCGTCCCGCTGGCACACGGCGGATCGGTCCAGCTCGCCGGCGCCGCCGACCGGGCCGACCCCGAACGACTGCGGCGGTTCCTCGTCGAGCACGACGTCGAGTGGGGTTTCGTCACGCCGACGCTGCTGTCCATGGTGGACCCCGCGGCCGTTCCCGGCTGGCGCGTCATCGCCTGCGGTGGCGAGCCGGTGCCCGCGGACCTCGCCGCGCGCTGGCTGCCGGGCCGCCGGTTCTTCAACGCCTACGGCCCGACCGAGACCACCGTCGTGGTCGTCACCGACGAGGTCACCGGCATCCCCGCCGACCCGCTGCCGCTCGGCCGCCCGACGCCGAACCACCGGGCGTACGTCGTGGACGCCGAGCTGCGGCCGGTCGCGCCCGGCGAGATCGGCGAGCTGCTCATCGGCGGTCCTGGCCTCGCGCTCGGCTACCTCGGCAGCCCGGAGCTGACCGCCACGAAGTTCGTCGACGACCCGATCAGGCCGGGGGAGCTGCTCTACCGCACCGGCGATCTGGCCCGTGAGCTGCCCGACGGTCGTCTCGAGTTCGCCGGCCGCGTCGACCGCCAGGTGAAGGTCCGCGGCCAGCGGATCGAGCTGGGCGAGGTGGAGGCCGCGCTCAAGACTCACCCGGACGTCGACGACGCCGCCGTGACGGCGGTCCCCGGGCCGGGCGGCACCCGGCTGGTGGCCTTTCTGACACCGGCGTCCGCACCGTCCGATGTGGACGCACTCGGCCGGGACCGGCTCACCGCGGCGATGCGCCCGGCCGTGGTCCGGGTGCTCGACCGCCTGCCGGTCAACCCGGTCACCGGCAAGGTCGACCGCCCCGCGCTGCGCGACCTGGCCGAAGCGGCACTCGCGGGCCACCAGGAACTTGAGCCGCTCGGCACCCCGGCCGAACGCGCGGTCGCGGCCATCTGGCGGCGAGTGCTCGGCGACGGCGCGGGGACGGATTTCCTGGCCTCAGGCGGGAACTCGATCGCTGCGATGCGCCTGGTCGCGGCGCTGCGGGCGGAGCTGGCCGCGGACGTCGCCACGGAGGACGTCTTCGCAGGCGGCACTCTCGACGGGCTCACCCGGCGGGTCGCGGCCGCGTCGCCGCTGACCGGGCCGGGGCTGACCACCGGGCACGCGCCCGCGCTGTCCCCGCCGCAGCGGCGGCTGTGGTTCCTCGACCAGCTCGCCCCGGACGCCGCGCCGTACAACATCGCGATGGCGTTCCGGCTGACCGGCGCGCTGGACGTCGACGCGCTGCGCCACGCCTTGCGTGCGGTCACCGAGCGGCACGACGTGCTCCGCTGGCGGATCCGGGCCGTCGACGGCGCGCCGCTGGTGGATCGCCTGCCGCCGTCGGACGTTCCGCTGCCGGTGGCGCCGGTGACCGAGGACGGTCTGCGGGCCCGGCTGGCCGCCGACGCCGCGACGCCGGTGCGCCTCGACCGCGATGCTCCCTGGCGTGTGCGGCTCTACCGGCTCGGCGAGACGGAGCACGTGCTCGGATTGACGCTGCATCACGCGGTGTTCGACGGCTGGTCGCAGGACCTGCTTTGCGCCGACCTGTCGGCGGCCTACCGGGGCGAGCCGCTGCCGCCGCCGGTGGCGTCCTATGCGGACTACGCGGTGTGGCGGGCCGGACGCGACGAACGTCGGGAGGCTGTGGACGTCGCCTGGTGGACCGGACATCTCGCCGGTGCACCGGCCACAGTGGACATTCCGTGGGATCGGCCGCGCCCGGCCGTGCAGACCTACCGGGGCGCGAGCCTGCGTCAGTCCTTTCCGGACGGTGCCGGCGAGTCGGTCATGGCACTGGCCGCCCGCACCGGCACGACGCGTGCCGGGGTGCTGCTCGCCGCGTTCGGCCAGCTGCTGCGGCGGCTCACCGGCGCGGCCGACCACCTGGTCGCCACGGTCGTCGCGGACCGGCGGCTCGCCGAGTTCCAGGAGGTCGCGGGGTTCTTCGTGGACATCGTGCCGGTGCGGTTGCGGGCCGACGACGCCGCGGACTTCGCGACGCACGTCCGCGGCGGCGGTGCGGAACTCCTCGCCGCGACCTCACATCCGGCCGCGCCGGTCGAGCGGCTCGTCGAGGCGCTCGGCGTGCCCCGTGATCCCGCGCATGCTCCGCTCGTGCAGGTGATGTTCAACGTCCTGAACTTCACCGAGCCGCGGCTGGACCTGCCTGGCGTGCGGTCGGCGTGGCTGCCGGTGGACAAGCCGGGGTCGCCGTTCGACCTCACGGTGTACGTCCACGACGACGGCGTCGAACTGTTGTACAACCCGGACCTGTTCGACCATGCCCGGATGGCCGGGCTCGCCGAGGACTACGTCGCCCTGCTCGACGCGCTGGCCGCTGCTCCGGACGCGCCGGTCGGGACGACCGTGCCGGAGCTGCCGCGGGCGGGTGTCCGCACCGCCGCGCCGGACGCGACGACCCGCGCCCGGGAACGGCCGCCGTCGGTGGCCGCGGATCCGGCGGCGCTCGCCGCGACCGAGGCCGTGATCGCCCGCGCCTGGTGCGACGTCCTCGGCGTCGAAGAAGTCGGGCACACCGACAACTTCTTCGACGTGGGCGGACATTCGCTCGCCTTGGCCCGGGTGCACGCCCAGGTCACCGCCCGGCTCGGCCGCCGGATCCCGATGGTCGACCTGTTCAGCCATCCCACCGTCCGCGCCCTCGCCGCGCACTTGCACTCCGGCGGCGGCGCCAGCCCGGAGCTGGCCCGCGCCGCCGAGCGCGTCGCCGCCCGCCGCGCCCGCACCCAGACCAGAAGACCTCGTAGCACCGCCGGCCCAGCCGGCCTCGGATAGGAGCACCACCGTGACCCACCTCCCCGAAACCGGCACCGGCGATCCCGGAGCCGAACCGATCGCGATCGTCGGACTGGACGTGCGCGTGCCCGGCGCGCGTGACGCGCGGCAGTTCTGGCGCAACCTCGTCGACGGCGTCGAGTCGATCGTGCCGGCCACCCGCGAGGAGATGATCGCCCGCGGCGCCGAACCGGCCACTGTGGACGATCCGAGCTGGGTGAACGCCACCACCGTTGTCGACGGCTTCGACGAGTTCGACGCCGAGCTGTTCGGCATGACCAGTCGCGAGGCCGAGATCACCGACCCGCAACATCGACTGTTCCTCCAGTCGTGCCATGCCGCGCTGACCGACGCCGGTTACGACCCGGCCCGCTACAGCGGCGCGATCGGCGTCTACGGCGGGTCCGGGGGCACCGGCTACCTGAAGGAGAACCTGCTTCGCAACGAGCGGATCATGGCCTCGCAGCACGGTGGTATCGGCATCTCGACCGGCAACCAGCCGAGCTATCTGACGACCTCGGTGTCGTACAAGCTCGACCTGCGCGGCCCGAGCCTCGCGGTGTTCACCGCCTGCTCGACGTCCCTGGTCGCGGTGCACCTGGCCTGCGAGGCGCTGCGCAACGGCGAATGCGACATGGCGCTGGCAGGCGGGGTCAATCTGGAGATGCCGCACGGCATCGGCTATATGGGCGTCGACGGCTTCACCTCACCGGACGGCCACGTTCGCGCGTTCGACGAGGGCGCCAACGGCACGGTCTGGAGCAGCGGCGCCGGGGTCGTGCTGGTCAAGCGGCTGTCGCAGGCGATCGAGGACGGCGACCACATCCGGGGCGTCGTACTGGGCAACGCGATCAACAACGACGGTGCCACCAAGGTCGGCTTCTCCGCGCCCAGCGTGGCCGGGCAGACCGAGGCGGTCGCACAGGCCGTCGGCATGGCCGGTGTCGACCCGCGCACCATCGGCTACGTCGAGGCGCACGGCACCGGCACCGCGCTGGGCGATCCGATGGAGATCACCGCACTGTCCACTGTGTACGGGAATGGGGCCGCGGACACCGGCTGGTGCGCGATCGGCTCGGTGAAGTCCAACATCGGTCACCTGTCTCAGGCGGCAGGCGTGGTGTCACTGATCAAGGCCGTGCTCGTCATGGAGCACGGGCTGATCCCGCCGACCATCAACTACCACGAACCCAACCCGGGTATCGACTTCCCGGCGAGCCCGTTCTACCCGGCGCAAGGGGTGACGAAGTGGGAGGCGAGCCAGGCGCCGCGGCGGGCGGGCGTCAGCTCGTTCGGCGTCGGCGGCACCAACGCGCACGTCGTACTGGAGGAGGCGCCGGTCCCCGAGCGGCCCCGGACGCCGCATCCGGCGCATCTGCTCCGGGTGTCGGCCAACACCGCGGAAGCGCTTTCGGCCGCGGTCGACGGGCTGGCCGAGCGGCTGGCCGGGGACGTCGACCTCGACCTCGCCGACGTGGCCCACACCCTGGCCGCCGGGCGCACCGAGTACCCGCACCGCGCGGTCGTCGTCGCCCGTGACTCCGAGGACGCGGTCGACGGGCTGCGGGACACCCGGCGCCTCGTGTCCGCACAGGCCGGGGAGATGAACGTGGCGTTCCTCTTCTCCGGCCAGGGTTCCCAATACGCCGGGATGGGCGCCGAGCTGTACGAGGCCGAGCCGGTGTTCGCCGCGGCCGTCGACGAGTGCCTGCGGCTGCTCGAACCCGAGCTGCCGGAGCTGCGCGACCTGATCTTCTCACCCGGTGGCGAGCAGGCGCTGCGGGAAACCCGCGTGACCCAGCCCGCGCTGTTCGTCGTCGAGTACGCGCTGGCGATGCTGTGGCAGAGCTGGGGTGTGCGGCCCGCGGCGATGATCGGCCACTCGATCGGCGAGTACGTCGCCGCCACCGTCGCCGGTGTCTTCACCCTGCCGGACGCGCTGAACCTGGTCGCCACACGCGGCCGCCTGATGCAGTCGATGCCCGCCGGCGCGATGCTGGCCGTCCAGCTCGACGAGGAGAGCGTCGCCTCGCGGCTGCCGGGCACCCTCGCGGTCGCCGGGGTGAACGGGCCCGGCACGTGCGTCGTGGCCGGGCCGTCGGACGCGGTCGCGGACTTCGCGGCGACGCTCAAGGCCAGCGGTGTGCAGTGCCGCGAGCTGGTGACCTCGCACGCGTTCCACTCGCCGATGATGGACCCGGTCCTCGCCGAGTTCACCGAGGCCGTCGCCGCCGTCGCCCGCGTCGCGCCCGAGCTGCCGTTCCTGTCGAACGTCACCGGTGACTGGATCACCGACGCCCAGGCCACCGACCCCGCGTACTGGGCCTCCCACCTGCGCCAGGCCGTCCGGTTCGGCGACTGCGTCAAGACTCTGTTCACGCGCGGTGGTCGCTGGGTGCTCGTCGAATGCGGCCCGGGTCATCAGCTGTCCGGGCTGGCCCGCGGCCAGGTCCCGAAGGGCATGCCCGCGCCGCAGCCGAGCCTGCCGGGCCGTACCGAGCGCATCGGCGACGTCGAAACACTGTATGGCGCGGCCGGTCTCTTGTGGACGAACGGGGTTTCCCTCCAGGCGCGGATGTTCGGCGCGCCGGGCAACCGGGTACCGCTGCCCGGCTACCCGTACGCGCGCAAGCGGTACTGGGTCGACCCGGACCCGATCACGGCCACCCAGCCCGCGCGGCGGAGTGGTCCGCTGCCCCTGTCCGAGTGGTTCGCGGTCCCGGCGTGGCGGCAGGCGGAACCGGATCTGAGACGCGAGCCCTTCGCGGACGCGCTCGTCTTCGCCGCCGGCGACGTCCTGTCCGGCCTGCTGCGTGACGCGGGTGTGACGGTCACCGAGGTGCGTCCAGGCGACGGGTTCGCCGCGACGGAGACCGGATTCACCGTCCGGCCCGGGGTGCGCGAGGACTACGACGCGCTCGTGGCCGCGCTGCCCGCCCGGCCCGAGCGGGTCGTGCACGCCTGGACGCTGGCCGGGGAAGAGCGCGGCATGGCCGCACAGGACCACGGGTTCTTCAGTGTGCTTAACCTCGTACAGGCGTGGGGCGAGCCGGTACGGATCGACGTGCTGAGTACTGGCACCGCCGACGTCACCGGCACCGATCTGACCCGCCCCGAGCACGCGACCCTCGCGGGCATCGCGCGGGTGGTGCCGCTGGAGGTCCCGGGCACGGTGGTGCGCCGGATCGATGTCGACCGTCCGCAAGATGCCGTCGCCGAGCTGTTCCGCCCGGCCGACGCGGCGGCCGAGGTCGCGCTGCGTTCCGGCCGTCGCTGGGTGCTGGACCACACCCAGATCGAACTGCCTTCGGCCGCCGAGCCGGTGCTGCGTGACGGCGGCCGGTACCTGATCACGGGCGGGACCGGCGGTATCGGCATCACGCTCGCCGAGGACCTCGCCCGCCGGGTGCGGGCGAAGCTCGTGCTGCTCGCCCGCACCGGGCTGCCGCCGCGGGCGGAGTGGGACGCGCATCTCGCCGCGCACGGCGGTACCGACCGCGCCGGGCGCACGATGCTCGCCGTGCGGCGGATGGAGGCCGCGGGCGCGGTGGTGCACGTCGTTGCCGCCGACGTCACCGACGCGGCGCGCCTGCGTGAGGTGCGTGAGCTGGCCGAGCGCGAGTTCGGTGGCCTCGACGGGATCGTGCACGCCGCAGGACTGCCCGGCGGCGGCGTTGCCGAAGTGAAGGAGCGGGCCGCGGCCGAGGCCGTGCTGGCCCCGAAGATCGCCGGGACGCTGGCTTTGGCCGAGGCGTTCGCCGACCTGCCGATGGACTTCGTCGCACTGTGCTCGTCGATCACCGCGGTGGTCGGCGGCATCGGGCAGGTCGATTACTGCGCAGCCAACAACTTCCTCGACGCCTACGCGCGGGGCGGCCACGGCTGGCGGGCGCGGCTGGTCTCGCATGCCTGGGGTGGCTGGGACGAGGTCGGCATGGCCGCGGAGGTGGCCGCGCCGACCACGATCCGCACCGCCCGGTCGCGGGCGCTCGGCCTGGTCGAGCACCCCGTGCTCACCACACGCACCGAGGACGGCGTGCACGGGCTCGTCTCGGCGGCCACGCACTGGCTGCTCGACGAGCACCGGATCGCCGGGGTGCCGGTGGTGCCGGGCACGGGACATCTGGAGACCGTCCGCGCGGCGGTGGCCGCGGCGCTGCCGAAGCCCGGTGACGGGCACATCGTCGAGCTGCGGGACGTCGCGTTCCTGGAGCCGTTCGGCGTCCCGGACGGCGCCACCGCGGAGTACCGCGTGGAGTTCGACGGCGACGACTTCACCGTGACCAGCCACGTCGCCGGCGCGAACCGGACCCACGTGCGCGGATCCGCCGGGTGGATCGCGGCCGAAGCGACGTCCACTGTGGACATCGAGGCGGTGACCGGGCGGACCGAGCCGATCGACGACGGGCACGGTTTCGGCACCGGCCGCACCAGCATGGTCACCTTCGGCCCGCGCTGGGCGGCGCTGCGCGAACACCGCATCGGCGTACAGGAGGAGTTGGCCACGATCACGGCTCCCGAGGCGGTGGCGGGTGACGTCGGCGCGTGGGGGCTGCACCCGGCACTGCTGGACGTCGCGACCGCGTTCGGCCGCGGCCGGGGGAGCGGCACCTACCTGCCGATGAGCTACGGCCGGATCGTCGTGCACGACGCGCTCCCGGCGAGTTTCCGCAGCCACCTGCGCTACCGCGACTCCGGCGGCGACCAGGTGGTGGCGGCCGACCTCTCGCTGTGCGACGAGAGCGGCCGCGTGCTCGTCACGATCGAGGACTTCGTGCTGCGCCAGGTCGATCAGGACGCCGTCGGCGGCGGCCTGACTGCGGCGCCCACTGTGTCCACTGTGGACAAAGCGTCGACCGGGATCCGGCCGGTGGACGGCGCCGAGGCGTTCGTCCGGGCGCTGACCCCGGGCCTCGGCGGGCAGGTGGTGATCAGCACCCTGCCGGTGCGGGAGCTGATCGAGCGCCGGGTCGGCGTCGAGGAATTGGACGAACCCGCCGAGGCGCCGGTGGCGGTGTCGAAGGACGACTACGTCGCCCCGCGCACCGACCTGGAGGCCGAGATCGCCCGCCAGTGGACCGAGCTGCTCGGCGTGGAGAAGATCGGTGTGCACGACGACTTCTTCGCCCTCGGCGGCAACTCGCTGGTCGCCATCCAGCTCATCGCCCAGGTGCGCAAGGCCACCGGCACGCGGCTGGCGATGAAGACGCTGTTCGAAGCGTCCACAGTGGCCACTCTGGTCGAGCGGATCGAGGAGCTGCGCGCCGACAAGGCCGAGGCGCCGGCCGAACCCGCCCGGACCACCATCCCGAAGCTGGAGCGCTGAGCCTGTGGGCGGAGCTGGCCGGGTGAGTGGTTCGGCATGTCGCGAAAGCCACTTTCGCGACACCTGACGTCCGGAAAGTGGCTTTCGCGACATGCTCGCCACTCACCGACCCTCGGGACCAGCGCCTCACCCACGCCACCCGCCACGACAACACCATCTGCCACTCCGCACACCAGCCAGGCCGGCAGCCGAGACCCCGTCGGGTCTTAATCCGCCACCAGACACTGAGAACAGGAAATCATGAGCGACACGAAGGAATGGACGTTCCCGGCCTCGTTCGGGCAGGAGCGGATCTGGCTGTCCGGCCAGCTCGACCCGGCGTCCCCGGTGTACAACCTGCACTGCCGGGCCCGGCTGGACCGACCGCTGACCGCCGCGCAGTGGCGCACCGCGCTCGGCGTCGTCGTCGGGCGGCACGAGGCGCTGCGCACGTCGTTCCGTATGGACGGCGGCGCACTCACGCAGGTGGTGCACGCAGAGGTGCCGATCGAGCCCGAGGTGCACGACCTGCGGGACCTGCCCGCCGACGCTCGCGGTGACCGGCTCACCGAACTCGTCGGCGCCGTCGTGCGCGGGGCCATCCCGCTCGACTCGCCGCCGCCGTGGCGGGCCCAGCTGTGCCGGATGGCCGACGACGAGTGGGTGCTCACGTTCGTCGTGCACCACACCGTGTTCGACGCCGGCTCGGTGCTGGTACTGGAGGCCGAGCTGAGCGAGGCGTGCGACGCCGTGTTCGAGGGCCGCGAGCCGAAGCTGCCCGAGCTGGCCATCCAGTACCCGGACTACTCGGCCTGGCAGCGCGGGCAGCTCGAAACGTCGGGCGAACAGCTGGACTACTGGCGGAAGCAGCTCGCCGGGCTGCCGCCGGTGCACGGCCTGCCCACCGACCGGCCGCGACCGGCGGAGCTGACGTTCGCCGGTGACCAGGTGGACTTCGCCCTCCCGGACGGACTGATCGACCGGGTCGGCGAGCTGGCCCGGGAGCTCTCGGCGTCGCCGTTCATGGTGCTGCTGGCAGGCTACGCGGCACTCCTGTCGCGACTGTCCAGAGTGGACGACGTCGTCGTCGGCGTCCCGGTCGCCGGCCGCGACCTGCCCGAGCTGGCCGACCTGATCGGCATGTTCGTCAACCAGATGGCCGTGCGCGTCGACTGCTCGGGCGCACCCACGTTCACCGAGCTGGTCGGCCGGGTCCGGACCACGCTGCTGGAGGCGATCGACCACAGTCAGGTGCCGTTCCAGGCGGTCGCCGAGGCGGCCGGGGCCGAGCGCGACCCCGGCGTGCAGACGCTGTACCAGCTCGGGTTCAACTTCCTGCCCGACTCGGGGCTGGAGCCGGTCCGCTCGGCCACCGCGAAGGACGACATCGCGATCGACCTGACCGCCGCGGACGGCAGGCTCGTCTACCGCACCGACCTGTTCGACCGCGAGACCGCCGAAGCCGTGGCCGAGCGGTACCTGCGGCTGCTGACTTCGGCGTTGGCCGATCCGGCCCGGTCGGTCGCGGACCTGCCGCTGTTGTCGGACGCCGAGCGTGAACTGGTCCTGACCGACTGGAACTCGGCGGAACTGTCCACTTCGGACGCCATGACCGTGCCCGCCCGGTTCGAGGACCAGGTGCGGCGGACCCCGGACGCACCCGCCGTCGACTTCGGCGGGGTTCGCCTGACCTACGCCGAGCTGAACGCGCGAGCCAACCGCGTCGCACACCGGCTGCGCGAGCTGGGTGCCGGTCCCGGCACCGTCGTCGGCGTGTGTGTGCCGAACTCGGCGGACCTGCTGACCGGCGTGCTCGGGGTGCTGAAGAGCGGCGCGGCCTACGTCCCGCTCGACCCGGCCAACCCGGCCCCGCGGCAGGCGCTGATCCTCGCGGACGCGGGTGTCCCGTTCGTACTGGTCACCGGAGAGTCCACAGTGGACACCAAGACGCTGGCCCTCGACGACACGGGCGAGTGGTCCACCGCGGCCACCGAAGACCCGGAACCGGCGGCAGGGCCGGGCGACGTCGCCTATGTGATCTACACGTCGGGCTCGACAGGGCGGCCCAAGGGCGTCGAGGTCGAGCACCGGGCCGTCGACACGTACCTGTCGTGGGCGCGTGAGGCGTACCCCGGCCTGGCCGGACGGGCGTTGCTGCACACGTCGCCGTCGTTCGACCTCACCGTGACGACGCTGCTCGGCACCCTCACCGCCGGGGGAGCGGTGGTCGACGGCGGCCGCCCGACGTTCGTCAAGGCGACCCCGACGCATCTCGCCGTCCTTGCCGAGGAGCTGTTCCCGACGGGTGAGCTGGTGCTCGGTGGTGAAGCGCTGACCGCCGAGACCGTTCAGCCGTGGCGGGAGCGGCACCCCGGCACGGTCGTCGTCAACGAGTACGGCCCGACCGAGGCCACGGTCGGCTGCGTCGTGCACCGGATCGAACCCGGGGACGAGCTGCCGTCCGGACCGGTCCGGATCGGCCGCCCGGTGCCCGGCACCCGCGTGTACGTCCTCGACGAGCGGCGGCAGCCGGTGCCGCCGGGTGTCCCAGGCGAGCTGTACGTCGCCGGGTCGCAGCTTGCCCGCGGCTACCTCGGGCTGCCGGATCTGACCGCCGAAAAGTTCACCGAAGGTCCGTACGGCCGGATGTACGCGACCGGCGATCTCGCCCGCTGGCGCCGCGACGGAACGCTCGACTACCTCGGCCGCACTGACGAGCAGGTGAAGCTGCGCGGCTACCGCATCGAGCCCGGCGAGGTCGAAGCGGCGCTGCGCGAGCTGCCGGAGGTGCGGGACGCGGCCGTGGCGGTCCGCGGCGGCACGCTCGTCGGCTACGTCGTCGGCAGCACCGTGGGGGCGGCCGAGGCCCTGCGGAAGACGTTGCCGGACTACCTGGTGCCGACCCGGTTCGTGACGCTCGACGCGCTGCCGATGGCGGCCAGTGGCAAACTCGACCGGGCCGCGCTGCCGGATCCCGAACCTGGCGAAGCGCCGGCATACGTCGCACCCCGGACCGCGGCCGAAGAACTCGTCGCCGAGGTGCTCGGCGAGCTGCTCGGCGTCGGCGAACTTGGCGTGCACGACGACTTCTTCGCCCGTGGCGGCAACTCGCTGCTGGCGATCCGCGCGATGGCCCGGATCCGGAAACAGGTCGAAGTCGACATCCCGGTGCGGGGGCTGTTCTCTCTCACCACCGTCGCCGGGCTCGCCGCCGAGATCGAGCGGCGGCTCGCCGAGGACCTCGACCAGCTCAGCGACGAAGAGGTCCAGCGCCAGCTGGCCGAAGGCGAGCTCTCATGACCACGATCGACGAAACCAGCAGCGCGGCCGCGCGCCGCGCCCTGCTCGAACAGCGGCTGCGACGGCGCACGGAGCAGGCCGCGACCATCACGCCGCGCCCCGGCGACGCCGTCGTCCCGCTGTCGTATCAGCAGGAACGCGTCTGGTTCATGGAGCAGTTCGCGCCGGGCACCGGGTCCTACCACATCCCGGTGCCGATCCGGCTGACCGGCAGGCTCGACGTCGCCGCGCTTCAGTCCGCTTTGGACACCCTGCCGGTGCGGCACGAGGCACTGCGGATGCGGTTCCCGGCAGGCGAAGACGGACAGCCGACCGTCCACATCGAACCATCGGTCACCGTCGGTTTGTCCATAGTGGACGCAGGAAGTGAGGAGGCAGCGCGTGCCGCCGTCGACGCCGCCGCGGCCGAGACGTTCGACCTGGCCACGGGCCCGCTGCTGCGCGCGACCCTGGCCAGGGTGTCCGACGAGGAACACCTGCTTGTCCTGTGCACGCACCACATCGTGGGCGACGGCTGGTCGGTCGACCTGCTGCTGCGTGACCTCGCCGCGCGGTACCACGCCCTGAGCACCGGCGGCACGGCCGAGCTGCCCGCGCTGAGCATCGGGTACGGCGACTTCGCGCACTGGCAGCGCCGCACGCTCACCGGTGGCGAACTCGATCGGCAGCTGGAGCACTGGCGGGCGCAGCTCACCGGGGTCGAGCCCCTGGAGTTGCCCACCGACCGGCCTCGGCCCGCCAAGCAGAGCTTCGACGGCGCGATCCACGAGTTCTTCGTCGAGCGCGACCTCGCCCATGCCCTCGGCGAGCTGAGCCGCGGGCACGGCGTCACGCTCTTCATGACCCTGCTGGCCGCCTACCAGGTGCTGCTGGCGCGGTACTCGGGCCAGGAGGACTTCGCGATCGGCTCGTCGTCGGCCGGGCGCGGCCTGCCCGAGCTGGAGGGCGTGGTCGGCATGTTCATCAACATGCTGCCCCTGCGTGCTCAGCTGGCGGACGACCCGACGTTCGCCGAGCTGCTCGACCGCACCCGGCGGCACGTGCTGGACGCGTTCGACCACGCCGACGTCCCGTTCGAGCGGCTGGTGAACGCGCTCGGCGTGCCCCGCGACGTCAGCCGCTCGCCGGTGTTCCAGGCGATGTTCGTGCTGCAGAACTACGAGATGGGCCGGATGGGCGCGGCCGGGGAGTCCGATGTGGACTTCCGCTGGCTGCCGATGGATCTGCCCGCGACCCGGTTCGACTTCGAGTTCCACGCGATCGAGGTCGAACGCGGGCTGATCGGCAAGTTCGTGTACAACACCGCGCTGTTCACGGCGGACACGGTCGCCGGGATGGCCGGGCGGCTGGTCACGCTGTTGCGCTCGATCGTCGCCGACCCAGGCCGGCGACTGTCCGAATTGGACATTCTCGACGCAGGGCAGCGCGAACTCGTCCTGGAGCGCTGGAACGCCACGACGGCCGAGTTCCCGCAGACCACGCTGCACGCGCTCGTCGAGGAGCAGGCCGCCCGGACACCGGACGCGCCCGCGGTGACCTTCCGCGGCGCATCGCTGACCTATCGCGAGCTGGATGAGCGGGCCAACCGGCTCGCGCACCGGCTTCGTGGCCTCGGCGTCGGACCGGGCGTGCTCACCGGGGTGTTCGCGCAGCGGTCGTTCGAGCTGGTCGTCGCACTTCTCGGCGTGCTGAAAGCCGGTGGCGCGTATGTCCCGCTCGACCCGGAGTACCCGGCCGACCGGCTGGCGTTCATGCTGCGGGACGCGGCCGCGCCCGTCGTGCTGACGCAGGCGGCGTTGCGCGAAACGCTGCCGCCGGGTGAAGCGACCGTCGTCGTCCTGGACGACCTTGCCGAGACCGCCGGGCAGCCGGGCACCCCGCCCAAGCCGCTCGCCGGACCGGACGACCCGGCGTACGTCATCTACACCTCGGGCTCGACCGGCCTGCCGAAGGGCGTGCCCAACGGTCACCGCGGCATCGTCAACCGGCTCGACTGGATGCAGCGCGCGTACCGCCTCGACGGCACCGATTCGGTGCTGCAGAAGACACCGGCCGGTTTCGACGTTTCGGTCTGGGAGTTCTTCTGGCCGCTGAGCACCGGCGCGCGGCTCGTGCTCGCCGAACCCGGCGGCCACAAGGACGCCGCGTACCTGCGTGAGCTGCTCGCGTCCGAAGGCATCACCACCGCGCACTTCGTGCCGTCGATGCTCACGCTTTTCCTTGCCGAGCAAGGTGTCGAGACCTGCACGGCGCTGCGGCGGGTCGTGTGCAGTGGTGAGGAGCTGCCGCTCGACGCGGCCCGCGAGTTTGTCCGGCGGCTGCCGGACTGCGAGCTGCACAACCTCTACGGCCCGACCGAAGCCGCCATCGACGTCACCGCCTGGCACTGCACGCCCGCAGCGCTCGCCGAGGTCGCGTCGGTGCCGATCGGGGCGCCGATCCAGAACATCCGGATCTACGTCCTCGACCGTGCCGGGCGGCCATGCCCGGTCGGCGTGCCCGGCGAACTGCACATCGCCGGTGTCGGCCTCGCCCTGGGTTACCACAACCGTACGGAGCTGACGGCCGAGCGGTTCGTGCCCGACCCGTTCCACAGTGGACGGATGTACCGAACCGGCGACCTCGCGCACTGGCGCCCGGACGGGACGATCGCGTTCCTCGGCCGGATCGACGACCAGGTCAAGCTGCGCGGCCTGCGCATCGAGCTGGGGGAGATCGAGACGACCTTGCGCGCCCAGCCGGGTGTGCGCGACGCCGCCGTGATCGTCCGCGAGGACACGCCGGGGGACAAACGGCTGGTCGGGTACGTCGTCGGCGACGCCGACCCCGGCGCGCTGCGGACGGCGCTCAAGCAGAGCCTCCCGGACTACATGGTGCCACCGTCGTTCGTCCCGCTCGACGAGCTGCCGCTCACCCCGAACGGCAAGCTCGACCGCAAGGCACTGCCCGCTCCGGTCGCGTCCCGGGACGCGACCAAGGAGCTGGTCGCGCCGTCGACCCCGGTCGAGATCCTGCTGGCCGAGATCTGGCGGGACGTGCTCAAAGTGGACGAACTCGGCGTCGGCGACGACTTCTTCGACCTCGGCGGCCACTCGATGCTGGCCACCCAGGTGGTGGCGCGGATCGGCAAGGCGGGCGCTGGCCAGGTCGGCGTGATGGACCTGTTCCAGCATCGCACGATCCGCGAGCTAGCGTCCTTTATGGACGGTGACACCGCCGACCGGCCGCGCCATCTGCTGTACGAGCTGACCAAGCCAACGACACAGCGGACGCTGACGTATGTCTGCTTCCCCTACGGCGGCGGCAGCGCGATCGTCTACCAGCCGCTGGCCGACGCGCTCCCGGAGGGCTACTCGCTCTACTCGGTCGCCATCCCCGGCCACGACGTCGGACTGACCGAAGAGGCCCTGCCCTTCGACGACCTCGTCGAGCGGCTGGCCGACGAGATCCTCGACCGCGTCGACGGCCCGCTGGCCATCTACGGCCACTGCGGTGTCGGCAACGCACTCGCCGTCGGCGTCGCCCGGCTGCTGGAAGAGCGCGGCCGAGAGCTGGAGGTCGTCTACATCGGCGCGATCTTCCCCTTCGCCCGTATGAAGGGCCCGGTGGGCACGCTGCGCACCCGGCTAGAGAAGCTGCGCAGCAACCGGTACTACTCGAACTGGCTCAAGGGCATGGGCGTCGACACCGACGACCTCGACCCGGCGCAGGCCGATCGGATCATCACGAACATGCGTGCCGACAGCCGCGCCGCCGAGGAGTACTTCAGCGGCCTGCTCGACGCCCGCGTGGCCAAGCTGCGCGCGCCGATCGTGTCGGTGGTCGGCTCCGAGGACCCGGTCACCGACTACTACACCGAGCGGTACCGGGAATGGGAGTTCCTCACCGACACCACCGCACTCGTGGTGCTCGACCGGGCCGGGCACTTCTTCCTGCGCTACCGGGCCGACGAACTCGCGGAGATCGTCACGCGCGTGCACCCGGCGCTGGACGATCCCGGCGAGCTCCACGTCCGGGCCCGCGGAGAAGACGCGGCCTGGGCGATACACGAGACACATCGGTCCACTGTGGACGAAAAACCCACGGTGCGGCCGAGCATGGCCCGGTTCCTCACGATCACGGTCGGGCAACTGGTGTCCTCGACCGGCTCGGCGCTGACATCGTTCGCGGTGCCGATCTGGCTCTACACCCGCACGGGCTCGGTCGCCGACCTCGGCCTGCTGTGGGCGCTCGCGCTGCTGTTCGGCGTGCTCGTCCTGCCGGTGGCGGGCGCACTGGTCGACCGCGGCGACCGGCGGCGGATCATGATCGCGGCCAGCGGCGTCGCCGGCGGGATCCAGCTGGTACTGGCGTTGCTGCTGATCACCGGGCACGTCCAGCTGTGGCTGTTCTACGTGCTGATCCCGCTCGGGTCGGTGGCCGCATCGTTTCAGCGCATCGCCTACCAGTCGTCGGTGGCGCAGCTGGTGCCGAAGCAGTACCTCGGTCACGCGATGGGCCTCGCCCAGCTGTCCACCGGTTTCGCCCAGCTGCTGATGCCGGTGCTCGCGGCCGGGCTGCTGGCGACGATCCAGCTGTCCGGCATCCTCATCCTGGACATGGTGAGCTACGCGTTCGCGATCGTGGGCCTGCTGTTGGTGCGGTTCCCGGACATGATGGGCTGGCGCCCGCGCGAGCCGCTGCTGACGGCGATCGCGGGCGGGCTGCGGTACTCGTGGAACCACCGCGGCTTCCGCACGATGCTGCTGTACTTCGCGCTGGCGAACGTCTTCCTCGCACCCGCGCTGGTGCTGGTCTCGCCGCTCGTGCTGTCGTTCGGCTCGGTCACCGACGTCGCGCAGGTGGCGCTGGCCGAGGCCGTCGGCGCGGTGGCGGGCGGGATCGGGATGGCCCTGTGGGGCGGCCCGCGGCACCGGCGGATGGTCGGCGTGCTCGTGGGCAACATCGGGATCGCGCTCGGCAGCCTGGTGATGGGCCTGCGGCCGTCGCTGATCGTCGTCGCGGCCGGGGTGTTCCTCCTCGCCGCCGCGATGTCCGTGTCGCAGGGCATCTACGCGACGCTGGTGCAGGTCAAGGTGCCGCAGCGGTTCCACGGCCGGGTGTTCGCGATCAACCAGACGATCACGTGGTCGACGCTGCCGATCGGGTTCGCCGTGCTGGCGCCGCTGGCCGTCGGCTGGTTCTCGCCGCTGCTGGCGCCGGGCGGCGCACTGGCCGGGTCGGCGGGCGCCGTGCTCGGCACCGGCGAGACCCGGGGCATCGGGCTCGCCTATGTCGTCTTCGCGCTGATCCTGCTGCTGATCAACGTCGGCGGGTTCTCGCTGAGGCTGCTGCGCCGGTTCGACACCGAGGTGCCTGATTCCTTGCCCGATGACCTGGTAGGAGCACAGGAACGGGAGCGCAAGCTCGCCGGGAAGGAGGCCGCGTGAGCACGGCAGTGCTGATCAGGGAGGCCCGTGGGCACTGGGTCGGCGAGGTCGCGCCGTCGATGCGGGCGGCCGGGCACCGCGTGGTGCTGCTCGCCCCGCCGATGGACGCGGCCGAGCGGGCCGCGTTGGCGGGCGTGGTGGACGACGTCGTCGCGCTCGACGACGTCCACGACCCGGAAGCCGTCTCGGCGAAGGTCCGGGAGATCGACGGCGGCGCGTTGGCCGGCATCTTCACCGGCTCGGACGGCGCCATCGCGAGCACCGCCCGCGCCGCGGAGCTGCTCGGGGTGGCGCGCTGCCCGGCGTCGGTGTTCGCCTTGTGCGCGAACAAGTTCGCGGTCCGGGAGGCCCTCGCCGCGGCCCGGCTGCCAGGGCCCGCTTACGCGCTGATCTCGTCGGCTGACGAGGCGGCGGCGGTGGCTTCGGCGGTCGGGCTCCCGGCGATCGTCAAACCGGTCAACGGCGCGGGCAGCAACCTCGTCCGCACAGTGTCCACTGTGGACGAACTGTCGGCCGCGTACGAGCTGCTGGCCGCGCGACTGCCCGAGTCCGCGGATCCGCGCTACCACCGTCCACTGGGGACACTGGACCCGTCGGCGACGTTCCTCGTCGAAGGGTTCCTGCGCGGCCCGGAGTACGCGGTGGACGTGCTGGTCCGCGACGGCGTGGCCGAGCCGGTCGAGATCCTCGACAAGCCGTTGATCGACGAGCGGAAGTTCGAGCTGGCGCTGTCGTGCCCGCCCGCCGGGCTCACCGCCGACCGGGCCGAGCTGGTCACCGCGGCGGCGGTCGCCGCGGTCCGCGCGCTGGGTCTCGACAACACCTGCGCCCACGTCGAGCTGATCGACGACGTCGACCGCGGTCCGACGATCGTCGAGGTCAACGCGGGCAGGCCCGCCGGGTCGATCATGCCGCTGCTGGCGAAGCTGCGCACCGGCATCGACGTGTTCGCCGAGCTGGCGGCGCTCGCGGTGGGCGCTCCGCCGCCGGTGCGGGAACCCGCGAAACTGCCGATCCCGCTGGGCATGTTGATCCTTTACGCGGCCGGTTCGGGCCGGTTGACCGGCATCGGCGGGCTCGACGAGATCGCCGAGCTGCCCGAGGTGATCGACGTCGTCACCACCGTCTCGCCGGGACAGGTGCTCACCGACGAACAGGAGATTTACGCGGTCAACCTCGTCGTGGCCGGGTTCGCCGATCACGACGACCTCGCCGCCCTGCACGCGGAGGCGAGCAAGCTCGTCCGGCTGGAACTGGAGGACGTGTGAACACCGCGTTCGTGGTCCGGGAGACCGCAGGGCAGTGGATCGCCGACGTCGTGGCCGCCGTGCACGCGACCGGTCTGCGGGCCGAGCTGGTCACCCAGCCCCTGGAACCGGCCGAGCAGGCACAGCTGACGGAACTGGTGGACGGCTTCGTCGTCGTCGACGACGTCCGTGACGCCGAAGCCGTTGCCGAGGCGATCCGGGCGCGGACCGCCCGTCCGGCCGGGGTGGTGACCGCCGCCGAGGGGATCATCGCGAGCGTCGCCCGCGCGGCCGAACTGCTCGGCGTCGCACGCTGCCCGTCGTCGGTGTTCACCGTGACGCACAACAAGTTCGCCGTCCGGCAGGTGCTGGCCGCGGCCGGGTTGCCTGGGCCGCGCTGCGCGCTGATCTCGTCGGCTGCCGAGGCGGCATCGGTGGCTTCGGCGGTCGGGCTCCCGGCGATCATCAAGCCGGTGAACGGCGCGGCGAGCAATCTCGTGCGCACAGTGTCCACTGTGGACGAACTGGCGGCGGCGTACCGGCTGCTGGCCGAGCGGTTGCCGCTGTCGGAGGACGCCCGGTACCACCGGCTCGTCGGTGGCGGGCCGTCGCCGATCGACCCGGTGAAGGTGTTCCTCGTGGAAGGCCTGCTGCGCGGCCCGGAGTACGCGGTCGACGTCCTGGTGCGCGACGGCGTCGCGGAGCCGGTGGCCGTGGTCGAAAAGCCGCTGATCGACGAGCGCAAGTTTGAGCTGGGCATGGTCTGCCCGCCGCTCGAACTGTCCGAAGAGGACACCGAACGGCTGTTCGCGGCTGCCACGGCCGCCGCGCTCGCCCTGGGCCTGGACAACACCTGCGCTCATCTGGAGCTGATCGATGACGCCGAGCTGGGCCCGACGATCGTCGAGGTGAACGCGGGCCGCCCGGCCGGCGGCGCCCAGCCGGTACTGCTGAAGCTCGCGACCGGCATCGACGTCATCGCCGAGGCCGTGTCGCTGGCATTGGGCACGCCACCGCCCGCGCGGGGTGTGGGCCTGCCGGTGCCGGTGGGCTACCTGATCTTCTACGCCGAGGGCACCGGGCGGCTGGTCCGCGTCGAGGGCACCGACGAGGTCGCCGACCTGCCCGAGGTCCTGGAGGTCGTCACGATCGTGCGCCCCGGCCAGCTGCTCACCGACGACCAGGAGATCTACGCGGTGAACGTGCTCGCCGCGGGGTTCGCCGACACCGAAGACCTCGCCGCGCTGCACGCCGAGGCCGCCAAACTGATCCGATTCGAACTGGAGGACTCATGACCGCCGAACTCGCGGCGAACCTCGACAGCGCCCACCACGTCGAGGGCAACGAACACACGAAGCTCACCGTGTACGCGGCCACGGGCCTGGACTGGGTGCGCGCGCACCGCGAAGCACTGCAGGACCGGCTGCGCGAGCACGGCGCGATCCTGCTGCGCGGGATGCCCGCCGACCTGGCGGTGTTCAATCAGGTCACCGAGGAGATCGGCGGCGCACTGCTGACGTACACGGAACGGTCGACGCCGCGGTCGGCGGTCTCGGGCAACATCTACACCTCGACGGAGTACCCGCCTGCCGAGTCGATCCCGATGCACAACGAGAACTCGTACTCGGCGCACTGGCCTGCCCGCCTGTTCTTCCTGTGCGACACGGCGGCCGAAACCGGCGGCGCGACGCCGATCGCCGACAGCCGCGCGATGTACCGCCTGCTGCCGACGGGCCTGCGCGAGCGGTTCGCGGGCGGCGTCACCTACACACGAGCGTTCCGTGAAGGCCTCGGGCTGACCTGGCAGGAGGCGTTCCAGACCGACGACCGCCAGGTGGTGGCGGACTACTGCACCAGCAACGGACAGACGTACGAGTGGACCGACGAGGGCCTGCGCACGCGGCACGTGCGTCCGTCCTTTGTCACGGAACCGAACACCGGCGCGACAGTGTGGTTCAACCAGGCCAACCTGTTCCACGTCTCCAGCCTGGGGGAGGAGGTCAGCGAGGCGCTGCTGGAGCTGTACCCCGAGGAGGACCTGCCCCGCAACGCGTTCTTCGCCGACGGCTCGCCGATCCCGCAGGCGGACCTGGCCACGATCAAGGCGACGTACGACGAGGTCAGCTACGCGTTCCCGTGGCAGCCCGGCGACATCATGGTGATCAACAACATGCTGATGGCCCACGGACGCGAGCCGTTCACGGGCAAGCGGCGGACCCTGGTCGCGATGACTTGACCTGGCTCAGGCTTCGAAGGCACCGGGTCGCCGGAACCCGGTGCGCACGAACATTCCTGGCGCCGAATGGACCGGGCAGTACCGTGTTCTCCTTTGTGCCTGGATCAAGCCACGTGAGTTCGGCGAGCGGGAACTGTGGGCTCCGGGGCCGCGGCCCCGGAGCCCACAGCGAGGGGCGGCTACCGGTTATCGGGTTCCCACACGGCCAGCCAGACGTCGTTGGCGGCGCCCGTCGTGCAGGTGTACTGGATCAGGGATCTGCCCTGGCCCACGCCGCCGGCCACGTTGAGGCATTTTCCGCTCTCCTTGCTCACCACTTGGTGTCCGATGCCTTTGGGTACCAGCTTCCACAATTCGTTGGGCTGGCCACCGCAGGTGTACTGGATGACCTGCGTGCCGTCCGCGTTTCCGCCGCCCTCCACATTCAGGCATTTGCCGCTGCTGATCGATTTGAAGCGGTAGTAGCCGTCCAGGGACGCCTCGGGTTCCCATCGCTCGTTCGTGGTGCGCGAGAGCGGCCACTGGATGATGTTCGCCCCGTTGGCCTGCGACGCGCCGGCGACGTTGGCCACCTGACCGGGGTCGCTGGCCAGCCGCAGGGTGATTTGCCGAGCTTCCACCGCGCGCGTGGACACCTCCCCCTGGGCGGGAAGCGCTCCCGCCAGGGCCGTCCCAGCCACCATGGCCGCGACCCCGGCCACGCCAACCCACCCGCCCAAGCGCTTGTTTCCTGCCATGCCTGATTCCTCCGCATCTTGTATGCCTCGGTGATCGCCCGGCACTTTTCGGGCCGCATTCGACAATGCTGCAGACAGTTCAACGCCGCGCCCGCTGAACGAGGTGTTCTAGAGCACCATGGAGTGAGACGCGAGGTAGCCGGTCGACTACTCTAAGTAGAGCCAGGTGGTCAACGATCCATGGGCGCGCGGTGTCGCAGAAGAGGACGAGGTCAGGGCGACCCTGTCATCAGATGGTGCCGTATGAGGCCCGTTCACCCATTGACTCGGAGTTTGAGAACCTTTTACACTGCGATAGTTAGGAAACTTACTTAACTAAAGGTCAGGACGACTCCGGCTGACATGACGCCGCCCACCGCCGGTATTCGCCGACTCCGCAACGTCGAGGAGTTCGCATGAAACGGAGAACACCCCTGGCCGGTGTCGCGGTGGCGACCCTGGTCCTGCTGGGGCAGACCTTGATCTCTTCTGGCACCGCCGCGCAAGCGGAATCCCTGCTGTCCGCGGGCAAACCGGCCACGACGTCGTCGGTCGAGGGCCCGGACTTCGGCGGCGGCAACGCGGTCGACGGCAGTGCCACGACCCGGTGGGCGAGCGAGGAGGGGATCGATCCGCAATGGATCGCTGTCGACCTCGGGGGTACCGCGACCATCACCAAGGTCAAGCTGAACTGGGAAGCCGCCTACGCCAAGACCTACAAGATCCAGGGTTCGGCCGACGGCAGGACCTGGACCGACATCAAGTCGGTCGTAGGCGGTGACGGCGCCATCGACGAACACTCGGGCCTCAGCGCGTCCGCGCGCCACATCCGCGTCCACGGTACGGCTCGCGGCACGACCTACGGCTATTCGTTGTGGGAGCTGGAAATCTACGGCGACCGTGCCGGCGGCGGCGACACGCAGGCGCCGACGGTGCCGACGGGCCTCGCCGCGAAGGCCACCACCGCGGACAGCGTCACCCTCGGCTGGACCGCGTCGGCCGACAATGTCGGGGTCACCGAGTACGAGGTGCTCCGCGACGGGAACGTCGTCGGTACCACGGCGACGACCGCCTACACCGACAGCGGGCTGGCGTCCGGAGCGGAATTCGGCTACTCCGTGCGGGCACGGGACGCGGCGGGCAACGTTTCCGCGGCGAGTCCGGCGATCAGGGCCGCGACCAAACCCGGCGGCACCGGACCCGTCACCATCGCGCTCGCGGGAGACATCGCCAACCCGGAGCTCTTCTCCACGCACCAGGCGACCGCGAACCAGGTCGCCAAGATGAACCCGCAGTACGTGCTGACCGTTGGCGACAACCAGTACCACAAGGGCACCATTTCGGAGTACCGCGCCCACTACGACAAGACGTGGGGCAAGTTCAAGAGCATCACCAAGCCCACGACGGGCAATCACGAGTGGGACGACCTGCTCAGGGGATACAAGGAGTACTTCGGCGCGATCGCGTATCCGCAGGGCTTGCCGTACTACAGCTACGACATCGGTGACTTCCACTTCGTCGCGATGGACTCGAATCCGGTCTACACCGGTGGCGGTTCCGAACAGGTGACCTGGCTGCGGAACGACCTGGCGAAGAACACGAAGTCCTGCGTCATCGGGTATTGGCATCACCCGCGCTTCAACTCGGGGAATTCCGGTGACAAGAAGCAGATCGCGCCACTGTGGAACGAGCTGGCCAAAGCCAAGGCGGACGTGGTGATCGCCGGACACGACCATCACTACGAGCGGACCAAGCCGCTGGACGTCAACGGGCACGTCGACGAGGCCAATGGCGTGCGTTCGGTCATCGCCGGGATCGGCGGCGATTACCTCTACACCGACTACAAGGCACGCGAAGGGGTCGAGAAGATCCTCGCGAAGCACGGCGTGATGAAGCTGGTGCTGAACGGGAAGTCCTACTCCTGGGAGATCTACGACACCGCCGGGAAGGTGCTCGACAAGGCGGGTCCGTACACCTGCCGCTGACAGCCATGGTCCGTAGTCCACGACGACATAGGCCCATCCAGGAGTACAGGTGAATCGAATGGTGAAGCCGGGCACCGCCGCGATCGCGGCGATCGTCCTGCTCGCTCAGCCCGTGACCGCTTCCAGCGCCACCGCGGGACAGGTGGAATCGCTGCTGTCGGTCGACAAGCGCACCACGACCTCCACCGTCGAGAACGAGAGTTTCAGTGGTGCTCTCGCTGTCGACGGTGACTCGACGACCCGTTGGGCGAGTCTGGAGGGTGATCCACAGTGGATCGCCGTCGACCTCGGCGGCCCCGCGGACATCAGCCGGATCAAGGTCTTCTGGGAATCCGCCCACGCGAAGGACTATCAGGTCCAGGCGTCCGACGACGGACAGAACTGGCGGGACGTCAAGACCGTCGCGGGCAGCGACGGCGGCCTCGACGAGTTCACCGGCCTGAACACTTCCGCGAGGCACGTCCGGATCTTCGGCACGGCGCGGGCGACCGTTTACGGGTATTCGTTGTGGGAGCTGGAGGTCTACGGTGTCCGGACCGGTGACGGCGACATCCAGCCGCCGTCGGTGCCGACAGGGCTTCGGCAGGCGTCGTCCACCACCGAGAGCATCACGCTCGGCTGGACCGCGTCCACGGACAATGTGGGGGTCACGGAGTACGAAGTCCTGCGCAACGGCAATGTCATCGGCCGGTCCGCGACGACGTCCTACACCGACACGTCGCTGGCGTCGGGCTTCGACTTCCAGTACGCGGTGCGGGCGCGGGACGCGGCGGGGAACCTGTCCGGGCCGACCGGTCCGGTGAAGGCGTCCACCCGGCCGACCGCGTCCGACGGCATCGTCATCGCGCTCGCCGGCGACATCGCCAAACCGGAGCTGCCGTCCGAGCATCAGCGGACGGCGGAGCTGGTGAGCAAGATCAAGCCCCGGTACGTGCTGACGGTCGGCGACAATCAGTACGTCGACGGCACCATCGAAGAGTTCCGGTCCTATTACGACAAGACGTGGGGCAAGTTCAAGCGCATCACCAAACCCACGCCGGGCAACCACGAGTGGAACAACGATCTGGCGGGCTACAAACAGTACTTCGGGAAGATCGCGACCCCCAAGGGAAAGCCATACTACAGTTTCGACGTCGGCGCCTTCCATTTCGTCGCGCTCGATTCGGACCCGGTGTACAACGGCGGTGGCGCCGAGCAGGTGGCGTGGCTGCGCAAGGACCTCGCGAAAACCAAGAAGTCCTGTATCGCCGGATACTGGCATCACCCGCGCTTCAACTCGGGGAATTCCGGCGACGCGAAGAGTGTCGCGCCACTGTGGAACGAGCTGGCCAAAGCGAAGGCGGACGTCGTGTTCGCCGGGCACGATCACCATTACGAGCGGACCAAGCCGCTGGACGTCGACGGGCATGTCGACGAGGCCAATGGCGTGCGTTCGGTCATCGCCGGGATCGGCGGCGACAGTCTGTATCTCGATTACAAGGCCCGTGAAGGCGTCGAGAAGATCCTGGGCAAGCACGGGGTGATGAAGCTGGTGCTGAAGGGGAAGACCTATTCCTGGGAGATCATCGGCACCAACGGGGAACTGCTCGACAAGGCGGGCCCGTACAGCTGCCGGTGACGGGAAAGGAGACGGGATGAAGCTTCCGGTGAAGTTCGTCGTGGCGCTGGCGGGTATCGCCGCACTCGCCGCCGCCTCGGTGGTGTACGTGGTGCAGGCCAAGGCGAACAGCCCCGAGCGGCAGGCGGCTGACGCGGCGGTCGCGGTGGATTCCTCGCGCCCGGTCGCGCTGGCGGAGCCGGGACGGCTGCTGTTCCGCAACGGCGCGGCGGGGCCGGGGTACGGCAACGTCGCCTCGGTTCCCGTCTCCGATCCCGGGGGACCGCGCCGGATCAGTTCGCTGAATTGCGAGCGGTTCTACACCGCGGCGGACGGCGGCCTGTGCCTGGCGAAGGAACCCACGCCCATGCCCGGCGCGGTCGCCCGGTTCGTCGATACCGCGCTCGGCGAGGTCAAGCGGGTCGATGTCCCCGGGATCCCCAACCGCGCGAAGCTCTCACCCGCCGGCCGGATGGGAAGCTGGACCACCTTCGTCACCGGTGACTCGTACTCGACGCCCGGCACCTTCTCGACGCGTACGGCCATCATGGATCGCGAACGGAACGAGCTGTCGAGCAACATCGAGGGCATCCCGCTGCGGATCGGGGAGGTCTCCCATCGTGGCGAGGACGTCAACTACTGGGGTGTCACCTTCGCCGCCGACCAGCGGACGTTCTACGCCACGGTCGCCACCGGCGGGCGGACTTACCTGGTGCAGGGCGACAACGAGGCTTGGAACGCCCGAACGGTGCGGGAGAACGCGGAGTGCCCGTCGTTGTCGCCGGACGGCACGAAGCTCGCGTTCAAGAAGCGGGTGGCGGACGGCGACGTCCGGCCCTGGCGGGAACACGTGCTGGACCTGGCCACGATGCGGGAGATCCCGCTCGCGGAGACGCGCAGTGTGGACGACCAGGTGGTCTGGCTCGACAACGACACGATCGCCTACGGCCTGCCGCGCGAGAACGGGAAGGAAAGCGACATCTGGTCCGTGCCCGCCGACGGCAGCGGGGCGGCGCGCCTGCTGATCCCCTTTGCCTCATCGCCGTCGGTCACCACGGCCGCTCGCTGAGCGGGCTCAGGCGCTGTCCGGGGCGAATCTACCGTCCTCCCGATAGAGCCAGTACCGGCGCAACATGCGCAGCACCACGGAGACCTGCAATGCGGTGATTCCAGGTAGGGGAGCGAGGTCGCGGGTGAGGAAGTCGGCCATTTCGTCTTCGTTCCGGAACACACCTTGGTGGATGACCGAAGAGGTACCGGCGACGATCGACACGTACCGCGCCGACGGATGCCGCGCCAGTTCCCCGGCGACGGCCTGGATGGCGCCCGGGGTGATGGTCAGCGCGATGACCGCTTCCAGTTCGTAGCCGAGCTGCGCGGGTTCGACCTCCACTCGTGGCCGGACGATGCCGCGCCGCAGTGTCGACTGGATCAGCCGGTAGGCGGTGGACTGGCTGAGGTCGAGGATCCGGCCCGCTTCGGCCGCGGTGATCCGGCCGTTCCCGGCCAGCAGCCCGATGAGCCGCCGCTCGTCCGAGCCCACTTCGTCGGCGTCGAATCCGTCCGGCGTGCCAGGTACCACCTGTTCGCGGGCCAAGATCTCCTGCTGGTCTTCGCTCAGCCGGTGCAGCCGCCAGGAGTCGGCCCTGGTCAGTGCCCGCGAAGGAATCCTTTCCTTGACCGTCCATAAAGGACACAAGATGCTCGGGTGGCCGTCTCGGTCGCGGACGCCCCTTCGGCGCGGACCAAGGTCGTGAAGGCCTCCTTGCCTACCTTGAGGGTAAGCAAGGAGGCCTTCACGACCTTGACGATACGGATATACGGCATCTAATCGGACGATTAGGGGGTCACTGTGCTTGCCGACCCCGCCACGGTGGTCCTTCGGTGAGGCGGGCGGGCCGGTCAGCGAGTGGGCCGCCGGAGCGGAGCAGGGTTCCCACGGTTTCGAGCGGTTCGGGGACGACGCTGTACCAGCTCCAGGTGCCGCGCCGTTCCCGTTCGAGGATGCCGGCGGAGACCAGCACGCGCAGGTGGTGGCTGAGCGAGGGCTGGGGCATGTCGAACTCTTCGGCGAGGTCGCAGAAGCACGCCTCACCGCCAGGCGAGAACCGGACGAGTGACAGCAGGCGGATTCGCACGGGGTCCGACAGGGCCTTGAACAGCTTGGCGGCCGTCTCCGCGTCGCCGGGGTCGACGACGGCGGCGGGTTCGGCCATCAGCAGGGTCACCGCGATCGGTTTCCGGGTACGGCCGTTCTCGCTCGCCATGGGCCCTCCTTCGCTCCTGACGCCCACCATACCCGCTGAATTGACAAAGCTCGATCCAAGCTCTTCAATTGCATCGGCATACTTCGATTCAGCAAGTGGTCCCGAGGAGAAGCCATGACCCATGCCACCGACGGTCTGCCCGGCCGTGAGGTGCTGGACCAGCTCGACCGGATCACCGAGGAACTCACTGACAAGTTCCAGGGAACGTTCGGCCGCGAGACGGTCGAGCTGTTCGTCGAGGAGACCTTCCGGCTGCTGGACCGATCAGCGACGGTCAAGATCCATCTTCCGACACTGACCGCCCGCTTCGCCCGCCAACGACTGATCGACCTCGCCAAGGTCGACGGGCTCACCCTGGTGACCGCGCCGCAGGTGCTGTTCGTGTGCGTGCACAACGTGGGCCGTTCCCAGCTGGCCGCGGCGCTGCTCAACCACCACGCCTTCGGCCATGTGATGGTCCGCTCCGCCGGATCCCAGCCCACCGGCGAGATCCCGGCGGCCATCACCGAGGTACTGGCGGAGCTGGACATCCAGCTCGCCGGTGCCTACCCGAAGCCGCTGACCGACGAGGTCGTCCGCGCCGCCGACGTCGTGGTCACGATGGGCTGCGGCGACGCCTGCCCGGTCTATCCGGGCAAGCGCTACCTGGACTGGGACGTGCCCGACCCGATGGGGCAGCCGCTGACCGTGGTCCGTGGGATCCGGGACGACATCGCCCGCCGCGTCCGGCATCTGCTCGACGAACTCATCGACTGACAACTTTCCGAGGAAAGGAAACGGGCATGACCCGCACGCCTGAAGTGCTGTTCGTCTGCGTGCACAACGCGGGCCGATCGCAGATGGCCGCCGCACTGTTGCAGCACTACTCGCTCGGCCGCATCACCGTCCGGTCCGCGGGTTCCGAGCCCGCGGAGAAGGTGAACCCGGCGGCCGCCGCGGCGCTGGCGGAGTGGGACCTGGACATCACCGCCGAGGTGCCGAGCAAACTGTCCACCGAGGACGTCGAAGCCTCCGATGTCGTGATCACCATGGGCTGTGGTGACACCTGCCCGGTCTTCCCCGGCAAGCGGTACCTCGACTGGCCGCTGGAGGACCCGGCCGGGCAGGGCGTGGAGGCCGTGCGCCCGATCCGCGACGAGATCGACCGCCGCGTCCGCGGACTGGTCGCCGAAATCCTCGACGCCTGATCCTCACTTCCGCCTTCCCGCATTTCTGGAGACCAGCCAGTGACTCAACTCGCCGACAAGGCCGACACCGACGTCATGCACAAACTGTCCTTTCTGGACCGGTTCCTCCCGGTCTGGATCATCGTCGCGATGGGCGCCGGGCTCCTGTTGGGCAGCGTGATCCCTGGCCTGCAAGGTGTCTTGGACGCGGTGAAGATCGGCCAGGTGTCGCTGCCGATCGCACTGGGCCTGCTGCTGATGATGTATCCGGTGCTGGCGAAGGTTCGCTACGACAAGCTCGACACCGTGACCAAGGACAAGCGCACGATGGTGCTTTCCCTGGTGCTGAACTGGATCCTCGGTCCGGCGCTGATGTTCGCGCTGGCGTGGCTGATGTTGCCGGATCTGCCCGAGTACCGGACGGGGCTGATCATCGTCGGTCTCGCTCGCTGTATCGCGATGGTGATCATCTGGAACGACCTCGCTTGCGGTGACCGTGAGGCGGCGGCGGTGCTGGTCGCGTTGAACTCGGTGTTCCAGGTGATCATGTTCGGCGTGCTCGGCTGGTTCTACCTCGACCTGCTCCCTGGCTGGCTGGGCCTGGACACGACGACGCTGGACTTCTCGCCGTGGGAGATCGCGCTCAGCGTGATCATCTTCCTCGGTATCCCGCTCGCCGCCGGATATCTCTCGCGCCGTATCGGGGAGCGGAGCAAGGGACGCGACTGGTACGAGGGGAAGTTCCTGCCCAAGATCGGCCCGATCGCGCTCTACGGCCTGCTGTTCACCATCGTGATCCTGTTCGCCCTGCAAGGCGACAACATCACCTCCCGCCCGCTCGACGTCGCCAGGATCGCGTTGCCGCTGCTGGTGTATTTCGCGGTCATGTGGGTCGGCGGCTATCTGCTGGGGAAGGCGTCCGGGCTGTCGTACGAGCGCACGACGACGCTGGCGTTCACCGCCGCGGGCAACAACTTCGAACTCGCGATCGCCGTCGCCATCGGCGTCTTCGGCGTCACCTCCGGGCAGGCGCTCGCCGGGGTCGTCGGCCCGCTGATCGAGGTCCCGGTCCTGGTCGGCCTGGTCTACGTCAGTCTCTGGCTGAGGAAACGCTGGACCGCGAAAGCGCCCGCGGAGTGACCGTGACACTACTCAAGATCGTCGCCTTCGACAGCCGCGACGCATTCGATCTCGACCCGTACGCCCAGTGGTAGGGCGCCTGCCTGAACGGTGGTCCTGGCCGGATAGGGCTCGCCGAAGTATTCCGCGTACACCTCGTTGACCGTGGCGAAGTCCGCGATATCGCTGAGGAAGATCCGGCAATGCGCCACCAGGTCGGGACGTGATCCGGCCCGCCGCAGCAGGTCGGTCAGGTTGTCCAGTGCCGCCCTGGTCTCCTCGGCCGCCGTGCCCGGCCGGTATTGACCGTCCACAATGGATCCCTGGCCGGAGACGAAGACGAACGGTCCGGTCGCCACGATGGCCGGGGTGTACGGCCCGATCTGGTTGCCGGTTCGGATCGCCCGGATGGTCATGACGGGGCCACCTTGCGGTTCAGTGCTTCTCGGGTGAAGAGCCGCACGAATTCGTCCAGCCAGTCCCGGAACGCCGCCTGATCGGTCAGCACGAGGGTGGCGTGTGCGCTGAGGTCGGCGTGCGCGGCGCGGAGGAACTCGTCGTCCGGCGCACAGAGCGCCATCAGACGGCCGGCGGCGTCGACCATCCGGTACGCGGCAAGGATCGGCGTCTCGTCGAGGCTGACCGGTGCACTGGTCACCAGTTGGGTGATGGTGGTGAACAACTCCCGGGACCCGTCAGTCATCGGATTCCTCCCACTCGGTGCCGAAACGGTTGTGGTGCAAGGGGGTTTTGAACCCTCGAGGGGCAGGCGGCGGCTCGGGCGTCACGAAGCCGACCGCGATCGTCACGTCCGCGCGGATGTGTGGCGGCAACTCGACCAGGGTCTGCACCGCGGGCTCGGCCCAGCTGGTGATGGTGCAGATGCCGAGACCGACGCTCTGGCCGAACAGCGCCAGGTGCGCGCAGGCCGCGCCCACGTCGATCCGGGTGGCCACCTCGACGCCTCGTCTGCCCAGTACCTGCTCGGCCCGCACCAGATCCGTGCCGAGCACGAGCATCGCCGGGGCGTTGGTCAGGAACCCCGGCAGCACCTGCCGTGCGGTGGCCATGATGTGCGGGTCGTCGACGATCACGATGTTGCGGATGCCGGACCGGGCCTGCTGCGCCCGCGCGGCGGCCCACGCCATGCGGTGGAGCAGGGGCGGTGGGACCGGGTCGTCGGTGAATTCACGATGCATCCGGCGCCGCCGGATCGCGTCCGCCACGTCCAGGTTTGTCATGACGTTCCCTTCGTCGGGATGGTCGCCTCATCCTGCTGACCCGGTGTGACCTGGACAATGTGCGATCTGCAACGCGGCGACGGCCCCATTGGGCACTCCACCCAATGACCGGGCCTTCCGTCGCTGGTTTGCTTACGGCACATCGGAGGTGAGTCCATGACTCAGATCACCCTGGACGACGTCGAGGACCTGGCCCTGGGTGCCGTCGTACTCGGCACCGGCGGCGGGGGAGACCCCTACCTGGCCAAGATCATGCTGCGGGAGGCGATCATCAGGCACGGCCCGATCGAGGTGGTGAACGCGGCCGACCTCGACCCCGACGGCCTGTTGCTGCCGATCGCGCTGGTCGGCGCGCCCACCGTGATCGTGGAGAAGTTCCCGAACGGTGGTGAGGCGGAACAAGTGCTGCGGGCACTGGAAGGTCACCTCGGCCGGTCCGGGGTGGCGGTGCTGCCGCTGGAGAACGGCGGGATGAACTCGCTCTTCCCGCTGGTCGTCGCGGCCGAGCTCGGACTGCCCTGTGTGGACGGTGACTCGATCCGCAGGGCGTTCCCGCAGATCGAGCTGACTCTGTTCACCTTGGCCGGCCTGTCCACCACGCCGATGACGCTCGCCGACGTCAAGGGCAACTACGTGTTCTTCGATACCGTCGACAACGCGATGGCCGAGAAGCTCGCCAGGGCCTGCGCGGTCGAGATGGGCATGATGGCGGTGATGAGCGCGTACGCCGTCACCGCCAGCGAGTTCGTCGAGTACGGGGCGAACGGCTCGCTCACCTACTGCCTGGAGATCGGCAGGCGCGTGCGGGCCGTCCAGCGCGGCGAACCCGGCGCCTACGAAGAGTTCCTGCGGTACTGCGAGGCCGAGATCGTCTTCACCGGCAAGGTGGTGGACATCGAGCGGCACACCACCGGCGGCTGGGCGAGGGGAACGGTCACCCTCGAGCATCTGGACGACCCGGCGCGGGTGATGCGGGTGGAGATCCAGAACGAGAACCTGATCGCCTTCGAAGACGGCGAGGCCAAGGTGACCGTGCCCGACCTGATCACCTTGATCGACACCGAGACCGCCGTGCCGATGACCACGGAGAACCTCGCCTACGGCCAGCGCCTGCACGTCATCGCCATGCCCGCGCTGCCCCAGTGGCACACCCCCGAGGGAATCGCGCTGGCCGGGCCGAGGGCCTTCGGCTACGACCTCGACTACGTACCGTTCGGAGGTGCCCGATGACCGGGCTGCGCATCGGAATCGACGTCGGTGGCACGAACACCGACGCGGTGGTGGTGGACAGCGGCGGCCGCGTGGCCGGCCTGCACAAGACCGCCACCACCCCGGACGTGCTGGACGGGATCCGCACCGCCATGGCGGCGGTGCTCACCACGGTCGACCCGGACGCGGTGACGCAGGTGATGCTCGGCACGACCCACCCGATCAACGCGGTCATCAGCCGCCGGGACCTGGCCAGGGTCGGCATCCTGCGGATCGCCGCACCCGCCACGCTGTCGGTCCCGCCGCTCGCCGACTGGCCCACCGACCTCGCCGACGTGGTCCGCGGCCACGCGCGGATCATCAAGGGCGGTCACGAGTACGAGGGCAGCGAGATCAGCCCGCTGGACGAGGACGCGGTCCGGGAGTTCGCCGAGGAATGCCGGGACCGGGTGGCCGCCATCGCCGTGACCGGCGTGACCTCGCCCGCCAACCCGGACCACGAACTCCGCGCCGCCCGGATCATCACCGAGACCCTCGGCCCGGCGTACCCGGTGACCATGGGGCACGAGGTCGGCGGCCTCGGCCTGTTGGAACGCGAGAACTCCGCGGTGCTCAACGCCGCGTTGCGGTTCGTCGGCGAGGGCATCGTCACCGCGCTCGACCAGGTCCTGCGGACCCACCGGCTGGCCGCGGACATCTACCTGACCCAGAACGACGGCACCCTGCTCGCCGCGGCCGAGGCGGCCCGCAAGCCGATCATGACCATCGGGTCGGGGCCGACCAACTCGATGCGCGGCGCGGCGCATCTGTCCGGCCTCGCCGACGCGATCGTGATGGACGTCGGTGGCACCTCGGCCGACGTTGGTCTGCTCGTGGACGGTTTTCCCAGGGTGTCGGCGATGGCCGTGGAGATCGGCGGGGTGCGGACCAACTACCGGATGCCCGACCTGATCTCGATCGGCCTCGGCGGCGGCACCGTCGTGCGCACCGAGCCGGAGCTGGCCGTCGGCCCGGACAGCGTCGGCTACCAGCTGGTGAACCGCGCGCGGGTCTTCGGCGGTGACACGCTCACCCTGTCCGACATCTCGGTCCTCGCCGGGCGGGCCGACATCGGCGACGCCGGCCGCGTTGCCGATGTCGCTCCGTCCCTTGTGGACGCCGCGATCGGCTGGGTCGACGACCGGATCCAGGTGCTCGCCGACCGGATCAAGGCCGCCCGCCAGGACATCCCGCTGGTCGCCGTCGGCGGCGGAGCCCATCTGATTCCCGACGCGATCCCCGGGGTGAGCAAGGTCTACCGGCACGAGCACGCCGGGGTGGCCAACGCGATCGGCGCGGCCATCGCGGAGGTCTCCGGAACTGTCGATCGCGCCTTCCAGTTCGCGGACAGCAGTCGCGAAGCCTGCCTGGATCAGGCGAAGAACGACGCCATCGACGCCGCGGTGCGGGCAGGTGCGGATCCCGGCCGGGTGCGGATCACCCTCGTCAACGAGATCCCGATGGCCTACTTGCCCGGCGCGAGCGCGCGAGTGCAGGTGAAGGCCGTCGGCCCGCTGCTGGACCGGCGGTGAGCGCCGTGGACCGTGTCGTGTTGCATGGCGGCAGGGTGTTCGACGGGAAAACGGTGTCCGACGCGGACGTCGTCGTCGAGGACGGCCGGATCGCCGACGTGGGGCTCGGTTTGGACGCCGACACCGGGATCGACGTCACCGGGCTGACCGTCCTGCCCGGGCTCATCGACTGCCACGTGCACGTCGTGATGTCCGGCGCGGACCGGCTGAAAATGATGCAGGAACCGTTCACGTACCAGTTCTTCGCGGCCGCCGAGAACCTGCGTGCCCTGCTGGACTGCGGGATCACCTCGGCCCGCGACGCCGGTGGCGCGGATCTGGGAGTGAAGGCCGCGCTCGCCGACGGCCTGCTCGACGGACCGGAGCTCGCCATCTCCATCACCGTGCTCGGCCAGACCGGCGGCCACACCGACGGCTGGCTGCCGAACGGGGAGTGCCTGCGCCTCATGACTGCCCACGCCGGCCGCCCGGACATGGTGGTCGACGGGCCACACGAGATGCGGGTGCGGGTGCGGGAACTGGTGCGCGCCGGTGCCGACGTGATCAAGATCTGCACGACCGGCGGCGTCCTGTCACCCCGTGATGACCCAAGACACGCCCATTTCGACGACGAGGAACTGGCGGTCTGCGTCGCCGAGGCCGCCAGGGCCGGACTGGCCGTGATGGCGCACGCGCAGGGCGCCAGCGGGATCAAGAACGCCATCCATGCCGGGGCCCGCAGCATCGAACACGGCATCTACCTCGACGAACAGGCGATCGAAATGATGCTGGCCGCCGGCACCTGGCTGGTGCCGACGATGCTGGCGCCGGTCGCCCTGATCGAGCAGATCGAGGCAGGCGCCGCCATGCCCGATGCCGTGGTGCGCAAGGTCCGCGAGGTCGTCGAGGCGCACCGCCTTTCGGTGCGCCTCGCCGCCGAGGCCGGCGTCCCCATCGCCATGGGCACCGACAGCGGCGTCTTCACCCACGGGGCCAACCTCCGCGAGCTGGAACTGCTGAGCTCGGCGGGTATAAAGCCCGACGCCGTTCTCCGCGCCGCCACGTCGTCGGCCGCGAGGTTGCTCGGCCGCGAAAGGGAGATCGGGGCCGTGACCATCGGCCGCCGGGCCGACCTGGTGCTGCTCGACGGTGACCCGTTCGACTTCACCGATTACCGCTCCCGCGTCCGTGGTGTGCTCCAGCGAGGCCGCCTCGTGCGCTGGGACGGCGTCCGCGCCCACCCCGGACAGGCGCTCGAACCCTCGTCGAACAGGGCAGAATGAACGAATGTGGATCAGTCTCGGGCAGTTGCTGGCGCTGGGGCTGCTGCCCGGCCACGAACTGCTCGGCGGCGCCGACGGCCTGGACACCCCGCTGCGGGCGGTGATACCCGGTACCTCTGCCCGTCAGGTGGGCGATCTCGGCCCAGGCACCCTCGTGGTGTTCGAACCGGGAAGGCTGGACGCCACCGATCCGGGAACCGACCTGGCGCTCCGGTTCGGGCGCCATGCCGAGATCGCCGGGCTGGTCCTGCAACGGCCGGCGACCCCGGTCCCGCTGGCCACCCAGCGCCTCGCCGACAAGCTGGGGATCCCGGTCATCCTGCTGGACCGGGTCGACACCGCGGCGGTCATCGCCGCCTTGGACCCGCACCTCAGGCGCCCGGAAGTGGCGGGCGCACGGCAACTCAACGACGTGGCGAACCGCCTGAGAACCGCCCGCCAGGACCCGGACGCACTGGTCCGGGTCCTCGCCGCGACACTGAACTGCCCGGTCGCGCTGGTGGACGGCGAAGGTCGTGTGGTCGGCGGCGACGCGGCGACCGGCGAAGCACTCACGTCCCTGGAACAACTGCGACATCATCCGGCGCCGTTCCACCTCGACACCGAGGAACGGCAACGACTTCTGCTCCAGCCCCTGGTCCTCACCCAGGACGGGCCAGCCAACCTGTGGCTCGTCGCCAGGCTGCCGTCCGGATCGCCGCTGACCGACTCGACACGGAACGCGTTGGGGATCGGCGCGTGGGCGTTCACCGCGTACCTGGCGACGGAGGCGCTCACCGCGGAACGGGCCAGCAGCCAGCGCGCGCTTCTGCTGACCGAGGTCCTCGAACACGCCGACGCGCCACCACGCCGCACGGTCGAGCGGGCGACCGCGGCGGGCTGGCGCCTGTCCGGCTGGCACACGGCCGTGCACGTGGCACTCAACCAGCCCGCGGGACGGCCACGCCCGCACGACCTGGCACCCCGAATCGAGCAGGCGCTCGCGCGCCACGGCACCCGTGCGAGCCTGGTCGAGCGGCCGGAGGGATGGGCGTTCTGGCTCACCTCCGACACCGAACCCGACCCGGCCGACGGCCCGGCCCTCGCCCGCACCATCCGCCGGGCGCTCTTGGGAGAGGAACGCGCCGAGCGTCGGCTGTGCGCGGGAATCGGACACCCGTACCTCGGAACCGCCGGACTGAAGGCCTCGCTGCACGAGGCGAATCAGGCCTGCGTGCTCGCCCGAACCCACGATGTCGCCGGAGCCGTCGAGCATATCGACGCCATGAGCGTGAAGCGTCTGCTGGCGGGGTGGTACGGCTCGGGGCCGCTCCGGGAGGCGGCGACGGGGCTGCTCGAACCGTTGACGACGGCGGACCCCAGCGGGGAACTGGTGCGGACCCTTGGCTGCTACCTCGACCACGAGTCCTCGGCGACCACGACCGCGATCGTGCTGGGCGTGCACCGCAACACCGTGCTGCATCGGCTCGAGCGGATCAAAGCCGCACTGGAGGTCGATCTTTCCCGGCCGGACGAACGGCTCGCCGCCCACCTGGCCACCCGGGTGGCCAGACTCGGTGACGACTAGACGGTTGATTCCGTCAAGGTCGTGAAGGCCTCCTTGTTTACCCTCAAGGTCAATGTCAGGAACTCAAGGTTGATGGCGCGGGCGTGTTTCTGACGTGTTTACCCTGGTCGGACCGGGAAGCGGCAGGACCCGGACGGGTCGCCGACGGGGAGTGAACATGCTCTCGCGTCGGCTCGGTTGTCTCTAGTGTCGCGTGTCAGAAATTCGCGCCGTAAATTGATGCTGGAATCCGGTCACTCATCGCTGAATGAACCCCACCTGCTCGTCTATGAAGGAATTGGGACAATCAACGTCCCAATTCCTTCATGGACGGCCGCTGAATCGTTGCTCCTGACCTGATGTGTCGCGAAAGCCACTTTCGGGACGTCAGATGTCGCGAAAGTGGCTTTCGCGACACGTGCTAGGCGGCTGGG
>NZ_JADNQM010000108.1:0-933 GCF_046269425.1 Amycolatopsis sp. cmx-11-12 | reverse complement strand
TATAAATCAACGATTCCTCTCATACTAAATTAAATTACTATCGCAACACGATCATCAATAAAATAAAACTAACCTATCTCACGACGATCTAAACCCAACTCACATTCCCTATTAATAAATAAACAATCCAACACTTAATAAATTCTACTTCACAATAATAAAAAAAACCGACATCGAAAAATCAAAAAACAACATCGCTATAAACGCTTAACTACCACAAACCAATTATCCCTATAATAACTTTTCTGACACCTCTAACTTCAAACTCCGAAAATCTAAAAAATCGATAAACCACGCTTTCACGATTCGTATTCGTACTGAAAATCAAAATCAAACGAACTTTTACCCTTTTATTCCACACGAAATTTCTATTCTCGTTAAACTCATCTTAAAACACCTACGTTATCTTTTAACAAATATACCGCCCCAACCAAACTCCCCACCTAACAATATCTTCCACCCGAATCGACCCAACAAAACTAAACCTTAAAACCAAAAAAAAAAACAATACCCCACTTCCGACTCACGAAATAAATAAAATAACATTAAAAATAATAATATTTCACTTACGCCCGAAAACTCCCACTTATCCTACACCTCTCAAATCATTTCACAAAATCGAACTAAAATCAAACTCAACAGAATCTTCTTTCCCCGCTAATTCCGCCAAACCCGTTCCCTTAACTGTAATTTCGCTGAATAATAAACAGAAACAATAAAAATCTCGTTAATCCATTCATACGCGTCACTAATTAAATAACGAAACATTTAACTACCTTAAAAAAATCATAATTACTCCCGCCGTTTACCCGCGCTTAATTAAATTTCTTCACTTTAACATTCAGAACACTGAACAGAAATCACATTACGTCAGCATCCGCAAAAACCATCGCAATACTTTATTTTAATTAAACAATCAAATTCCCCTTATCC
>NZ_JADNQM010000107.1:0-975 GCF_046269425.1 Amycolatopsis sp. cmx-11-12 | reverse complement strand
ATGAAGTGTTTCGGGGGGAAAACGCCGCCTGGTCACTGACCTGGCGGCGGACCGCCCGGAAAGAGCGGATAAAGGAGATCCTGTCGACGTCGATATCGGCCTGTTCCGCCGCTTCGGTCATAAGATGCCGTATCGCGTAGTGGGTTAGCAGAAGAGCCCAGATTTCCTGCCGCACCGTGTCGGCATGTTTCGATCGTAATACCACGGTTGAGCCGCCACGGATATGGGTTTCGATCTCATCGAAAACCGACTCCTCTTCCCATCGCTCGTGATAGACAGCAGCGAGTTCCGCAGCCGACGCTTCGACTGGTTCCAGGATTGTAGTGATCAGCCGGATGATCTCGTTCCGGCCATCCCGGTTGGGGATCTCGTATTCGATGACCCGGAGCTGAATGTAGTCGACCGCTATACCGCTGGCGCGACGTTTCCGCTCATATTCACGGTTATGGCGTTTCTGCCGCGGATCGCCGACTTCGGACAGGTACGATCCGTCGGCCAGAACCGACAACACAGGAAGGTTGAGCTCGGACTGGACTCGCCAGACCAGTCCCGCACCTGTTTCCGCGGCGGCCTTCCACAGCTCGTAGCTGTAGAACCCGGCGTCGGCGAGGACCAGCATGCCAGGCTCGAACACAGGCAGCAGCCGCGCGACCTGCGCCCGCTCCTGCTCCTTCCACGGATCGATCTCGGCGGCCACCACCGCGCGAGTACCGCATTCGACCAGTGCTGCGACCCGCGCCTGCGGAAACGGCGCGGGATTCTTCCCTCCGCACCGGCCGAAACCCTCCTCATTGTCTTCGGTGTCCGGAAGATTGAAAATGACACCGTCAACGGCCATGACTCGAAGACCACGCAACCACGCACCCGGCGTGGACCGTTTCGCCATCGGTTGAGCGACCCGCTCGAACAACAACCTCAATGGCTCCGAACCCAGTCGCATCCGCGCTTTCGAAATCGCGCCAACCGTGGGTATCG
>NZ_JADNQM010000106.1:0-979 GCF_046269425.1 Amycolatopsis sp. cmx-11-12 | reverse complement strand
CACTGCTGCTCGGGTTGCTGTCGGACCTGCCGGACAAGAACTGCTGGACCATCTCCGAACACGCCGGCGACGACACCCCCGACGGGATACAACACCTGCTGCGCAAAGCAGTCTGGGACGCCGAGGAGGTCCGCGACGACCTGCGCGACTACGTCACCGAACACCTCGGCGACACCGGTGCCGTGCTGGTCGTCGACGAAACCGGTGACCTGAAGAAAGGCGTCCACACCGTCGGAGTGCAACGCCAATACACCGGCACCGCGGGTCGCATCGAGAACGCCCAGGTCGCGGTCTACCTCACCTACGCCACCGACGCCGGGCACGCGTTCATCGACCGGGCCCTCTACCTCCCGAAATCCTGGACCACCGATCCCGTCCGCCGCGCAGGCGCAGGAATCCCTGACGACACCGCGTTCGCGACGAAACCCGCGCTGGCGACCACCATGATCGGGCGCGCTCTCGACGCCGGCGTCCGTGCACAGTGGGTCGCCGGGGACGAGGTTTACGGAGCCGACCCCAGCCTGCGCAAGAACCTGGAAAAGCGCGGTGTCGGCTACGTTCTCGCCATCGGCTGCGACCGCCGGGTCAGCACTCCAGCAGGCGTGCTGCGCGCTGACGGTGTCGCCGCGAGGCTGCCCAAGCACGTCTGGCAACGCCTCTCCGCCGGCGCCGGGGCGAAGGGGAATCGCTACTACGACTGGGCTTTCGCCGACATCGACACCGACGAGCCCGACGGGTGCCGGTGGTTGCTGATCCGCCGTCACCGCACCACCGGCGAGCTGGCGTTCTACCGCTGCTACTCGCCCGAACCCGTGCCGCTACGGATCCTGGTTCAGGTCGCGGGCCGCAGATGGACAGTCGAGGAATCCTTCCAGACCGGCAAAGGCCTCACCGGGCTCGACCAGCACCAGGTCCGACGCTGGACCTCCTGGCACCGCTGGACGGCCATGGCGATGCTCGCCCACGCCTTCCTCGCCGT
>NZ_JADNQM010000105.1:0-1064 GCF_046269425.1 Amycolatopsis sp. cmx-11-12 | reverse complement strand
TGGGGACTTTTCATCTTGGTCTTGGCTGGTGGGGTGGGGTTGACCGGGTGTGTTAATGCCGGGGTGGGGTGGTGCTTGTCAGATGTGCCGGGTGCGTTGTTCGTGCTGGATGAGCACGAGCAAGGCTCGTAGCAGGGTGCTGGCGTGGCGGGTGTGGAGTCGGAGTTTGTTCAGGATGCGCCAGGTTTTCAGGGTGGCGAACCCGGTTTCCACCCTGCTGCGGAGTCCGTTGAGGACGGTGTTGGCCGTTCTCTGTGGATCGGTGACGGGACGGTTGACCTCGGCTTTGTAGGGAGTGAGCACGATCTGATCGCGATCGTGCTGGCCGCGTAGGTCTTTGTGCCAGCCTTGGTAGCCCTTGTCAGCGATCGCCGCCAAGCCGTGGTGGTGCAGCCGGTCCAGCAGCCGATGCCGACGGGCGGCGGTGATGTCGGCTGTCTTGCCGGGAAGGGGCGGGGAGAGCCAGAGCAGCCGGCCGTGGATATCGGTGAGGGCTTGGACATTCAGGCCATGATGTTTGTGTTTGCCGCTGTAGTTCGGTCGGTTCGCGGTGCCGGTGCGCCGCCGGGTCGGGATCAGGGTGCCGTCGACGAGCACCACCGTGGCACCCGTGACAGCCAGGCGGGCCAGCACCCGATCCAGCCGCGGTGCCTTATCGGCCAGCACCCGGATGACGTCCAGGCCCCAGCGGCGGATGGTCGAGGCGGACACCTCGTTGCCGCCGGCCAGATCGGCCAGTCGCTGGTCATGGCGCAGCCAGGCCAGGGCCAGGATGGCTTGGCGGCCGGGAGTGGCCGCGCGCCAGCGTGATCCGATGTCTTTCAGGTACTGGCGCAGCAGGCCCGTGATCATGCGCAGCAGGCTGCTCGAGACCGGCAACGCGGCCTGGTAGACAATGGGACCGGAGCCCTCGACGGTTGCATCTTGCGTCACACCTTGATCAACTGTCGAGGGCTCCCTCACGTTCCAGCCACCACACTGACAGCTCCCCACCCTGTTACACCACAACCACAATCGCCGCTGTCAACCACACTGACCAGCCCCAACAGGATGAAAAGCCCCCA
>NZ_JADNQM010000104.1:0-1069 GCF_046269425.1 Amycolatopsis sp. cmx-11-12 | reverse complement strand
CCAAACTGCACTTGTGGGCGACCCGGGATCCGGGTCGCGTGTTCAGCGATCTGTACAATCTTATGTATGATCCGGCGTTTCTGGTGCACGCATGGGAACGAGTCCGGGGAAATGCAGGTGGCCGCACCGCGGGAGTTGACGGGGTCGCCCCGAATGATCTCCCGCGGGAGGGTGTCAATTTCCTCGCGGCGTTGCGTCTGGATGTGAAAGACCGGACGTTTGTTCCGCATCCCGTGCGGGAACGGCTGATTCCGAAGCCGGGCACCACCAGGAAACGTCGGCTGGGTATTCCGACAGCAGCGGACCGGGTCGTGCAAGCGGTACTGAAGCTGTTGCTGGAGCCGATCTTCGAGGCGGATTTTCAGCCCGTCAGTCACGGGTTCCGCCCGAAGCATCGTGCGCAGGACGCGATCGCCGAGGTTCACCACTTCGCCTCCCGACATTATGTTTGGGTGTTCGAGGCGGATATCGAGGCGTGTTTTGACAAGATCGACCACGTGGCCCTGATGGACCGGGTGCGTCGCCGTGTCAAGGACAAACGAGTCCTGGGCTTGGTCAAGGCCTTCCTCAAGGCAGGGGTCCTGTCCGAGGATGGCGTGGATCGGGACACCCACACGGGAACACCGCAGGGCGGGATCCTGTCCCCGTTGCTGGCGAATATCGTGTTATCGGCACTGGACGACCATTTCCAGGCGAAATGGGATGCCTTCAGTGTCGGCGTCGATGAAGCCGGTGCCGCACAGCGGCGGAAACGGTTCCGTGACAATAAGGGCGGGGCGACCTTTAAACTCGTCCGCTACGCGGATGATTTCGTCATTCTGGTGCACGGGCCGGAGCGTCTGGCCCGGGCTCTGCGCGACGAGGTCGCCGATCTTCTCCAGTCAATAGGGCTGACCCTGGCAGTGGAGAAGACCCGTGTCGTGCATATCGATGAGGGTTTCGACTTTCTCGGGTTCCGCATCCAGCGGCGCCATAAAGCTGGAACTCTCAACAAGAAAATAGTGTATACGTATCCATCCAAGAAGTCCCTGAACGGGATCATCGGAAAGGTGCGTGTCATCACCCGCAG
>NZ_JADNQM010000103.1:0-1115 GCF_046269425.1 Amycolatopsis sp. cmx-11-12 | reverse complement strand
CCTTGTCCGAGGTGTGTCGCCGCCCTGACTCCAGCTTGGACAGCTGGCGCTTGAGCCGGTTGGCGGCGGTGACGGGATCGATCGGTTCGATGTGCAGCGACACATCGACACGGCCGGGATAGGACAGTAGCGGCTGTAGCCATCCTGCGTGGACTTCGCGCGGATAGCCGGTGATCGCGAAGGACGCGACCCATTCGCCGCCGATCTCCAGGTGCCGGGGCGCGACCGACAGCGAGTCCGGGGTGAACGCACTGGCCCTGCCCACTGGTGCTTTCGCGTGCTGCGTCTCGCGGCCTCGAGTACGGCCGAGTTTCCGGCTCATAGGTCGCCGCCCTCCCATTCATCCAGGGCCGTCGACTCCGGCGACACGCTGTCGCGCCCGCCCCGGCTGGCCGTGCTTCGGTAATGGACTGGCGGCTCGTCGTAGGGGTCGGTGGCAGCGGTGGTGATCACGTCGTCCGCGCCGGCCAGCCCCGTCGAGGGTGGGATCAGGCTGTCGGGGTTGCACGCGGTGGCTAGTACGGCGGTGGCCTGGCCCGCGTCCAGTGGCGTAACCGTGATCCCCGCGGGGGCGAGCAGTTCTGTCGCTTCACCCAGCCGCCGCACGAGCCGGGTTTCCGCCGAGCGCCGCGCGGTGTCGGTGACCTCAGCGTCCCGGCTGTGGGCGCGCCGAGCCCGCAGCGCGGCAAACGGGGACGCGCCGCCGAGCCCGTCGGTCGGCCCGGTCGCGCGGACCGGCTCGCGGAGCACCAGCAGAACCTGGCGGCGCAGCAGGTCAGCGGAGCGGCGCAACTGGTCGAGATAGGTCGCGTGCTCCCGCGCTGCCGTTTCGAGCATCGGATGCGGTAGACCGGGTGCGGCTTCGCACAGGTCGTTGATCTGCCGGCTCAGGTCCAGCCGTTCGGCTCGGATGAGCACCTGCACCGGCGCGGAGATCGAGTGCAGATATCGGCCGAAGGACGCGACCAGCGCCTCCTGCTCGCCCGGTGTGCGGAGCGCGAAATTCACCGTGCTGGCCACCGCGACCATGGCGACCCCGTCCGTGCCGAGGTCGACGACTCCGGCTTCGGTGACTCCTTCCGCGGGCAGCCTCAGCGCCGCCGGAGATACCTCCG
>NZ_JADNQM010000102.1:0-1119 GCF_046269425.1 Amycolatopsis sp. cmx-11-12 | reverse complement strand
CTAGTGTCGCGCGTCTGATGTTCGTTGACGGGTGGCGTGGGGCAGGATTTCGTCGGCGGTCTTGGTCCAGGTGAACGGGTGGCAGCGGTTGTTCCAGCCGTCGATGAAGGCGCGGATCGCGGTGACGAGTTCTTTGACGTTGTCGAAGGATCCGCGGCGGATCGCCTGGCGGGTGATGATGCCGAAGAACACCTCGACCAGGTTCAGCCAGGAGCCCGAGGTGGGTGTGAAGTGGAGCGTGATCCTCGGGTTCCTGGCCAGCCAGGCGTTGACCTCGGCGTGTTTGTGGGTGTGGTAGTTGTCCAGCACGACGTGTAGTTCGCGGCGGGGGTAGGCCTTGGCGACCTTTTTGAGGAAGTCGAGGAACTCGGCTTTGCCGTGCCGGTCGTAGCACTGATCGGTGACCTTCCCGGTCGCGATCTCCAGTGCCGCGAACAGGGTCGTGGTCCCGTTGCGCTGGTAGTCGTGGGTGGCCCTCTCCGGCAGCCCGGGGCGCAGCGGCAGCATCGGCGCTGTGCGGTTGAGTGCCTGGATCTGAGACTTCTCGTCCACGCACAACACGAGCGCCTTCTCTGGCGGATTCAGGTAAAGCCCGACCACGTCACGGACCTTGGCCTCCAGTTCCGGGTCGGTGGAGAACTTGAACGTCCCCCGCCGCCACGGCTGCACGTGATACTTGCGCCACGCCCTGGCCACGGTCGCGTCCCCGATGCCGAGGTATCGGCCCAGCAGCCGGCTCGACCAGTGCGTCACCGCCAACGCCTCCGGCGGCGGCTCCAGCGTCGCCGCGATGATCCCGGCATCGTCCACGGTTTTCGGCCGCCCGCAACGAGGTTCGTCATCCAAACCCGCCAGGCCGTGCGCGGCGAACCGGTCACGCCACTTGATCACCGTCGGACGAGAAACCCCGACCAGCCGGGCAGTACCCGCGGTCCCGTTCCCGTCCGCGACCGCAAGCACGATCCGGGCCCGCTCAACATGACTGGCCCGGATCGCCCGCGACCGAGCCCACGACTCCAAGACCGCCCGATCCTCACCACTGATCACCAAACCCGACGAAGGCATGACCCATCATCGCAAACCCACGACCGTAAACCAACTAACGACGCGCGACACTAG
>NZ_JADNQM010000101.1:0-1128 GCF_046269425.1 Amycolatopsis sp. cmx-11-12 | reverse complement strand
ACCGATCTCGCCGTCTCCTCCTTAAATTCAGGAGTAAACGACCGACGACTCTTCTTGGACACGGACACCCTCTCTTCCAGACACGAACTCTAGTTGGTCCGCTGTCCGGAAGGACCGGGGCCGCTCACCAGGCGGCTGGTGCTGTTGGTGTTGGTGCTGCAACTCGGCCAGCGTCTTCGGCTGATGCTGAGTGGTGCCTGGCACTACTAAGAGGGTGTCTTACGTGGTGATCGGTCGCTGGTGAGCGATGATCTTGGCTGTGGTTGATCGTTCGTGGTTTGTCGTTACAGATGGTTCCGGATGAGCTGTGGGCCCTTGTGCAGCCGCTGATTGTGGAGTTTGAAGCGCGTCCGCAGGGTGGTGGCACTACCCCGGTAGCCCCTCGTGCGGTGTTCACCGCGATCGTGTGTGTCCTGACCAGCGGGTGTGCGTGGCGGGATCTTCCGCCATCGTTCGGGTCCCGCTCCAGACCGCGCATCGTCGGTTCGACCAGTGTTCCAAAGCCGGACTGCGGCGGCGTTTGCACTACGCGATACTGGACGACTCGGCTGCAAGGGCCTTCTCGCCTGGAGTCGCGCTATCGTGGATGGGGCCTGCGTACGGGCGAGAATAGAGGATCCATGACCGGGTTCCAGCCCGGTGGACCGCGGCAGAGCCGGCTCGACGATCCACGCCCTCTCTGACCGTGCCGGGTTGCCGCTCGCAGTCGCCGTCTCCGCCGCCAACACGCGCGACTCCTATGCGCTCAGACCGCTGGTGATGGCGATTCCGGCGATCGAGTTCCGCTGCGGTCCACGGCGCCACAAGTCGGCCTAACTGCCCGTCGACAAGGCCTACGGCCAACCCGACCCGCGGCACTGGCTCCACGACCGAGGAATCAAGGTCCGTATCGCCCGCAACGGCATCGAGTTCAGCCAGAAACTCGGAAAGCGCCGCCGGGTGATCGAACGAACCCTGGCCTCGTTCACCGGATACCGACGCTTGGGGTTGTCCCGATTCTCCGGACCGTCGTCTGTGGTGTGTCAGGCGGCTTGTTGTAGTTCGCGGAGTCTTTCAGACTCGACCGGGGTGAGGTATCCGACTTTGGGATGGCGGCGTTGCCGGCTGTGGAATATCTCGAGGTCCCGG
>NZ_JADNQM010000100.1:0-1134 GCF_046269425.1 Amycolatopsis sp. cmx-11-12 | reverse complement strand
TAAACCCTAAAACGCCCCCACCCCTCTATTTATAAAAATTCCTGATAAACCTCTGAATCCGAAACCCATTAATACTCCTAAACCTAATCCAACTCGGATCAGATCCGAATTAAACTTCCAACCCCTTAAATATATAACCCTATAAATTCGGATACGTATAAACATAACCCGAATACTCCTACTCGGCCCAATAATCGGTAACGACCTCTAACAAAACGTACCAACTCCTATACGCACACGAAAATCATATCAGACAAACCATCACAACATAATATACATACTATTCCCTTTACCTCACGATATTTAATCTAACTTCAAACCGACCGCTCTTTCTCGATCCTGTAATTCGGAATCCCTTTATAAATTAACTCTTAACCGTACGTAACATAACCATACATTTTCGGATCCGATCACTCGAAAAACCCAGAAATATCACTCTCAATCAGAAAAAAACAAATCCCATCTTAATTAACCATATCTCATAACATACTTCTTAACAAACCCGAAAACTACCTTTATAACTACCCTGTTACGGCGTAACGTTTAATAACCCCTAAATAAATCAATCCACATCTAAAATACATACGACAATCTCAGATCTAAAAACAAAACATATATATTATTTAAAAAAAAAACTACTTCTCGTATTAAATCAGTCCTAACACATATCTCCACATATATCCACATTATTAATTCAACATCTCCATATCCATAACTTATAAAACATAATCATCAACTAATACATATACTAATCTAATATTCATATATATCCTCACATAAACTCCGACTAAAAACAACTTTAAAATAACCATACAAATAAAAAATTTCACATACAATTCACATAATTACAAATCAATTCAAATAACCTTTAATAAATATTCAATAAACACAATATACAAATCATAAATACAAATAAAATATCATCATCTCTATAATTACCTCTAAAACATACCTCCAACAGTAATACCTCCTCCCCCTGTACGACCCGACTGACCCTCCTTAAAAATATCAGCCTACGGCCTTACTCCGGAAAAAACTTAAAAATCTGCCGCTCTCCAGCTTCTCACCCAGTTTTACCAGTTACATCCCCTGAAAATCACGCTAAACCCTATCGACCTGTTCCCTGCCAGAAAC
>NZ_JADNQM010000099.1:0-1185 GCF_046269425.1 Amycolatopsis sp. cmx-11-12 | reverse complement strand
AAAACCACTGAGCGAGAGGGCATCTGCTGGATGCGATCATCTCATACTGCCGGATCGGTGTCGGTGAGGTTCGATGATGAAAGTCTCGTGTCGTGCGCGGGGCTGGTGCCGGTGCTGCGGCTGGCCGAGGACATCGGCCTGGGCGGGCTGATCGAAGGCCGGGTTGACCTGGGGATTCCGGTCGGCGCGAACACGGGCGCGAAAGCACTGTCGGTGGTGGCGGGCATGGTCGCCGGCGGGGACTCGATCGAGGATCTGGATGTGATCCGGCACGGTGGGATGCGCCGGTTGTTCACCGGTCTTCGGGCACCCTCGACGTGTGGTTCGTGGTTGCGAGGGTTCACTCACGGCCACGTCGCTCAGCTCGCCTCGGCCGCCGCCGACACGCTGGTGCGGCTGGCCGAGCGGGTTCCATCGCTGTTGTCTGGTGCCGGTCAGCTGGCGTTTATCGATATCGACGCCAAGATCAAGGAAACCTACGGTCATGCCAAGCAGGGCAGCGGGTTCGCCTATAACGGGGTCCGCGGCCTGAACCACCTGGTCGCCACCCTCTCCAGCCCGGTCTCCGCACCGGTCATCCTGGCCGCCCGGTTGCGTGGCGGGAACTGCGATTCCCGCCGCGGGGCGGCGTCGATGATCACCGAGGCGATCGGGCTCGCGCGCCGGGCCGGGGCGACCGGCAGGATCGTGGTCCGCGCCGATTCCGCGTTCTTCACCGGCCCGATCATCGCCGCGATCCGCAAAGCGGGCGCATATTTCTCGGTCACCGCCCAGAAAAACGCGGCAGTGAAGACCGTGATCGACCGGATCGGCGAGGACGCCTGGACCGAGATCGCCTACCGGCACCCGATCCCCGACCCGTTATCCGGCGAGTTGATCACCCATGCCGAGATCGCCGAGACCACGCTGACCGCGTTCGTCCACACCGCCGAGAACCCCGGCCGTCAGGTCACCGCACGGTTGCTGGTCCGCCGCACCCCGAGATTCAAGCGGAACGACCAGGGCGAATTGTTCCGCGTCTTCAACTACCACGCCGTGTTCACCGACACCGGCTTCGACCTGCACACCGCCGACGAGTATCACCGCAAGCACGCGATCATCGAGCAAGTCTTCGCCGACCTCAACGACGCAGCCCTCGCACATTTCCCCTCCGGCCGGTTCCCCGCCAACCACGCCTGGCTGATC